>JAFZNI010000017.1 GCA_017551005.1 Prevotella sp.
ATTTTTGTTTTTTATTTGGGGAAAATTGTGTATCTTTGCATCGTTCAATTGTAGAACAATAATTAAAAACGACTAGAATTTATGTATAACTTTTAACAAATAACCACAATGAAACAGACTTTCAGACTTTTTTGGTTGGTAGCCCTGCCAATCGTGTTAACCCTCGCATCGTGTGCCGTCGAAGACATGCCCGTAGTTGTCACGGACGACAAACCATTTACCTACGACAGCGAGATTGACAATTCGGTACGTCCTGGCGACGACTTCTACAAGTATGCCCTCGGACAGTGGTTCAACAGCAGCAACCCCTCACCGTCTATCACCAAGCAGATTCAGAATGAAATGGCGCTTTTGTTAGATGACATGCTGGAAACCAGCACCGACCCCGTTATGGTGACGCTACGTAGTCAGGTGGCCCAGACGTTGAACGACGACAGCAAGAACAAGGCGCTGCTCAGCGAGCGTCTGCAGATGCTGGAACAGGTGACAACAGCCGACCAACTGTTCACTGCCTTTGAAGCCCTCCAGTCGTTGGGCTATAGTCCCCTGTTCCGTCTGATTCCTTATGCCAATGTCGGCAAGAAGGGTGTCAATATTATTACCGCGGGCGCTATGACGCAAGAGGTGACGAGATTTGCCGCCCTAAAGGACAGTACGTCGCTTGGCAGCGTCGTCACCGCCTATTGCACTCATCTCGATGCCTTTGGCTTTTCTCAGGAGCGTATCGCCCAGATTACCGAAAATGCCATTGATGTCGAAAATTTCGAAATGCAAGCCTATAATTATCTGTATGAGATGGCGCGCCATCCTCAGCCAGTACCTGTCACATGTCGCACCAGGGCTAAGGAAGACGATCAGAAGATGGATGAAGTCATGAAACTGATGGGTATCGCCGACGAGGAACTGAAAGAACAAGAAGTTTTAATAGCCACAGCAGGAATTGGTCAACTGTTAGTTCTCTTTGCCGACGTTGCCCAGAATCCGTCGAATGTAGAAGCCTTCCGCGACTACATGATCTACAACGTATTAGCGCAGGACCTGCCTTTCGTTCCCAGCATCAACAAGCAGGCTAAACCCTTGGACATGTTGAGCAGTGCGCTGCGCTATAACAAGTATTATAAGTATCGTCTGCTGACCGAGAGTTATGGCAAGGAAAACATCTGCAAGCAGCAGTGTCAGGACATCATGGAGCAGATGCGTCAGAACTTCATCCGTCGCGTCGACAATCTCGACTGGATGAGCGCTTCCACGAAGGCTGAAGCACGCAGGAAGGCCGAGGCCATGACGTTCTATATCGGCTATCCCGACCAGTGGAACGAAAAACTGACACCCGAGGTTGAAGGCGACGTCCTGTTGGCTACCGTCACCCAACTGCGTCAGAATGCCGTACAGACCATTAGTAGCATACGTGGCAAGGATGCCGACGAACTGGGCTGGGACCTTTGGGCCAGCATTTCGCAGTTCACCACCGACAATGCCTTCTATTTGTCCACTACCAACTCGCTTGTCATTCTCCCTTCATGGATTACCAAGCCACGTTTCAACAACGACCTGAGCGAGGCTACGGCCTACGCCGTCACCACCACCTTCGGCCATGAGTTCTGTCACGGCTTTGATGACAGTGGTGCACAATTTGACGAAAACGGCTATTATCGCAACTGGTGGGCTCCTGCCGATCTGGAAGCCTTCCAAGCCAAACAGCAGATTATGATCGACCTCTTCAACCAGTTGGAAGTCTATCCGGGTCTCATGGCCGACGGTGCAAACACGCTCACAGAAAACATGGCCGACTACGGTGGTCAGGAACTGGCCCTGGAGTGTTACAAGCAGCGACTCACCGATCAGGGCTTTAAGGGTATACAGTTTGACGAGCAGATCAAGAAGTTCTTCCTCTCGTTTGCACATCTGTGGAAGGGCGAAGAAGAACTCGACAAATCACTATTGGAATATTATTATAAAAATGACAACCACTCTGCCAATCACAACCGCGTGAACGGCATGATGCGCCTGCAGGACGACTGGTATCGCCTCTACAACGTCAAGCCTACCGATAAACTGTACGTCGCTCCTGAAGGCCGCGTAAAGATTTGGTGAACTCACAAGGGGGCGGCTTTTGCGCCCCCACAAATTATCCGTTCATCGACATAAGGAACTCCTCGTTATCGTGGGTATTGACCAGACGGTCGCGGATGGTGTTCATGGCCTCTACCGGGTTCATCTCTGCGATGAACTTACGGATGATCCACATGCGGTTGAGCGTGGTCTGATCATGCAGCAGATCGTCGCGACGGGTAGAAGACAATACCAGATCGATGGCTGGGAAGATACGCTTGTTGGAGAGCGAACGGTTGAGTTGGATCTCGGAGTTACCAGTACCCTTGAATTCCTCGAAGATCACCTCGTCCATCTTAGAACCAGTATCCACCAGTGCCGTAGCGATGATGGTCAGCGAACCGCCACCCTCGATGTTACGGGCAGCACCGAAGAAACGCTTCGGCTTCTGCAAGGCATTGGCATCGACACCACCGGTGAGCACCTTACCAGAGGCGGG
>JAFZNI010000179.1 GCA_017551005.1 Prevotella sp.
CTATACAGAAGAACAAATAAAGCAAATACAATACAAAATTAATGCAAGACCAAGAAAAAAACTCGGATTCATGGCGCCTGTTCAGACTTTTTTCTTACCTTTGCAGACGTAGTTGCATTTTGGAGTTGAATCTTCGAAATAAAAATAAATCGCAAAAACTTTGGTGTTTCGCTCGATTTACATTATCTTTGCACTCGATATGAGTATGAGTGAAGAAAAACGGCAAAAGGACGTAAGGAGCAGCCTCATTCTGCCTAATGATGTGCAGGAGGTTCCCCGGTTGGCGGAGTTCGTGGACGCTGCCTGCGAGGCTGCAAACTTCGATATGTCGACGACCATGCAGATGAACCTTGCTATTGAGGAGGCCGTGGTGAATGTGATGGACTATGCCTATCCCCCAGGGACCAAGGGCGATGTCTGCATTGAAACGGTGGCTGGAGAAGAGGGACTGGTCGTTACCATCTCTGACAATGGAGCACCCTTTGATCCCACTACCCGTGGCGAGGTGGACACCACGCTATCAGCAGAGGAACGCAGTATCGGTGGCCTGGGTATCATGTTGATGCGTCGCTATATGGATTGTACTGAATACAGGCGTGAAGGCAACCGGAATATTCTTACACTCACCAAAAAACGAACAAATTAAATAACAGAAATATGAAGACGACTTTCAAAGAAGAAAACAACCAACTCGTAATGGCCTTCTTCGGACGGCTTGATACGGCAGCAGCAGTACAGACAGAAAAAGACATGCAAGTGCTTTACAATTGTGATGGACGTGACATTGTGCTTGACTGCAACAAATTAGAGTATATCTCATCGAGCGGACTGCGTTTGTTCCTTGGTCTGCTGAAAGTAGCGAAGCCCAAAGGCAGCCGTGTCTGCATTTCCGGTCTGAGCAATGATCTGCGTCAGGTGTTCAATATGACAGGCTTTACCAACCTGTTTGAGATTATCTGAACTCGTAAGTCAAAACGATGAGATACCACGCCGGATTCAATCGTGAGGGCGAGTATGACCACTATGTCGTAGATGAGCCAAAACCACTATTGGAGTGGCTTTTGCAGAACGTGCAGCAGTCGAAGTCGAAGATTAAGGCGACACTTCAAGGTAGAGGCATCAAGGTGAACGGTAAGGTTATGTCGCAGTTCGACTTTCCCTTGGAGTGCGGCATGAAGGTGGCTGTCAGTAAGACCAAACGCAACCAACAGGGCTTTAAGAGTCGTTGGGTGAAGATTGTGTACGAGGACAAGTGGCTGATTGTAGTGGAGAAGGCTGAGGGTATTCTCTCGATGGCGGCAGGTCATTCTACCCTGAATGTGAAGACCGTGCTTGATGACTATTTCAAGAAATCACGCCAGAAATGTACGGCTCACGTTGTACATCGGCTGGACAGGGATACCAGTGGTCTGATGGTTTATGCTAAGGACATGGAGACGGAACAGATATTGGAGCATCATTGGCACGATATCGTATATGACCGTCGATATGTGGCTGTTTGCTCTGGTGAGGTGATGCAGGATGACGGCACAATAGAGAACTGGCTAAAAGACAACAAAGCCTACGTGACTTACTCGTCGCCTGTGGACAATGGTGGTAAGTATGCCATTACCCACTGGCATGTACTGGCCCGTACAGCGGAGCACTCGTTGGTGGAGTTTAAACTGGAAACAGGACGCAAGAACCAAATTCGTGTTCACTCAGCAGATATGGGTCATCCTGTGTGTGGCGATGTGAAATACGGAAATGGTGACGATCCGCTTCACCGCCTGTGCCTGCATGCGTGGCTGTTGTGTTTCCACCACCCCGTGACAGGTGAACCGATGGAGTTCGAAACTCCCTTGCCAACAGCGTTTAAGAAAATGTTTAAGTGATGGAGATGCAAATACCAAATATAGGCTATTACATTTTTATATTGGTGGCCATCATTGTGGCTTTCCTGATCATCAAGAAGGTAACGACATGCCTGATCAAGTCAATCGTGTTGATTGTACTGGCTGTTGTGCTGGGCTATATCTATTGGATGTACCTCAGGTAGTTTCTTCAGCAAAGATGCGCTCAAAGGTTTCGCGAAGCCGTGGTGGATCGGCAATCAGGTTGCGCAAATCATTGAGATTCTTTTCATTGGGCGACTTTGGCAACCATAGGCGGATATAGCCGTTGACCGAATATTTGCTGTCAAGGTGTTCCTTGAAGCGATTCCAATGTCCTTCTTTATCAAGTTCAGGATAGTTACTTAAACCGTATTGGATGGTGCGACGGATAACCACTTCTACATCAATGTCTCTATCGGCTTCGGCAATAATTTTCCCGTAGAGACTTCGGGGAGCACGACTGGCCGAGGCGCGGTGATCCTCAACGGCCTCCTTCATGATTTTGATCTGTTCTGTCGAAAACCATTTCTTCAGCCGGTTGTCTGATGCGAGTATCTTTCCGCCGGTGAGGTGGTGGATGGCACGGGGACCCGACATGCCGAGGTCGTGGTAGGCGGCCACGGCATAGACCATGTTGATATCGGCACCGGTGGTCTTCACCAGATCGAGTGAACGGCGGATGACACGGGTGACGTGCTCCAGATTGTGGGCACGGTCGAACTCGGTGTACTTGGGGAGTATCTTGGTCTCGATGAACTCCACTAAATCAAGGCTGGGGGCGTTGCTGATCATAAAAAGTTGGCTTATTTGTTGCAAAATTACAAAATATTCCTTACTTTTGCAAGCAAATGACGAAAAATATGAAAGAAGAAACAAGAATCAAGACCGATTCGCCGAAGGCGTGGTGGTTGGCGGCCCGTCCCAAGACGCTCTCCGGTGCAGCCGTGCCCGTGATGATTGGCGTGGCTTTGGCTTATACCGATGCACCTCTGTATGGTGATGATGTGTTCAGTTGGACGGCTGCTTTATTATGCATGCTTTTTGCCTTTACCATGCAGATTGACGCGAACTTCATCAACGATTTTTTTGACTTTGCCAACGGAACCGATAATAATGAGACGCGCTTAGGACCTCGGAGGGCTTGTGCGCAGGGATGGGTGAAACTCGATTCGATGAAACGGGCCATTGCCTTGACCACTTGTCTGGCATGTCTCATCGGACTACCCCTTGTCTGGTATGGAGGACTGGAAATGATTCTGGTCGGCATATTCTGTGTGGTGTTCTGTTTTCTCTATACCACCCATTTCTCCTATTTGGGATTAGGCGACCTGCTGGTACTCGTGTTCTTCGGTCTGGTACCAGTGTGCATCTCCTATTATCTTCAACTGCACACCGTGACGTGGCAGGTGTTCCTTGCTTCTTTGGCCTGTGGACTGGTGATTGATGCCCTGCTGATAGTGAATAATTTCCGTGATCGTGATACGGATAAGGACGCAGGCAAGAACACCATCATTGTGCGCTTAGGTGCCAAGGCAGGTTTGCAACTCTATTTGGGTGTGGGTGTGGGCGCCATGATATTAGGTGGCACCTTCTGGATGAACGGTCATCCGTTGGCGTTCTTCCTACCATTCATTTATTTCATCCTCCATGTGTTTACCTATCTGAAAATCAAACGCATTGACAAAGGTAAGGCGCTGAATCTCTGTTTGGGGGAAACTGCACGGAATATCTTTATCTATGGGATTTGCGTGGTGGTTGGGCTGTTGCTATTATAGGCTCTCTAGGAAAGCCTAGGATAGCCTAAGATTTCCTAGTTAAAGAATGGCCATGATACACCGAAATGAATGACACTGCCGTTGACGGGGTAGTGGGGGGTGAGGAATTTCATGTGATTGCCCTTGCCGTCCAGTACATTACTCATCATGATGAAGAAGCGCACGCCTTTCAGTTTCATGTTGGCATAGACATCAACAAAGGGATAGCCACCCAGTTCCACCCGACTCTTACTATTCTGCTGAATGGCAAATTGGTTGATCATCGGACAGAAGTCAGGAGCGTCGTATTCTGTGAAGTAGGTGGCGTCCGCACCGAGTTCCACATCGAGCACCTTGGCAATCCTGAATTTCAGATAGAGGTTGGAGAAAATGTTCCAGGCGGGTAGGGGTATAGCATCTTTGTTGCTGGCATTCTGATAGGTCACAATATTCTCCCAGTTCAGGGGACCCAGGCGGAGGTTCTGATGCAATTGAGCCGTAAGGATATTGATATTACCCGACTCCTGATAGATGCCTGCTGTCATATTAGTGCGAGCAGTTGTTGTAGCATCATAATTCATGCCGAAATAGGTGTAGTTCTGTATTTCTTCCACAGCCACACGCAGTTTCGTATCGGTCTTCTCGTAGGAGAAGAGTCCTTCGATACGGGTTCGGGTCTCCATCGACAAGTCATCACGATCCCACCAGATATACTTAGAGTGGTATTTACGTTGGTAGAAGGTGGGGTTCAGTCGGTGGAAATAGGCATTGGCTGCCAGATGGACAGTGTCGCCGAAAAGTGGGAAGTTCAAGTCTGTGCCGAAGTCGAGTTTCAATTGTCCGGCATCTTCTCCTATTACCCAAGCCTCTACCTGCGTCTTGAAATGGAGAGTCTTACCCTGTGTCTTGTTGATCAGTCCGCCTACGCTGATATTATTCTCGCTCCAAGAACGCTGGTAGGAAGAGTCTGTGTTCTCAATCATGTCGGGCATCTTGTAATTCCTGTGTTCGTGGGTGACGAATCCTTTTAGGCCAGCCTTCATATATTTATTGAACCCTTCGAGCAGGGCAATGCCGAGTGTGTTCTTGATTTGTAGGTGTTTCGTCTCGTCGTAGATGGAGTCGTTGCCGTATTTCTGTCCCCAGTTGTAATAACTGCTGTTCAGATAATAGTCATCTGGGGTATTATAGGCTTGGTATGCACGAGTGTAGTTGTGCAGTTCCAATGTGTGGATAAAACTGGTGACGGGAACGTACTCTTTCTTCATCGTGGCATCAATAGAGTCCTGGATGGCCTGGGCGCGGTTCAGGCTGTCGATGGCGGCCTGTCCTGCCACTTGGATACGGGTCGTATCGGTAATGGCAGCAAGAGAGTCTGTCTTGCTTTTTGGTTCACTACCCACGATGGTTGCTCCTGCCGGACGCCCTTTGGGTGCAGTTGATTTCTCGTCGCGCCCATTTGACAGACCGTCCTTCTTATCCTTTTCTTTTTCCTTTTCTTTCTTCGACTCCTCTGCAAACTGACGGGCTTTTATTTCTTCTTCAGTCATCTTCACTTTGCGGTAGAAACCTATGTTGTAACGGTGACTGAGGAAAATGTGTTGGTTGTCGTTGCGGTTCCAGTTCTGACTGAGTACCGTCGGGATCTCATTTTCTTCAAGTTTATCCTGGAATGATTCGGGATGCGTGACATACTCATCGTTAGTTATACCGCCGTTTTCTGTAGCCTTCTGGTGATTGGTGGAGAGCAGGATGTGCATCTGGTATCGGTCGCCGATATACGAGCCGAAAAGGGTTCCGTTGAAATGTGATATGCTCTGGTTATTGAAATAGCCACGGGCGTAATCGTAACTCAGGTCAAAGCCGAAACCGAGTCGCTTGTTGGCATTCACGGCAAACTTGGCATTGAGGCGGTCTTCGCCGTTCAGATTGTCACCACAATTATCGTAGGTGACGCACGTATAGGGCGAGAGCGTGTTCATGAAGAGGAACTCGTCGGGCTGCTTGAAGAAGAAACTATAGGGGTCTGTAAAGATGAACGAACTATTCTCCCGACGGTCAATAAAGATGCGGTTCTGACGAGCCGTATAGTTACTGCCGAGGGTGTTGTATTCGCCGTAGAAGCCTGTATTGAACGTGGTGTTCAAGAACAGATGATGTAAGGTATCTGGGGTGGCAGGAATGACATCGCCGAATTTCCTGTCAATCGTCCAAGAATAGTGGCCTTTGGGTATATCCTTGTTCTTGGTGGTGTCGTTGCTGTTCTTGTTGAAATTCCTGTTGTCTGAGCGCTGTGTGACATTTCCGTTTTCGTCTATCTGATTGAATGTACGGTTGTCTTGGGCGGAAGAAGTGAGAAGTGAAAAGGTAAAAGTGATAAGTATTCCTACCACCCTCAGCATCCACATTGATTTTACCTTATGATAATTCTCAATTTCCAATTCTCAATTCTCAGTTTACTTGATCATTCTCAACGACGACTCGGCAATCTTAAAGCACATGGATATCAGGATGATATATGTACCCACGGTCCTGTCCTTGGTGAGATACCAGATCACGCCAATGACGGCTCCAATCATAAAGATGAGATTCAGCAAGTTGCGAATTTTGTCTTTATTCATTTTGCGTCGTTCAGTAGGGTATTGAACTTGTTGAAGATAAAGTCCTTACGGTCAATGGTCTTGCGACGGAACTTACCGGATAGTGGCAGGAGTTTGGTGTGCTTCTTGTTCACACAGTATTTGTCGGTGATCCATTGCTCTGCTGCGTAGCGTACAGGGTCACGCTCCACGTCATAGTCATAAGTGATGCGGGTCAACCTGACATCTGCCTTGCCGTCGCTGCATTCGACGATGAGTTGGTAGTTGAAGATGGTCTGGTCGAGCGAAAGGGCGGCTTTCTTGAAAACGAGCCATTCGTGGTAGACTGCTCCTATCTCATGCTTCTCGGTGTCCTTGATGGCTACGACGCTGTTCTTCTCCTGATTCGGCTCTGTCGTCATCTTCTCCATCTGGGCCAGCAGGATGTCGTAAATCTGCTGAGCCGACTTGCCCGGGGTTTGGATGGTTGTCTTCCAGCATACCTTTCCGTCAACAACGGGTACGGCATCTTCCACCAGATACTTGGCGTCTTTGTTCTCCGCCGAGACGGGTTCCTGTTCTATTCTCTCCCAAGTGTTGTCTTGTGCTGAGGCCAGCATGGGCAGTACCGTCAGCAGGGCTATCAGAATCTGTTTCATTTCTTCCTTATTTATTTTAATTGGGTGCAAAAGTAAGAAAAAAAGTGAAGAGTGAAGAGCGAAGAGTGAAGAATTTGCAGCCACCTTGCTTTTTTTAACTATTCGCAAGGCACTTTTCACTTTTCCTTTCTCACTTTTCACTTCTATTTCAGTTCCAGTTCCTTTTGCAGGCGGATAATCTCATCACGATACTGGGCGGCTTGCAGGAAGTCGAGTTGCTTGGCGGCCTCTTTCATCTTACGGGTAGTCTCAGCAATCAGTTTCTCCATCTGCGGACGGGTCATGTGTTCAATGATCGGGTCGGCGGTGGTCATGCTGCCTGTGGCGCCGCTTTCTGCCGCTATGCCGATGCCTCGTATCAGTTCCTTGGTGTCGGCACGGTTCTCCTTCTGCAAATTGCTCAGGCTCAGGTTCTTGATGATTTGCTTGGGCGTGATGTGATGCATCTCGTTGTAGTGCATCTGTTTCATGCGGCGGCGCTGGGTCTCGTCGATGGTGAGTTGCATGGAGGCGGTGATGGTGTCGGCATACATTATCACCTTGCCGTTCACGTTTCGGGCAGCACGGCCTGCCGTCTGCGTCAGACTACGGTGGCTGCGCAGGAAACCCTCCTTATCGGCATCGAGGATGGCCACCAACGATACCTCGGGTAGGTCAAGTCCCTCGCGGAGCAGGTTGACGCCCACCAGCACATCGTAGACACCCTGTCGCAAGTCTGAGAGGATCTTCACTCTGTCGAGCGTCGCCACGTCGCTGTGGATATAGGCGGTCTGGATGCCGTGGTTCATCAGATATTCCGTCAGTTCCTCTGCCATGCGCTTGGTGAGGGTGGTGACCAGGACGCGCTCTCCACGGTGACTGCGCGTCAGAATCTCATCCATCAGGTCGTCAATCTGGTTCTCGCTCTTACGCACCTCGATCTCGGGGTCGAGCAGACCTGTGGGGCGGATGACCTGTTCTACCACAATGCCCTCTGCCTCAGCCAGTTCGTAGTCGGCAGGGGTGGCACTCACATAAATCACCTGATTGATCATCTCGTGGAATTCCTCGAATGTCAACGGACGGTTGTCGAATGCTGCAGGCAGC
>JAFZNI010000180.1 GCA_017551005.1 Prevotella sp.
GGCAGTGTACTCCTTGGTATGGAGTTGCAACTGCTCTATCTGCTTCGTAGCCTTACCTGTACAGAGGATCAGCACGCCCGTAGCCAACGGGTCGAGCGTCCCTGCGTGTCCCATCTTCACCCGCTTTACGTGGATCCGCTTTGAGACGAGATACCGGATATGCGCCAGTGCTCCGAAACTCGACATGCGGTAGGGCTTGTTGATGTAGATGAAGGCTCCCTCGTTGAAGTTCATCGTGTCAACTGGTAAACAAGGATGGCAACACCCACAGCGGCACAGTAGTAGCCAAAGTAAAGCAGTTTACCCTTTTTCACAAGGTTAATCATCAGTTTACAGGCGAAACAGCCCGACAGGAAGGCAGCCAGGAATCCCACACAGAGGGGGAACATGCCGATGGCCTCGCTAACCACCTCTTCGCCTTTGGCGGCTTTGACGATATCCAACAGGGCCTCGCCGAGTATCGGCGGAATCACCATCAGGAATGAGAACTGTGCCAGTTTCTCTTTCTTATCGCCCAGCATGAGACCCGTGGCAATGGTAGAGCCCGAACGGGACAGACCCGGCAATACGGCACAAGCCTGAGCCACACCAATGACAAAAGCGTCCCACAGCGAGATATGCTCTTTCTGGCGGGGTTTGGCGAAATAAGAGAAGATCAGCAGGACAGCCGTCACGATGAGCATCACGCCCACAATGAGCAAGCCGGAGCCGAAAGCCTCCTCGACCTTGTCCTTGAAAAAGAAGCCTACAACGGCCACAGGGATCATCGACACGATGATGTTGAGCGCATACTTTGTCTCAGCATTCATCTCGAACTTGAACAGTCCTTTCAGGATCCAGTCAATCTCCTTCCAGAGAATGACTAGTGTAGACAGAACGGTAGCCACATGCACGGCAACGGTGAGTTGCAGACTGTCGGCACCCTCCATACCGAAAAATGTTGAAAGGATGGTCAGATGACCACTCGAACTGACTGGCAGATACTCCGTAAGTCCCTGAACCAGTCCTAATATCAATGCTTGTATCCAATCCATAGTCAATCCTTGGGTTTACGCACTACGGCATAGATCATCGACACGAAGCCAAAGAGACATACAATCGGTGCCACCTTGATACGGCGCACGCTGAAAATATCCGGCTCATACACAGTATCGCTCGAACCCGCTCCCGTCATCAGCAGGAAACCGATGACAACAATCGCCATCCCCACTGCCAACAGGATGAAATTCACCTTGTCAAATGCAAAATTTCTCTTATCCATCTATATGATTTACAATTTAACGATTTACAATTTACAATTTTAAAAAACATTTTAGATTTTGTAGAGATCGCCTGCGGGCATTTTCAGGAAACGATTCACGGAGATCCACGAACATATCGCCGTGATGACAATGCCAAACAGCAGCACAGCCACTGCCGTAATGGTCAGTTCTCGCCAGTTGATGATGCTCACGATATTGGGCTCATAATAATAGAGACCATAGAAGCACAACCCGAGAACCCCAATGGCGAGGATGGCAGCAATGACACCCACCAATAACGACTGTTTGAGGAACGGCTTGCGGATGAAGCCCCACGAGGCACCCACCAGTTTCTCCACATGAATCAAGAATCTACGGGAATAGACACTCAGCCGCACCGTGTTGTTGATCAGGGCGAACGACACGAATGTCAGCAACAGAGCCAGCACCAGCAGCACGATGTTGATACGTGCCAGGTTACGGTTCACATTGTCCATCAGATCCTCCTGATAGGCCACATCTGTCACAAAGTTGTTCTTGCGCAATTCCTCAGTGATCCAGATCAGGGAGTCACGGTTGGCATAATCCGACTTCAACTGCAATTCCAACGTGGCCATAAAGGGGTTGGCACCTAAGAATTCCGAAGGGTCGGAGCCCATCGCTGCTGTCTGCTCCTTCAAGGCCTGTTCCTTGCTCACATAGTCGATATTCTTGGAGAACGGACGATGATAGAGGTTCCGGCAGAGACGCTTGGCATCGTTGACAGTCGCATCGTCGCTGAGCATCACGGTAACGGTCAGGTTCTCCTTTACCCACGCCGACAGGTTGCGCGACGTCAGCACGGAGAGTACCACCAAGCCCAGCAATACCAGCACCATCGTTGTACTGATGCACAGCGTCACCAACTGCATACCCCGACGGCTGCCAGACTGAAAGCCAGTGCTCACTGCTTTCTTCTTGCGTTTTTTCATTAATTATTCAAATACGTACGTAATCGAGGTGCAAAGGTACAACAATTCAAACGGAAATCCAAATAATTAACTAAATTTCTTAATTCTTAATTTATTTGTACCTTTGCGCCCTGTATGAGTACAATTATTTATCCATCGCCGATTTTCGGCCCTGTACACAGCCGTCGCCTGGGCATCTCGTTAGGCATCAATCTTTTGCCGCCTGACGGAAAGATCTGTTCGTTCAACTGCATCTACTGCGAGTGCGGCTTCAACGAAGACCACCGTCCCACCCTGCCGATGCCCACACGAGAGGAGGTTGCCATCAAACTTGAAGAAAAACTCCGTCAGATGGTTGCTGAGGGGCAACTGCCTGATGTGCTGACCTTTGCCGGAAACGGTGAGCCCACCTGTCATCCCCACTTCGCAGAAATCATCGACGACACCATCCGTCTGCGCAATCAGTATTGTCCGAAGGCAAAAGTGTCCGTGCTGAGCAATGCCACGATGATCCACCGTCAGACCGTACACGATGCCTTGATGCGGGTGGACAACAACATCCTGAAACTCGACACCATCGACCCTATATATATAAATAAGGTGGACCGTCCCAACAGCCCTTACGATGTCAACGCCATCATCGAACGCCTGAAAGCCTTCCATGGACATGTCATCATACAGACCATGTTCATGCGTGGCACGACAAAATGGTCAATGGTCAATGGTCAATGGTCAATGGGATCCGTTGATAACACCGGCGAGGAATATGTGGATCCTTGGCTGGAGGCCGTGAAGGCCATCAAACCGCAACAGGTGATGATCTACACCATCGACCGTGAGACACCCGCCCAAGGTCTGCTCAAGGCCACCCACGAACAACTCGATGCCATCCGCGACCGCGTCATTGCCGCAGGCATCCCCTGCACCGCGTCCTACTAACAATAAAGCCTCGCCTTGTCGGCGGGGCTTTATCATTTACTTACACATAATGCCTCGTGAGTTCTCGAGGAACTCAAGGATGGTCCGTATCTCAGGACTGTCAGGCACCTGCTCTTTGATCTGTTTGATAACATCGAAGGTGCTCGTCTTTCCGTGGAAGAGCAGACGATAGGCATTGGCGATGTGCTTCTGCACCTTCTCGTCGATACCAGCATTGTTCATCATCGTCGTGTTTGGACCACCATACTCGATGGGTTTGCCACCAGCCACAACAAAGGGAGGCACATCCTGAGAGAAGGTGGTGCCGGCCTGAACCATCGCCAGACGTCCCACGCGGGTGTTGGCATTCTGAATGACCGAACTGGAGAAGATGGCACCATTGTGAATCTCGCAGTCACCTGCAATCTTCACACCATAACCAAACACGCAGTGGTCGCCCACCACAGTATCGTGGCTGATGTGCGTACCTTCCAGGAGGAAGTTATTGTTGCCAATCTTCGTCACACCATCACGATGGGTACCACGGTTGATAACCACATTCTCACGGATCACGTTGTTATCACCAATCTCGACATACGACTTCTCGCCACGGAAGTTGAAATCCTGCGGCAGGGCGGCAATGACAGAGCCCTGATGGATCTTGTTGTTATTACCGATACGCGAGCCGTCGCAGATGCTGACGAAGGGGAAGATGATGCAGTTGTCGCCAATCTCCACATCGTCCTCGATATACACGAAGGGGAATATCTTACAGTTGTTGCCGATCTTCGCCTTTGGGCTAATATAGGCAGACCCACCCCCCAGCCCCTCCCTTTGAGAGAGGGGAGTAGATACATTTGTATTTTGTATTTTATCCATAATCATCGTTGTTTTATTGGTAATTATTCCCCTCCATACAGGGAGGGGTCAGGGGTAGGTCTTTATTTTGCACCTCCGCCTAAGGCCTGGTACAAGTTAACTACTGACTGCATCTTATAGAACTGATCCTGCACCTCGCTGATCTCGGCATTGAGCAGGCTGCTCTGGGCAGAGATGACCTCGAGGTAAGTCGTGTTGCTGGATGACTCCATCAACTTCTTCGTATCCTCGACATTCTGTTTCAACACACCGACGCGCTTGCCATCAAGTTCTGCCTTCTCAGCGTAGGAGTTGTATGACACGAGGGCGTTCGACACCTCATTGCCAGCCTTGTAGATGGCATTCTGCCAGTTGTTGAAGGCCTGCTCATACTTGTCTTGCGCCACCTTCAGACCAGCCACAATCTGACCGTGCTGGAAGATAGGCTGCACCAGACTACCCACTGCCGAAAGGAGCATCTTACCAGGGTTCACCAAGCCGTTATTGTTGGTAAAGGCAGCCGTTCCCGTGATGGTGATGCTCGGATAAAAACGACTACGAGCCGTCTCCACATCGTAGAAGCACTGCGCCAGTGCCATCTCGTAAGAGTGTACGTCGGCACGGTTGTTGAGCATCTGGACACCCACGCCCGTAGAGAGTTCCGTAGGCAGGCTCTGTCCATCAAAACGACCACGCTGAATGGTCTGTCCAGGCTGTCCGAGCAGCAGTGAGAGGGAATTCTCAATCTCACGGGTCTGACGGATCAGGTCCACCTTCTGTGCCTGCACCTGATAGTAGGCGGCCTCAGCACTCTGTACAGCCGTAGAACGGTAGCCGATGCGGTTTTCGTGCATGAACTGCATCTTCTCCCATGTCTCCTTCGTCAAGCCCTCCATGTCTGTGATGATCTCCACCTGACGGTCGAGCATCAGCAGGGTGTAATAGAGGTTGGCGATGCCAGAGATGACATTGGTCTTCACCACCGTCTGATAGTCCTTGGTGGCAATGAGTTGCATCTGGGCAGAGCGCTTCACGCTGAGCAGATTGCCGAAGAGGTCGACATTCCACGATGCCGACACAGGCAGTGAGTAAGCCTTGGTGGGGGTAGCCCCGTCGAACGACGACAGGGTGCCTTGCGGCGAGAGTACCACAGAAGGCAGGAAGGCGAGTTTCGCAATCTTCAGCGCCTGATTGATCATATCGACATTCAGGGCAGCATTCAACAGGTCTGGATTATTGTCGAGACCCTGTTGGATGAGTGCCTGCAACTGCGGATCAATGAAGACACTACGCCATGGCATGTTGCCGAATGACGTGGTATCGCTGACTGCGAGCGTATCGGTGAGCGACACCGGGTCGCGCACGATACCGTCGGCCTGCACCTCCGGACGCTCGTACTTGTTATAGAGTCCGCAACCTGTTAGCAGCATTGCTGCTACAATGCACAATGCACAATGCATCATGCATAATTGGCTGCGCCTTGTTATATTTATCACCTTATTTAATCTCATATCTCATATTCTTTAATTGTGAATTGTGCATTGTGAATTGTGCATTATTCCAATTCATAATCTACGGGTTTAGAATGTGCATACTGAGCCAGTTCGGCAGCCACCTCAGGATTCTCCTCGTCCTCAAACTTCATCGGACGGAACTTCTCCTGCAACGACTGGAAGATGACGAAGAGCGTAGGCACCACGAAGATCTGCAACAGCGTACCGATGAGCATACCGCCCACGGCAGCGGCACCGAGCGTCTGGTTACCATTCTTACCCACACCTGTGGCGAACATCATCGGCAGCAGACCGATGACCATAGCCAATGACGTCATCAGGATCGGGCGCAGACGTGCGGCAGCACCTAAGACAGCCGACCACGAGATGGCCATACCCGTCTCACGACGCTCCAGGGCGAACTGCACAATCAGGATGGCGTTCTTCGCCAACAGACCGATCAGCATGATCAGTGAGATCTGCATGTAGATGTCGTTGGCATGGCCGAAGATCATCGTGAAGAGGAAACAGCCAGCCAGTCCGAAGGGCACTGACA
>JAFZNI010000181.1 GCA_017551005.1 Prevotella sp.
AATTATTATCGTACCAACTTTTTGCTCAGAAAACTATGAAAAACACCGAGGGGGTGCCTCACGGCAGGGGGCTCGCAGCCCCCGAGAGCGGTGTCTCTCCTGTCTTACTCTATCGTTAGCGTCTGCAAACATAGTAACTATTCCTTATTTTATTTTGTTTCTAATATAATCTAGATATTCGTTGACAGGCAGGTCTTTGGGGAACAGATGGCCTAGCACGAACTTGGCCTCCTTTGGATTCTTCTTCGTTGCCAGTTCCAGATAGTGGAGGAACTCCTCTGCCTTGTGCATGTCCTTACAACAGAGTGCCATATATGAATAGCCCTCGTTCCAGTCGTCACCTACATAGTCGAAGTATTTTTTAAAGAGCCTGTAGGTGTCGTTCAGGTGCTGGTTGTCATACAACGATACGATGATACGTAACATGGTCTTTGGGGCATTGCCTGAGTCGCTAAGGGCATGCTCAAAGGCTTCTCCTGCCTCATCCAAACGATTGTTGGCCAATAGGATATGACCGCGAATCACCTCCATGTCATTGTGGTTGCAATCCAAGTATTTTGTCTTGTTGATATAGTAGATTGCCGTTTCTGGCATCTTCAGTTCGCTGTATACGAATGCCATTTCCTGATAAATCTCTGGCAGATACTGAGAATCAGGAGGCGCTACCTCTGCCGCTTTCCGCAGGCGTCCGATAGCCTCATCCATACGTCCCAGGCTTATCAGACAGGTGGCCTGGTGTAGATGGCCGAATTCATCGTCATCGATGAGGGCATTATAACGCTCAAAGTAGGTCAGCGCTTCCTCGTAGTTTTCCAGCCTGAGTAGGCCATTGGCTTTCGACAAGATGCTCTCTGGGTCGTTGGGATCGATGGCGATGGCGTATTCGCTGCTGGTGATGGAGGCACCGTAGTCCTCATTCATGAACTGTGCATTGGCCAGTGAATTCCAGTATCTCTTCGAGAAGGGATTGTGGTCAATGAGTTCGTTGATAATCCGTTCGCTGTCCTTGTACTTTCCCAGTTCGAACAGAGTGTGAGCCATCAGTTCCTTGAAGTCATCAGAGTCGTCACCCCGTGAGCGCGCTATCCATTGGAAGGCCTTATCATGCTGATCGTATTCGGAAAACAGGTTAGCCACGTCGTAGACATAGTCCATCAGTTCGTCGGGTGGCACTTCCTTGTAATGCTGGCGAAACAGGTCATCGGCTTCTTCCGTTTTCCCTTCGCAAATCAGGATCTCGCCTTTCAGGTATAGGTATTCCACCTCGTCGGAAGGACGTATGCGCTCTGCATAGGCACAGGCCAGGTTGAAGTCCTTTACTGACAGGGCTTCTCTGGCCTTATAGAGTAGGGGCGCAACAGCCTCTGGACAATATTGCAGAGCCTGATCTATCACGTTGTCGGCCTCCTCAATCCTACCGTAGTAGTGATAGTAATCAGCAATACTGGCCATGTCATCGGCATCCATGTAAATGGGATGCCCTGACTTCACCGAATCCTCATACTGCTGAAGGATTTCTAAGAATTCCTCACTCTTGAAATAGGCCGTATCGTCAGTCATACAACTCAAACTTTGAGACCAACCGTCTTATTGAAGACAGGATGTTCTGGTGTGGTGTCCGAGTCGGGTGTGAAGTAACCGATGCGCTGGAACTGCAGATAGGTGAGCGGCCTCATCGTGGCAGCGTATGGCTCCACATAGCACTCTTTGATAATGTTCAGTGAATTGGGATTGATCATCTGTTTCATGGCAGTAACGGCGTCGCAGTTCTGGGCCTCGCGGATGGCAGCCAGTTCGTCACGGGGGTTCTCCACCTTCCACAGACGGTCGTAGAGGCGCACCTCAGCCTTGACGGCGTGGGCGCAACTTACCCAGTGGAGGGTCTTGCCCTTAATCTTGCGGTTAGAACCAGGCAGACCACTACGCGACTCTGGGTCGTAGGTGCAATAGATGGTGGTCACATTGCCGTTTTCATCTTCATCGCAGGGATGCTCCTCGTCACATTTGATAATATAGGCGTTCTTGAGTCTGACTTCCTTGCCTGGAGCCAGACGCATAAACTTCTTCTCAGTCTCTTTCATAAAATCATCGCGCTCTATCCAAAGTTCACGGCTGAATTCGATGGTGTGGGTGCCGTCTGCTTCATTCTCAGGGTTGTTCACGGCTGTAAGTTGCTCCACCTGACCTTCGGGATAGTTGGTAATCACCACCTTCACAGGATCGAGTACGGCACTAACACGAATGGCACGGCTGTTCAGGTCATCACGTACAGCACTCTCTAACAGAGCCATATCATTCAGGGCATCAATCTTGGTATAGCCAATCTTGTCGATAAAACTCACAATACTCTCTGGACTGTAACCACGGCGGCGGAAACCGCAGATGGTCGGCATACGGGGGTCATCCCAACCGCTAACCAGTTTCTCGTTTACTAATGCCAGCAGGTTGCGCTTCGACATCAGCGTGTAGTTCAGGTTCAGTTTGTTGAACTCGGTCTGACGTGGACGGTTGTCCTCAATATTGTCCGTCTCGCCCCGCCATTCTTTCATCCAAGTGACAAAGAGGTCGTAGAGGGGGCGGTGCTCCACAAATTCCAGTGTACACCACGAGTGGGTCACGCCCTCTAAGTAGTCGCTCTGGCCGTGGGTGAAATCGTACATCGGGTAGGCGTTCCACTTGTTTCCAGTGCGGATGTGGGGGATATTCAATACACGGTAGATGAGCGGGTCGCGGAACAGCATATTCGGGTGGGTCATGTCTATCTTGGCACGCAACACTAAGGTGCCGGGCTCGCACTTACCACTGTTCATAAATTCGAAGAGTTTCAGATTCTCCTCCACAGGACGATCACGGAAGGGACTATTCGTACCGGGACTGGTTGTTGTGCCCTTTTGCTGGGCAATCACCTCGGAACTCTGCTCGTCTACATAGGCGCGCCCTTGCTTGATCAACCACACGGCAAAGTCCCAGAGTTCCTGGAAATAATCGCTGGCATAGTAGACGTTGGCCCACTGGAATCCTAACCACTTGATGTCGTTCTCTATGCTCTCGATATATTCCGTATCTTCCTTGATGGGGTTGGTATCGTCGAAACGGAGGTTACACTGACCACCATATTTCTTGGCTAGTCCAAAGTCGATGGCAATGGCCTTGGCGTGGCCGATGTGCAGGTATCCATTAGGCTCTGGCGGGAAACGTGTTTGCATCCTTCCACCGTTCTTGCCCTCAGCCAGGTCGTTGATTACCTTCTGCTCAATGAAACTAACAGACTTTCTC
>JAFZNI010000182.1 GCA_017551005.1 Prevotella sp.
CATCGTCCCACAGACAGAGCAGATCAAGGCCCAGAAGAAATTCACCCTCGACCTCGAACCCTACTCGATGGTGATGTTGCAGTATCAGTTGTAATAAATGACCCTTAAAAGTAATGGTAGTCCCCATAAGGGGACTGCCAAAGGGGTCTTACGGTAACAGGGTATGTCCTAAGTCGTGCTGATGACAGGCGGCAATGATTTGGTCGATGACCTCGTCCATCTTGGGGACGGGGGCGATGTAATAGGTGGGGTAGTCTGGACAAAGAACCACTAAGTTCATGGCCTTGATACGGATGCCGTAGTTCTTCTCTAACATATAACGGTAGAGGTTCTGCTGCATACAATAATGATAATAAGGTGTATCGGGCAGACTGATACCGTTGAAACCGCGCTTGCCGGCAAAGCCTTCGACGATGGGAGCGCCTTGGGTGTTTACTACCTTGCCACTGCGCTTCCAGTCGTAGATGGTAAACTCACCGTCGGATTCCTTGCAGATCATATCAATGGTGCCTGCGATATTCAGTTCCGTATCGAAGACGGGCCACTCCTGACGATAGGGCGCAATGCAGTAATCCTTCACAAAACGAAGGAAATGCTGTTTTTCGCGTTCTACGTTGATATGCTCGACGGTTCCTGCATACTCAAAGATACAGTCGGTACCAAAGTAGCCATCGCGGAAATAATTCTCCGTCTGTTCGTGCACAAACGTACCCACTTCGCAGGCCATCTTACTGTTCCTGTCCCATCTCATCAGCGTTTCCTCAACGGGGATGCCATAGCGCTCCCACTGCCGTCGGGCCGCTGCCTCTGCATCGAAACGTTCAAAGAAATAGGCGATTAACGAACTGACAGGCAGAAGTCTCCTGACTCCTGTATCTTGATTCCTATAAGTATATATATGCCCCTCTGGCTCAAAGTCGATGTACTGATCCTGTTCATATAGACCGGCATCAGTAAAAGACTGCATTTTTTCTTGTAGTGTCACTGTATTTCTGTTTTGGCTGCAAAAATACAAAAAAAGCCACAGATTACACAGATTTTCACAGATTATTTGTAACTTTGCAGCCAGAAGACTAAAAACAACCAGTATGAAGGAACCGTACCTTGCGGATAAAGACCGCTACACGAATGGAATGGAATATGAGCGCTGCGGGCGTTCAGGTGTGTTATTGCCCAAGGTAAGCCTCGGCTTCTGGCATAATTTCGGAAGCGTGGACCCCTATGAGCGAAGCCGGGAGATAACCCACTTCGCCTTTGACCACGGTATCACTCACTTCGACTTGGCCAACAACTACGGACCTGTCTATGGTTCTGCTGAGGAGACGCTGGGACGGTTGATGGATGAGGACTTCCGACGCTACCGCGACGAACTCTTTATCTCGACGAAAGCAGGCTATGATATGTGGCCTGGTCCATACGGCGACGGGGGCAGTCGGAAGTATCTGATGGCCTCGCTCGATCAAAGTCTGAAACGGATGAGGATAGACTATGTGGATCTGTTTTACAGTCACCGTTATGACCCTAATACCCCGTTGGAAGAAACCTTACAGGCACTGGTGGATATCGTCCGTCAGGGTAAGGCTCTTTATGTCGGCATCTCCAACTGGCCTCTTGAACCGTTGCGGTTCGGCTACGACTATCTGAAAGCGCACGATGTGCCCCTGCTAATCTATCAGGGACGGCTTAATATGCTTGACCGTAAGCCACAGGATGAGGGAATCCTCGATTTCTGTGCTGAGAAGGGTGTGGGGTTCATCGCCTTCTCTCCCTTGGCACAGGGTCTGTTGACAGACCGTTATCTCAACGGCATTCCAGCAGACAGCAGGATGGCCAAGGAAAAATTCCTGAGAAAAGAGATGTTGACACCGCAACTTTTAGAGAAATTGAAGTATTACAACGAGGTAGCCGACAATCGCGGTGAAACGCTGGCAGAGATGGCTCTCGCTTGGATTCTCCACCAGAAAGGTGTCACTTCCGTCCTCGTGGGTGCTAGCAGCACAGCCCAATTGGAGAAGAACCTGAAAAGTGTTAGTGCTGCCTCTTTTGACGAAGAACTTTGAAAAGTGAATAGTAAATAATGAAAGGGATGGAACGAGAAATCATCATTAAGAACGACAGTCAGGAACTGATTCGCGTAGCGGCCTTCATCGAAGAGATCGGTGAAGAAATCGGCATTGACATGGATTTACAGATGAATCTTCAACTCGTATTGGAAGAAATTGTCTCGAATGTCATCTTCTATGCCTACCCAGAAGGCACTACTGCCGATATCTCCCTCTCAACAGATTTCGATGGTAAGGTACTGACACTGATCCTCTCTGATGAAGGCCGTGCCTTTGACCCGACGAAGAAAAAAGATGTAGATATCATTGCTAATCCAATGGACCGTGAACAAGGAGGACTCGGCATTTTCATCGTCAAGAACATCATGGACACCGTCGACTATCAACGGACTAAGGGTAAGAACATCCTGACCATGACAAAGATTATTCCGTCAACAATAAAAATACAAAAAAATAACAGCATGACAAAGATTATCAAAGAAAATGGCAAGACCATTATCCAAACCGGTGAGCGTATCGACACCCTGAACGCAACACAGTTTGAACGTGACATTGAACCCGCATTGGAACCAGGCGTCGATTTGGAGATTGACTGTTCACAACTGGTCTATGTAGCCAGCAGCGGACTGCGTATCATCCAGGCCACCATGCGTACGGTGATCAGAGAACTCGGGGGAAAGATAAAGATGACCCATGTGAGCGAAAGTATTTACAAGATTCTCTATATGACCGGATTCACCAGACATCTGACAATAGAAAGAAGCGAAAAGTGAGAAGTGAAAAGTGAATAGAGAGAAGTGGAGAATCGAATATTCAACAAGGAAGCCTTAGAGGCACTCGATGATAACAGCGAGGCTGAAGAGATGGCCCGCATTGCGTCGCCAAAACTGAAAATTGTACTGGGGGCCATGATTGCCATGGTGGTGGTGGCAGTATATTGGTGCGCCTTTGGCACCATCAACTACAAGGTGACTGCCCAAGGTATTGTCTTTCCCTTTGAAGGAGAAGAACTAAAATCCCAGGAAGCAGTGACGCAACTGATCAGGCAGGGGCGAACGGAAGAAAGGGGAATGCTGTGCTATGTACCGTTTGAAGACCTGCGAAAACTGAAAAAGGGACAACAGGTACAAGCGACACCCGCCGACTTACAGCGCGAGAACTGGGGCTATGCCTATGGTAAGGTGGTTGGTATTGAAAAATATCCCACGACGAAACAGGAGGTGGCAGAACGGCTGAAACTAGAGGCTTTGGCAGCGTTCATTCAGGACAATCAGCCTATTTACGAGGTACGTGTCGTACTTGACGAGGAAAACGGTAACTTGGTATGGAGCCGTGAAAAAAGTCAAGGGCTCCAAATCAATATGGGTACACTTTGTAACATCCAAGTCATCACCGAACGGAAACCCGTATGGAATGTCCTGTTTGGAACAGTCAGTAATGCCGTTGAAGACCTAACAGGAAAATAATGATAAGAATGGGCTTGATGGGTAATGTGGCAAAAGTGCCGATGGTGATGCAGATGGAAGCGGTGGAATGTGGCGCCGCCTGTCTGACGATGATCCTGGCACACTACGGCAAATGGCTCCCATTAGAAGAAGTCCGCACAGCCTGCGGTGTCTCACGCGACGGCAGTTCTGCAAAAAACATCCTGCAAGCAGCACGTACCTACGGACTGACAGCACAAGGCTACCATTGTTCACCAGATGATCTCGACGGCCTCCAACCAGCCATTCTCCACTGGCGGTTTGAACACTTTGTCGTTTTCCGAGGCTATCATAATCATAAAGTCTGTCTGAATGATCCTGCTGCCGGCCCCGTAGAAATACCGATGGACGAGTTCAGAAGATCGTTTACGGGCGTGGTACTGGCCTTCACCCCTACGGAGTCGTTCGCACCTGATGGGCACCAGACGAGCATCCTGTCATATGTCAAGAAAAACCTGCGAGGAGCCAGAGAGGGCTTTTGGCTTACCTTTATCTTTGCCCTATTAGTGGCTTTTGTCACCCTTTCAACGCCTTTCTTCACCCGCATCTTCCTGGATGAAATCCTTTCAGGTCGCAACCGTGACTGGGCAACTGCCTTCTTCCTCGCTATGGGTATTGTTGCCATCTTCCAGTTTTTATTGGTTTTATTACAGTCCCGCTACGCCAAAAGAGTAACTGGTTCTCTTGCTTTAAAAAGTAATGTGAAATACCTCCGACACCTGCTGCGACTGCCTATGTCGTTCTTTTCCATGAGAAACGTGGGTGACTTACAACAGCGGCAGCACCTCAATGAAACCATCACAAATACACTGGTCGAAGTGCTGGCACCACAGATCATCAATATCGCACTGCTTGTGCTGTATCTCATCCTTATGTTCAGTTATTCTGTGCCGCTTACCTTAATCGGAGTTCTTGCCGCTGCCATTAACCTTTCCATCGTGCAGTATTTCTCAACACGGCGCATCAACCTGATCCGCTCCATGGAACACGGCACAGGCAAGTATTACTCTGCTACTGTGTCGTGTATCGAGAATATGGAGAGTATCAAGGCGGCAGGGGCAGAAACAGGATTCTTCGAATATTGGAGCGGACTGTGGGCCAGGAAATTCAATAAAGAAGCCAATCTGACCAGCCAACAACTGAAAATGGGGATACTACCCATCCTTGCCAGTGGACTGGTGGACACGGCAGTCCTTGTTCTCGGCGCATTGCTCATCCTGAAAGGTGAACTGACAGTGGGTATGCTGATGGCGTTTCAGGGCTTTATGTCATCATTCCTCTCCCCCGTCAACGGCTTGGTAAAGGCCTCGCAGACCATTATTGAGATGCGCAGTCAGATGGAACGCGTGGAGGATGTGATGAACTGTCCAGAGGATCATCGCGAAGATGAAACAAATATGGCAGAAGGAAAACTCGGCGGACTGCTGGAACTGAAAGACGTTACCTTCGGCTATTCCCGTTTGCAACCTCCATTGATTGAAAACTTTAATCTGCGCATCGAGCCTGGTCGAAGCGTTGCCTTTGTAGGATGTAGCGGTTGTGGAAAATCGACACTGGCCAAACTCATCTCCGGTCTTTACAAGCCTTGGTCAGGGAATATCCTCTTTGACGGGCGTCCCATTGAGAGTATCTCCTCGGAAGAACTGACTAACTCGGTAGCCGTCATAGACCAGAACGTGGTACTTTTCGACGATACGGTAGCCCAGAACATCCGCATGTGGGATGAGAGTATCGAAGACTTCACCATGATGATGGCCTGCAACGACGCCCAGATACGTTCCGATATTGTGAGCCGTCCAGAAGGTTTCAAAACCAAGATCATCAAGGGCGGTCAGAACTTCTCCGGAGGACAGTGCCAGAGAATGGAGATTGCCACTGCACTGGCCAAGGAGCCTGCTATCCTGATTATGGATGAGGCCACCTCTGCCCTTGATCCGAAGACTGAAGACGAGGTTATGTCAGCCATCCGTCTGATTGGTCCTACACAGATTATCGTAGCCCACCGGCTCTCCACCATTCGTGACTGCGACGAGATCATCGTCCTGGATCAGGGAAAGATTATCCAGCGCGGCAAACATGACGACCTGATACAGCAGGAAGGTTTATACCGTGAATTAATGAAAAGCGAATAGCCCATTAAACTCATCACATGGCAGTATATATCAATCAAATCAAGAGACGCAGGGAACTGGAACAGGCACAGTTGAGCGAGGCGCTGGATCGTAGCGCACAGAGGCTCGGCTTCCGGCGGAAGAAGCGTGTCGTGCCCCAAGATGACCAATCAGCCCTCCGTCAGATTCTTGATGCGTTGGAGGTGAAAGACTACGAACTTGATGAGGATGATATGATAACACCGGAGGAACTGTTGACAGGCATCCTTCGACCCCGTGGCATCATGATGCGTCGTATCCGCCTCACAGGTACATGGTGGCGCGAATGTGTCGGTCCTCTCTTAGGCTACACGAAAGATGGTCATCTGGCAGCACTGACACCCACCAGTACGGGACTTGGTTACAAGTACAAGGACCAGAAAGGCTTCATCAGGACATTGGGCAGACAGGAGATGGAAGACCACCTCAAGCCAACAGCCATTATCTTTACAAAGGCCTTGCCGCTCCGCGCCCTGAAAACAAAGGACCTTGTAAACTTTGCTTGGAGTCTGGTGTCTGGCCCGAATGCCCTACTTCTTACTGCAGCAGCACTGGTTGTCGTGTTATTGGGTATGTTCACCCCAATGGCCAACAAACTGATTTTTGACACCGTCATCCCTACGGGTGATGCTGTTGACCTGTTGCCTATCACCGGACTTCTGGTTGGTGCTACTGTCGGCACCATGCTGTTTACACTGACCCGAAACCTCTACATCACCCGTGTCCAACACATTGTAGACCTCCATACCCATAATGCCATCATGGCACGTACCTTCCTTCTCTCGCCGACATTCTTCTCAAAACATGCCAGCGGCGAACTGACCGCAAAGATCAGCAACCTGTCGGCCCTCTGCAACATGATCAACGAGACGATTATCGGTGCTGGACTCTCTGCTGTGCTATCGCTGATTTACTTCATGCAATTATGGGTCTACGGCAGATCACTCCTTCTGCCAGCCTTCATCATCCTTGCCTGTCAGACCATCGTGCTTTGGCTGAACTATAAACGGACTGTCCGTATCCAATGCACATATACTCAAAAGGCGGCACAACTGAGTGGACTTGAATATAATATGCTGGCTGGTATTCAGAAGATTAAACTCACGGGATCCGAGAATCGTGCCTTTACCCGATGGCTCGACTATTATACTGACCAGGCTCGCCCACTCTATAATCCAGCGTTTATCGGTCGTCTGTACAAGGCGCTGACTGCTCTTCTGGGTATTGGCGGAACTGCCATTATCTTCTGGTCAACTCTTTCAAACAATGTTTCACCATCCGACTATATTGCTTTCAGTTCTGCCTTCGGAATGATGACGGCAGCAATGGCACAGATGAATCAGATTATGCCTTCAGTGGCAAGAATCAAGCCTTTATTAGAATCCGTCAAACCTATCTTGGAGGCTGTGCCGGAAATGGAACAGAAGGCACCGCAGGTGGAGGACCTACTGGGGAGCATCGAGGTCAGCGGACTGAGTTTCCGTTATCAGGAAGACAGTCCTCTGGTACTCGACGACCTGTCGTTGAAGATAGAATCTGGCGAATATGTCGGCATCGTCGGTAAGTCCGGCAGTGGAAAAACAACCCTGATGCGCCTGCTTCTCGGCTTTGAACAGCCACTAAATGGGGGTATCTATTATGACAACTACGATCTGTCTAAGGTTGACAAGACCAGTCTGCGCCGTAAGATAGGATGCTGTCTGCAAAGCGGAAGTCTCTTTACGGGCGATCTCTTCCAGAATATCACCATCACCGCTCCCTGGGCCACTCACAAAGATGTGTGGGATGCCCTGCGTATGGCTTGTCTCGATGAGGATGTGCGTCGCATGCCGATGGGACTGCATACCATTGTCAGTGAAGGCGGAGGAGAGTTCTCTGGCGGACAGAAACAACGCATCCTGATTGCCCGTGCCCTGATTTCCAAGCCGCAAATCATCTTCTTTGATGAGGCCACATCAGCCCTCGACAATATCTCCCAGAAACAAGTCAGTGAAAACCTCGACACCCTGCATTGTACCCGAGTCGTCATTGCCCAGCGACTCTCCACCATCCGCCATTGTGACCGTATCATCGTACTGAACAAAGGTAAGATAGCCGAGCAGGGAACGTACGAGGAACTAATGGAAAAGAAGGGACTTTTCTACGAAATGTCACTCCGACAACTCTAACGCATCGCGCTTATGAATAAGAAAAAGACAGACCAACCTACAAAATCCACCCCCAATCCGAAATGGATTGAGATTGACGACAACATGCTTGACCAGGTTACTGGCGGGGTGCATAAAAACCGCCCACAACCCTGATTAATTGATCTTCGAGGTCATCGGGCTACGAACGCCTTTGTAACTCCTGAGGAAAGCCTTGGCAGAGCCGAAACTGAGGAACATATCCAGACGCACAGGGATATGGTTCTGATCGTCGGTGATATAGAAACGGATCAACTCATGACTCTTGCCGTCCTCACGCTCATAGAACGAGAATACTAGACAACGGAATTTTTCCTTTGTGCCATTCATCTTGAAATTCTCCTTACCACGGTATTCGAGCCATGAGTTCGTCAGGTTGCGGGCATCACTGATAGGCATGGCTATCGTCTGATGCTTCTTCATCTTTGAGGCATCGAAATTACGGGCACGCAAGAAGATTGACATCATATCGTAGATACAGTTCTTATAGGTACTGGTCTTCCAATGCTGTTCACCATCGGCATCGATACGGTGCTTCTTCAACTGACAGTTGCCACCTGGATAAGAATACCAAATCTCGTCAACGTAGTAGCGACTGCCTTCACGGGCGCCTTTACGGAAATAGAGCGGCGAGAGGTCTGGATTGCAGTAAGAGAGCAACGTGTCTCGCATCATAAAATACTTATCGAGTTTGTTGTTACCCCGTGTGATAAGGTACGACTTCCAGGCATCCTTGCCCTCAAACTTGGTAAAGTTCGTATCCATAGAGGCTGAACCCACCTTTACCCAGATGAACTGCCAGTTAAAATAGAGGTCATAGTCAAGCGACTCACCCGATTTAAACGCTGTATTGTCTATGCCACACTGGGCTGAGGCTGTTAAAGGTAAAAAGGTAAAAAGGTAAAAAGGTAAAAGTCCTCTTACCATACCTATAACCATACTGTATACTTTTTTCTTCATCCAGTTTCTATTTTTTAATTTACTTTTATAGTCTGATTCCCTTTGTTTTGAGATATTCGATGCCAAGTTGCTTGGCACGTTCCGCATTGCGGTTTTTGAGTTGCTTGGCCTTGTCGGGCTTCTGCTTGGTTATGGCCAGAGGCTTCTGCTTGAAACGAGGCGTGGAGGTCAGGTTCCAGGATTCTGTGACATCCCACTGCTTCTTACACTCTATCTCCTTAGGATAATAATACACAGCCTCGGCCTGACAGTCAGCATCATAGTCGCCTGTATCCCATTTCCCGTTGCCATTGGCATCAATAAAGGCACGGAAATAGTATTTGCCCGGGATAACATAGTTGAACTTAGCCGTTTTGCCTTCAACTCGTGTCTCCTTCATCACAGCATCGGAACTGCTCAGCATCTGTACGACGATGGTGGAGTCAACAACATCCACACCGCTGATATTAAATACTAACGTACTATACTCTTCCAAAGTCTTTATCTTGATTCCCTGTTTATAGGGTTTTGACACCTGACCGTAGATATCCACAAAAGCAGCAGAGTCAATCTCAAAACTGTATTCAAGCCCAGGTTTCCAGTCTGCGATGACCTCATACATACGGATGGCATTCTCCACTGGACGGAACTCGCATTCCGCTTCATACCACAAAGAGTCTATCTGAGAGTAGAGGTGGACGGCAGAGGTATCGCAATGGATTAACGGAACAGGCATCTCGACCGTAATCACCCTGTCAGGATCCATCTGTGTAGGCACATTATATTTGGGCTCCAAAAACTTCACCGGATAGATGGAGTCATATTTCTCCCCGCGTTTCTTTTTCTTTTCCTGATCTTTCTCCCATTTCTCATATTCCTTAGCCTGCTCTTTCATACGCTTTTCGTATGGCACCTTTGCCAATGCTTCGAGTGCTGAGTCTGTCTGTAACACAAGATTACCCAAAGTGTCTGTCATCCGATATGAGATATCCATCATCAGGGTGTCCATATTGACGAGCATCGTGTCACGCAGCCAGTAGTGGATGGTATCACGCTGTTCATTGGTCTCAATGACAAAGGCACTGTCAGCATTGAAGTTCAGGCCCTTGATTTCCGGCAACAGAGAATCTCCATATGTGAAATACATCGAAAACTTATTGGGTTCCACACGCTCCGTCTTCAACAACGAACGATCTGTCTGAGTATGGGTAAAGGCAAGTAGTGTGATATCGTCGGGCAGGAAATGGGTATAAGGCACCTGTAACAAGGCATCGATATGCAATGAGTCGCGCCAGACAGTATCCGTACGGGTATCGGGCTTCGATGAGGGTTCAAAGGTATCGTGGCTAAAGGCAATCATCTCGCTCCGCTGTGTAAAACGGAAATCACCGTCGTTCTCCTGCAAGGCGTAGACTCGATATGTACCAGGCGCCACACCCTTCACCACAAAATGTCCGCTGCCATCAGTACGGGAAACACGCATCAAGGGCTTGGTCTTGAAAGCGGAATCGGCCAGATCGTCATAGAGGCCAACAGAAATACCCTTCACAGGCTCCAAATTACTGGCATCCAACACATAGCCAGACACCTCGAAGGTATCAATCTGTTCACCCGTTGAGAAACTATATGTATAGTTACCCATCGGATTGCCTTCATTATTATCGCTGATGGCATCACTAAAATCGATGGTATAGGTGGTGTTCTCCTTGAGCGTATCTTTCAGTTCCACCACAATCTTCTTGCCGGCAGCCTTGATCTCCGGCATTTCTAACTGAGGAGGAGAGACAATCACTTTGTTCGTCGCATCCTCCAACTTGATGTATTCATTGAAGTAGATCGTCACCTTTTTCTGCTTCACATTCGTAGCCTGATCCGCTGGTGATGCCCCAATGACCTGAGGCGGGTCATCATCGTACCAGCCACCATCAGGTGATCCCATCCTGGCACAGGAGATAATCACACAGGCGATACAGAATATGTAGACGAGTTTCTTCATCCTTTACCCATTCAACCCCAATAATTGCTCTATCGTCTCTCGGCTATTGCTCAAGCGAGGCACCTTATGCTGTCCACCCAACTTACCCCGCTGTTTCAGCCAGTCGTTGAAAAGGTTTTGGCGCGCCTCGATGATTTCGAGGGGTTGCAGGGTGATGTTCTTATAGCGCTTTGCCTCATAGTCGCTATTGATTTCCTGTAGACGTTTGTCGAGTAACTCGGCAAACTGCCGGAGGTCGGCAGGACGTTTGGCAAACTCGATGAGCCACTGATGACGACATTTCGCTTTCGCATCCATAAAGACAGGAGCAGCAGTATATTCCGACACCTCGGCACCTGTCTGCTCGCAGGCATAGGCCAGTCCCTTCTCGGCATTATCCACAATCAGTTCTTCGCCAAAGGCATTGATGAAATGCTTCGTACGACCTGTGATAATGAACTTATACGGATTAGTCGAAGTAAACTGGATGGTGTCACCTATCTCATAGCGCCAAAGTCCACAACAGGTGGAAATCACCATGGCGTAGTTCTTGCCTGTCTCAACAGCCCAGAGAGGAATGGGGGTGCCGGAGTTTCCGGAATTACCGGATAATCCGGAATCCATTGGGATAAACTCATAAAAGACATCATAGTCGAGCATCAGGAGCATCGACTTATCCGTCGGGTCATCCTGCAAGCCGAAGAAACCTTCGCTGGCATTATAGGTCTCCATATAATGCATTCGCGGCGAGGTGATGAGTTGCTCGTATTGCTTACGGTAGGGCGTGAAGGCCACACCGCCGTGGAAGAACATCTCGATATTCGGCCATACCTCTTCCAAGTGTGTCTTCCCTGTAATCTCCATCATCCTCGTCAACACGGAGAGCATCCATGAGGGGACACCTGAGATGTTTGTCACGTTCTTGTTCATCGCCTCACGGGCAATCTTGTCGCGCTTAATCTCGAAGTCGCTAATAAGGGCCGTTTTCTTCTTCGGTACACGGACAAGGTTGGCCAACGGGTTGATGTTCTCGATGAGGATGGCACTGAGGTCACCCACTAATGAATCCTTCAGATTATAATTAGGTGCATGACTGCCACCGAGAATAAGGGCCCGTCCGTCAAAAATCCTCGATTTCGGATTGTTCCGCAGATACATTGCCACAGCATCGAAGCCACCTTGATAGTGCATTCGCTTCAAGCCTTCCTGACTGACAGGGATGAATTTCGATTTGTCGTTGGTAGTACCCGACGACTTGGCATACCACCTAACGCGACCAGGCCATAGGATATCAGCCTCCCCGTGCCGCATACGGTCTATCGAGCCCTTCATTTCCTCGTAAGTGTTCACGGGGATATGCTTCACAAAATCCTCGTAATCCTTTACGGCAGTAAAGGCATGGTTCCGTCCATATTCCGTCTCCTGAGCCTCAGCAACCAAACGACTGAGCACAGCCCTTTGCAGGGCTTCTCCTCCGTTTTGATGCTTTTCCAGTTCCCGCTGGCGAGACTCAAACACTTTCCTGACTATTCCAGTTATACTCATAACGCGTGCAAAATTACGCAAATCCCGCGTAACAGCAGAATAATTTACGATTTTTTTATATAATAAGGTATAAAGCGGAGTTCTTCGAACACGAATTATCAGATAAAAACACTAACTTTGCAGCCAAAATATCGAAAGAGGATACTTTTCAAATGACATATTTAGGTGAACTGATATCAATAGGTGTGGCATTCTCGGGTAGTTATTATTCCCAGCACTCCAACTCGTTTTCCAATTCAGGCAACTGACTGCGGTGGAACGTGGGTTCTTTAATTCCCTGACGCTTCTGCTGGCGATAATCGTCGAGCAGACGGAAGGCATAACGGCCCAAGAGCACGATGGCGACAAGGTTGCAAGCCGTCAGGAACGCCATAAAGAAATCGACGATATTCCAGACGAGTTCGAAACTGGCTAAGGCGCCAAACATCACCATCACGCCTGCCGAACAGATGCGATAGGCAGCCATCACCTTGCTATTTGGCGTGATAAAACGGATGTTAGCCTCACCATAATAATAGTTACCGATGATACTGGAAAAGGCGAACATAAAGATAGCGAGGGCTATGAAGACAGGACCCACCGAACCCACTTCCGACTGCAAGGCTGACTGTGTCAACGCAATACCATTCAGTTCCGGCACCTGATAGAGACCACTGATCAGGATGATAAAGGCTGTGCACGAACAAACCAACAGCGTATCTGTAAAGACGCCAAGCGCCTGGATCAGCCCCTGTTTGACGGGATGGGATACTGCTGCCGTTGCCGCCACGTTAGGTGCACTACCTTCGCCAGCCTCGTTCGAGAAGAGTCCTCGCTTCACGCCATACATGATAGTGGCTCCGATGGTGCCTCCAACAACCTTCTCAACGCCAAATGCATCAAGCACTATCAACTTGAAGACATGAGGAATGAGATCGATGTTCATGGCGATGACGACGATAGCCAACACCATATAGCCAAGAGCCATCAAAGGCACCAAAATGGCACAGACAAAGGCAATACGCTGGATGCCGCCAAAGACAATAATGAGTCCCAAGGCTGCCAAAGCAATACCCACCCACAGAGGTGACCAGCCAAAGGCCTCCTGCATAGCACCACAGATGGTATTCGCCTGAATAGAGTTGTTGGAAAGTCCGAACTGACAAGTGATCAGCACGGCAAATGTAATAGCCATCCAGCGCTGATGCAGTCCTCGTTGGATATAATAGGCAGGACCACCGATGAACGAGTCCTTATGTTTCTGCTTAAACAACTGTGCCAGCGTGGACTCAACAAAAGCCGTTGCCGAACCGATAAGGGCGATGACCCACATCCAGAACACAGCACCAGGGCCTCCGATGGCAATGGCAGAAGCCACACCTGCCAGATTACCCGTTCCCACACGAGTGGCCACAGAGACTGCAAAGGCCTGAAACGACGAGATATGCTTTCTCTTGTCACATTCTCTTTGCCCCTGCACCTGCTCTTCCACAGTGTCAACAGCCGAATCCGTCAACAGCCGAAACATCTCGCCCACCATACGGAACTGTACGAAGCGTGTCCTAATCGTAAACCACAGGCCACAACCTACCAAGGCGAAGATGAGTACGTAGCCCCATATCGCATCGTTTACTGCTGTTATCAGTTCATTCCATTCCATAAGGCACTATTTGTTCAGTATGATGTAGCAGAATATGTTTCGAATCATTGCTCTGGGAACTGCTGATAGATTCGAAGACCATAGTCGGCACTGGCAGCATAGATATACTCCATGATATCACTGGTATCGTGCTCATAATCGATAGCCTCCTGCGAGCGCAGCCAGAAGATAAACTCCACACAGCAGCCTGCCTGCGCCGCCTCAGCCTGACGCACAAGCGGATTCTTCTCGCCGATTACCTTCGGGTTGTCACGAAGCCATTGCTCGATATGATGGCGGAACTTTGTGATATTGGCCACCCCGTCGTCATCAACGGTGAGCGAGCGGAAATCGAAATAAACCTTACGAACCTGTTTGCGACCCTCGCGCTGCTCCATCCCCAACCAGTTCTGGAACGAGCCGTCGACCAGAGTCTGAGGCGTGACGGTAATGATGGTATTATCGAAATTGCGTATCTTCACCGTCGTCAGACTAATTTCCTCCACCCTTCCGTTGGCACCAGCAGAAGGCACCGTCACCCAGTCGCCGATATGAATCATATCATTGTTGGTAAGACGGATACCCGCCACCAGTCCCTTGATGGTATCCTGAAAGGCAAGCATCAGTATGGCCGAGGCAGCACCCAGGCCGGCAAACAATGTCGTGGGGTCTTTGTTGATGATGATGGCTATGATCACGATCACGGCAATGAAGACAACGATGATCTTCAGGATGCCGCATACGGAATAAAGATACTGCTGGCGCGCCGTCCGGGGCCCTTCCTCAAGGAGTTTGAAAGAGTCGGCGAACACGATCAGCGTGCGCACAGCCATCACGGTGATATAAATGGCCGTCAGACGGGTCAGCACTTCGCGAACCGTTGGGTAATCGTAGAATGTCCAGGGCAACAACATCCAGATGACGATTGCAGGCACGATGCTGCACGCCGTCATCAGCACTTTGCGACTGAAGATGACATCGTCCCACTTCGCCTCTGTCTTCTTCGTCAGCCGCAGTACAATCGGCACAAGAATCTTCCGGCACAACAGCCCCGCCACCACAGCCAGCAAGACGGCAAACGCCACCAACACCGTATGCTCTACATACGTCACGCTATCTCCCTCCAGACCACAGGCCTCAAGCATCTGACGAACCCATATCACAATCTTCATCATATCTCTCTTTTTGCTGCAAAAATACAACATTTCTTTGAACAGAACAAATATTCTGCAAGAATCACGATGCAAAGATGTGTTTTTCCAGAAAAAAACACTACCTTTGCACAAAAATTAGAAGTTGATGCATAACATGATACGAATAAGCCGCTGGCTCGCAGGGAATGCCTCATTGTTTATCATCGCCATTGCGGTAGTGACGTTCTTTGTTCCCGATCTCTTCGTGTGGGTTCGCGGTACCACGCAAACAGTTATTCTCGGCATCATCATGCTGACGATGGGACTGACGCTGACGACAGATGATTTCCGCATCCTTGCCCACAGGCCGTTTGACATACTGATTGGTGCCTGTGCACAATTCTTTATTATGCCATGTGTGGCCTATCTGCTGGTACATGTATTTCATCTTGAGCCCGCACTGGCATTAGGAATCTTATTGGTAGGCTGCTGTCCTGGCGGCGTATCGAGCAATATCATGTCGTATCTCTGTCATGGTGATGTGGCATTCTCCGTAGGAATGACGTGCGCCTCCACCCTGCTTGCCCCCGTGATGACTCCGCTACTGATGGAACTGACGGCTGGCGAGATCATCGAAATAGATGCCATCGGTATGTTCCTGAACATCCTCATCGTGACAATCATTCCCGTTGGAATCGGTTGTTTCCTGAATTACACCTATTCCAAAAGCCAGCACTTCCCCACGATCCAGAGCCTGATGCCAGGCCTGAGTGTCACGTGCTTAGCCTGTATCGTAGGCGGTGTGATCTCAACAGTTCACGACGATCTCGTGGCTCGCGGACTGATGCTCTTCCTTTGGACATTCGCCGTTGTCTTCTGCCACAACACGTTGGGCTATATCCTTGGTTATACGGCAGGCCGTCTCTCAGGTTTCTCGAAAGCCAAGAAGCGCACTATCTCCATCGAGGTGGGTATGCAGAACGCAGGTCTGGCCACCGTGCTTGCAGGTAACTTCTTTGCCGCCCAGCCCCTCGCCGTACTGCCTTGCGCCATCTCTTGCGCCTGGCATAGTATCAGCGGTACCATCCTCGCAGGTCTCTTCCTGCGCTTCGACAAACATTCTATATAATTTCTTTGGATTTTCGCTCGTTTATTCGTACCTTTGCACCATGAAACAGATGTTTAAAACACTTTCCGTATATGGCATAGCATATTTCCTGTTGCTTATGCTTGTCATCGGATTGCTGTATTTCTATCCGAAATTGGAACTTCATCTGTTGCTGAACTCGCATCATACAGGCATCCAAGATTTCTTTTTTAAATATTACTCCATGTTGGCGGAATGGCCATTATATATTTTAATGTTACTTCCTTTATTTTGGAAGAAATATACAATGACGATCTTCTTTGCGTTGAGTGAACTGTCTGCAGGTGCGATATTACAAATACTGAAATTCTTTATCAGTTCTCCGCGTCCTGCAAGTGCATTCGAGCATTACCAGAATCTGACTCTGCCTGTGGTGGAGGGCGTCAATATGTACCATAGTAATTCTTTCCCATCTGGACACGCTTCTACATTCTTCGTCTTTTGCACTTGCACAGCAATCATTCTGGCATACCGCTATCAGCAAAACGCTCATCAAAACGACCACAAAATAAAGGCTCTGATAAATTTCTTCCTGTTGTCACTATTAGTACCTACCGCTGCACTGGGTGCCTACTCACGTATCTACCTTTCGCAACACTTCCTGTCGGATGTCTGCGTGGGTAGCATCATCGGTTTTGTGACTCCATGGCTGATCTTCTACTTCGGTAGAAATAAGATTCTGAAACTCAAAATGAATGAGACACCATAAAATGAAAACATTATTACGCAAGCCTATTTCGCTCTTTGCATTTTCATGTATTGTCAGCATAGGAACCTTGTTGTTATACAACATACCTTTCTTTAATTATGTGGCTAACAATACCAATGAAAACATGGGCGGAAAGATAATCCTCCTATCGTCATTGGTTATTATCATGTTGGTACTCAACTTCATGGTGACCTATCTCCTGATATATCTAACGAGGATAGTGGGTCGTATTCTACTTGCGATTTTCTCAATCATTAATGCCACGGCTGTTTATTTTATCTACACCTACAGCGTGATGATAGATGCAACAACCGTTGAGAACGTTTTCAATACCAGATACTCAGAGGCCTCAGGATTCTTCAGTTGGACGCTGTGGCTTTTCATCATTGTCTTCGGCATTCTCCCCGCTTTGTATTGCCTGCTCCAGCCAATAGCAGTCGGAAAGGCAAAGAAACTAGGTATCTACTGCGGCAGTTCGTTGGTTATTGTCCTTGCCATAGCATTGGTGAATATCAGCCAAACGCTATGGGTCAGTCAGCACGATACCGAATTGGGGGGACTGCTCCAGCCTTGGTCCTATCTGGTGAATACCTGTCGCATCATAAGTTTTAGTCAAGACGAACAGGCTGAGGAGATCAAACTGCCCGACGGCAAGATTGCAGACCATGAGAAGGCTGTCGTGGTGCTCGTCATCGGCGAGTCGGCCAGAAAAGCCAATTTCCAACTCTACGGCTACGAGCGTGAAACCAATCCACTGCTGTCTAAGCAAGAAGGACTGAAGGTCTATCAGGCCACTTCATGTGCGACCTATACCACTGCCGGTGCTAAAGCGATTCTCGAACCAATAGACAGCGGCGACTTGTATGAGTTGCTGCCTAACTATGCCTTCCGTACAGGTGTTGACGTGTCGTGGCGCACATCTAACTGGGGCGAGCCGCCCATACACATTGACGAATATCTTGTTGATGATGATCTTGCCGTCAAATATCCTGACGAGAATAAAAAGTATGACGGAATACTCCTTGCCGGACTCCGTCAACGTATAGAATCAAGCAAGAAAGACAAAGTGCTGATTGTGCTGCATACCAGTACCAGTCACGGCCCGAGATATGCTGACAAGTATCCTAAGGAGTTTGAGGTGTACAAACCTGTGGCTAATAATGTGGAAGAAGGCCAAAAGAATGTCGATATGCTGATTAATGCGTACGACAATACCATAAGGTACACCGACTTCTTGTTAGACAGTCTTATCAACACCTTACGCTCTATGGAAGATTGGAATAGCGCCATGATCTTTATTTCCGACCATGGTGAATCACTTGGCGAGAACAAGATGTTCATGCATGGTCTTCCCATGAAACTGGCGCCAAAAACGCAGTATGAGATACCATTCTTGGTATGGACCTCGGAGAATTTCAGAGAATACAAGACAGAAGGCGAATTACCAGCAGTTCTCGAACAGCATTATATCTTCCATTCCGTACTCAACCTGCTGTCTATTCAAACACCAGTATACAACAAAAACTTTGATATCTTTAAAAAGTAGTTTATCCTTATTACTTGTATTTCTCGACACGGGCGTCGCTGATGGGGCCTTGCCAGTTGAGGCCAAAGGCGAAGTCGTAAGTATTGCCGTCGGCATCCTGATAGCAGCGCATATCTCGTGGTACGTCCTCCTGTTGTTCCTCCACCGTCTTCATATCGGCAGGCATCTGCATCGGCAGGAGAGCCGAGGGTTCTGCCTTGCCACTGATGATGTCGAGTAACGCCTGATGCTGTACCTTAAAGGAAATCAGGATGGCGTCGGCAGAGGGCTCTATTTCTGAAAGCACGACAGGGCGCCCTGTCTCGATAATAACAATAACGGGTTTATCTCCCATCTGTTTCTTGGCATTGATCACCATCAGCATATCGTCGCGGTTATAGGCTTTGACGGTCTTTCCACGGAAACTGCGATTGGTGAATCTCTCCATCGGATCGCCTCCGGCAATGCTGACAGCACGGGCATCACGGGCCGTGTAATCATCGTACTGCAGACTGAACGGCAGATAGCCATTGCCACCCTTCTTCACGTCGTCATTGCTATAGCCAATGCCCGTGTTGGGCTCCTGAATCAGACAGATGGCGAAGTCAGCCTGCTCAGGCTGTTCCACCACGTCGAAATACTTCTTCACCAAAGCGAGGTCGATGGGTTCCACGGTCTTTTCCTCTGAGATGCCGCCCCAGATACCAGGAATCGCAGGGAAATGGCGCTTGGGCACATATACCTTCTTCCGATCCTTCACAGGCAGCACCTGATTCTGGTGGTTCTTCAGCATCACGATAGACTTGAGTTGTGCATCGTAGCCCTCCTGCATAAACTCGGGCTTACCCACAAACTTTTGCGTCTCAGCAGGGTCGAGATAAGGATTCTCGAACAGTCCTACGCGGAACACATTCAACAGCAGACGGCGTGCAGACAGTTCGAAACGCTCACGGGCACTTTCCTCACCCTGCTCCTTGCTCCACATCTGATAAGCCTCCAGCACAGGACCAATCTCGTTGTTGCCACCAAACTGATCCACGCCGGCCTGCAAGATCTTATAATGGCGCTCAGCCTCGTTGAAGGCCTCCATACCCCAAGGCTTGCCGCCAATAGGACTGTCGAGCACCTTGATATCCTTCGTGATGCCCCAGTCGGTACAGGCGACACCCTCAAATCCAGCCTCATCGCGCAGTTGTTGCTGGATGAGCCATTTGCTATAACTACCACCCACATTCTCGCCCGACGGGTCTTGATTCCACAGGATACTATAGATTGGCATCACGGCAGAGGCCATCTCTGTGCCACCTTCCAGTTTAAAGGCTCCTTCAACGAATGAACGCTTATGCATAGCGAGGTTGTTGCCTGGATAGACGGCATACTTGCCCGAGGCGAAATGCGAGTCGCGACCTCCCTCCTGGGCACCATAGCCATACCAGTGCTTCACCATCGCATTGACACTCTTCGTGCCCCAGCCCTTGGTCTCAGGCGTCGTCTGGAAAGCATCACAGTAGGCACGGGCCATATCCGTAGCCAGTTGAGGATCCTCACCAAACGTACCATCGAAGCGGAACCAGCGGGGGTCTGTGGCGATATCCACCTGAGGCGACAAGGCTGTGGCGATACCCAAGGCACGGTATTCTTCCGAGGCAATCTCTCCGAAACGGTGCATCAGTTGAGGGTCGAAGGTGGCTGCCAGTCCGAGTGACGTAGGCCAGAGTGAGATCTGCCCACCGGCTCCGGCATTGAACTCCGCCGTACCCTTTGCCTCATGACGGGGATCGGAACTGGTATTCGCAGGGATACCATGATCGAGTCCTTCGACAAAGGCCTGCATGTTATTATTCCACTTCGCCGCCGTTTCCGGACTCGCCACAGTGGTGATCAGTACAGCCCGGAGATGGTCGTCGTGCAGGAATTTCTTTTGGTCACTTGTCAGACTATCGGCTGGCACAGCCTGATGGCTGCTATAGAGCATCAGACCTGCAATCTCCTCTACCGACAGTTGTGAAGCCAGATCGGCAGCGCGCTCCTGAGGACTCAGACGCCAGTCCTCATAGGCATCGAGCGAGTCGTTGCGGTTCAAGTCTTTGAAAGCATAACCGTCCACCGTCAGGATTTTCACGCCTGACTGCGGAGCATAACCCAGTGAAGGGCCACCTTTCTGAGTGACCAACATAAACGAGTCCACCTGCTGCTCCGACCATTGCTGGCCGCCGCAAGCCACAAATCCCATGAGCATAACGCCCACCGACACCATTATCATCGACTCCTTCATCCATTCGGACACAGTAACACCCATAAACTTCTTAAAGGCGGCACTGAAGGTGCTATAACTATAGAATCCGCTCTGCTGGGCGAGTTGTATAGCCGTAATGGGCCTTGAAGAAACTGTAGCCTCGCGATAAAGGCGGATGAAGTGTTCGATACGCAGACGGTTGATATAGACATTGTAGGTAATGCCTTGCTGGGCGAAGTAACTGCTGAGATAGGTGCGGTTGGTGCCGACGGCAATGGCAAGTTGTTGCAGAGTGAGGTCGTGCTGTAAGTAAAGTCGTTTTCCCTCACAGTGCCGTTCCAGCAGCACACCGATGTTAATGCCCTTAGGTGCTTCTTCCTTATTCTCCTCAGTGACGGATTCGGCTGTACTGGGGTCGAGCGTTTGCAGTGTCTCCACGCGCCAGAGCAGGAAGGCAATGATGACGATGGTGTTTACCTGTCCCAGATACTCCCTGGTCATCTCTCCAGGGTTTGTGAAATAAACCTCATAAATAGCAAAGATAGCAACCACGAAGAGCAGGCTCTGCCACACTTCCTTGTGCTCCAGATCGGCAAAGTTCTCACGCAGCCAACGACCATACTTTACCAGCGAATAGACGTAATAGACGACAAAGACGATCATGACTGCCAACTGCCAGTAGGTCGTTACGTCAAAGCCATAGAATTCGTCGTGTCTGACAATTCCAATGGCGGCGGCCACGATGATGGGCACTTGCGTTAAGAACCACGGCCAGAGTCTTCGCTTGCGATCCTGCAACATACGCAGCAACATGGCCATCACGAGCGGTACAAGCAGGATATGGTCGAGCGTAACAGCCGTGATGTTACGAACCAACCGGTCGTCTGTCAACCAATAGACACCAAGCACAAACCACCACACATGACTCAGTGCTACCGTAAAGAAGAAAGCCGCTGTCCACCTGCGTAATGCCGTCGGTGGAGTGATCGTTGGGGCTATGGCGTTACTGCGCCTCAGCCACAGATAGAAACCTGCTGCCAATGCCAACATTGCGACTCCACCATATAGGATAAGGAAGAGGTAGTCATGAATACTCTGCTGTCCGTACATGGGTGCAAAGGTACGCATATTTTACGAAATAATAACATTCATCAGTCTCAGATTTTACAAATCACTTTCAAAACTTACAAAAAGTACCGTTTCCGATGCACGCATTTGGTACATGTCCCAAATGCGTGCATTGCTTTTGTTCATAATTATTCCTTTTTTCCTTATCTTTGCACCCAATAACAAAAATCAACATGAGTCAAGACCTGTTCAAGAAGATTAGCACTACAATCCGTAAGGAGCGGCTCTATGCTGACGTAGACCTGATGCGCGAGGATATTATGAAGCGTTTCGGTATTGGTCGCCATCGTTTGAACGACCTGCTGACGGCATACGCCGACGGCATGTCCTTCCCCCAGTTCATCAATGCCATCCGCATGGAGGAGGCCTACGAACTGCTCACCTATCATCCCGAGATGACCATCGCCGACGTGGCCCGTGAAGTGGGCTTTACCGCTCCCAACTTACGCGAGCAGTTCAAGCGCTGCTACGGCGTGACTCCCGCCGAGTATCGCGCCGGGTTGCAACAGGATCATGACTAAGTGGTAGCCATCCTTACTCCTCTCCCTTCTTAACCCCCTCTTACTATACCCCACCCCTCTATATATAGAGAGGGGGTGGGGATATATAGAGAGGGGTGTAGAAGGAGGGGAGAAGTAAGATGGATAAAGCGAACCAAAGAGATGCCTCCTACAGGTCATTAAGATAATCCGAACGACTCATTCCGATAATCCCTATGGGGGTAAAGGAATGGTTCGAATGACTCAAAGAAATAATCCGAATACCTCAAAGAAACTATCGGAACGACACAAAGGTGACACTCCTGACGCGCAGCCCAAAATTGTAAATTGTCTTTTCCTGATTTCACTTGACAGTTTTCACCGGGTTAAACTGAATTACTTGTCAACATCGTTTATATCGTACTGAAAACCTTGTCAGTCGTTGCCGTTGCTTCCTGAAAAACTTGACGGCATAGAAAATATCGGACAA
>JAFZNI010000183.1 GCA_017551005.1 Prevotella sp.
GAAGACCTTGCTGATGGTGACAGCATCAGCAGGGCTAAAGGTCATAAACTCTTAGGAACTCAGTGCGCAAAGGGGGCGCGCGGCAAAGGTACGAAGAATTTTTGAGCTATGCAAGACGGTCTTCACCGAATAGTTACGGAGGCGGAATTCGAACCGTTTGCACGCAGAATTCGCCTCGGCTGATTCCGAAAATATTAATATGAATTATCCTTTGCGTGATTATCAAAGGGAAATGCTTGACCGGCTCCAGACGGAGTGGGGCAGGCATCGTAGTGTCATGATACAGATGCCAACCGGTACCGGGAAAACGGTGCTGATGGCGGAGGTGATAAGGCATTGGAAGGGGAACGTGCTGGTGGTGGCGCATAGAAGGGAACTCATTGAGCAGATCAGGCATACAATCTCTGACTTTGGTATAGAGAAAGAGAAGGTTCGAGTAGAGAGTATTCAGAAATTATCGAAAGCGGATTGCAAATCCGCTTCAACGCTGGACATTGTTTCAACGCTGGACGTTGTTTCAACGCCTGACGTCGCTGCGGTACCGGGCCTCGTGATTGTGGACGAGGCGCACCATGCGTTGGCGAAGACGTATCGGATGCTGTGGGAATGGTGGCCGCAGGCGAAGTTCCTGGGACTGACAGCCACACCGTGCCGACTGAACGGGGCGCCCTTTACGGACCTGTTCGACGTGCTGTTGCAGTCGTGGGATATCCAACGGTTCATTGACAAGGGCTGGCTGAGTGACTTCGAGTATGTGTCGGCAGCACCGGAGAGCCTGATGATGAAACAGGTGGGACAACTGCGGAAGCGGGGCGCCGACGGCGACTATCAGACGAAGGAGATGGTGACGGTGATGGATGTGCCAGAGAGTATCAGGCATCTGTTCGACACTTATAAGGCATACGCCTGGGGCAAGAAAGGTATCGTGTATGCCATCGACCGTCAGCATGCACAGCATATCGCCGCGTATTACCTGTCGCAGGGTGTGAGGTGTGCGGTGATTGACAGTAAGACACCGGCAGGGGAGAGAATGCAGATCGTCGAGGCCTATAAGAATAATAATGCGGTGGACGTCATCGTCAACGTGGATATCTTCTCGGAGGGCTTTGACTGTCCGGAGGTGGAGTTCATCCAACTGGCCAGACCGACGCTGTCGCTGAGTAAGTACCTGCAACAGGTGGGCCGCGGCATGCGGGTGAGCGAAGGCAAGTCGCACGTGCTGATACTGGACCAGGTGGGACTGTACCAGACATTCGGACTGCCGACAGACGACCGGGACTGGCGAATGACCTTCCTCGGCAAAGTGGCAGGAAAGGGGGATCCGGACAAGGAGCCCATCCTCATCGTGGATGATGGGTTCGGGATGGCAAATCCCGAACAACAATCAGGGGGGAAGGAACAACTTTCCACAGGGAAGGAACAACGGGCATTGGTGAACCTGGAGATGGTGCGCATCAAGCGGCGGGGAGAGTCGAAACGCGGCGTGGAGGTGTATCTGCAAGGCGGTAAGTATGGTGTGATGAATGACGGGAAGGTGACCTGTCCGCCGCAGTTCATCCATATCAGCAGACTGAATCATGGCAGTGGCTACTTCGCCATCGGCACCTATCCCTATGCTATCTTCCACAACAAACAGACGGTGATCGACAGCCAGGGGATGGACCTCAAGGCCAGTCTCTATGGTGAGGTGACGCAGGAGGGCGACTTCTTCCGGGCAAATGACAGCCGTGGCGACACCATCTACTTTGACGGTATCGGACGGACGGCCTACAAAGTGAAACCGAAGACGATGACCTTCCGTCATGTGGACTTGATAGCGAAGGACAACGGACGACTGATGCTGCGCCGGTTGGCTGCAGGACTGATGGCCTTTGACTTCAAGAAGGATGAGATCCTGTACAACGACTCGATTGTGATTGTGCGTGACAGACTGATGGTGAAGGGCGACAAGGAACATATCTATCAGGTGTTCGGCTATCTGGACAACAGCGTGTTGGCTGCCACCAACTGGAAGAGGAACGGTTTCCTGCAAATCTTCTACGACGGACGGTTGGGCCCGCGCTATGAAAAGATCCCTGACGGTCTGAAGTTAGGACCCAACTATAAGGCATTGCATCTGAGACGTGCCCAGTAAGACAAAGAATCCCGCCAACCGGCGGGATTCTTTGTTATATCGTGTTGATGTCCACGTAGCCGTGCATCACGGCATAGATGGTGAGGGCGGAGACACTCTTCAGCCCCAGTTTGTCCATGATATTCTTGCGGTGGGTGATGACCGTCGTCAGACCGATATTCAGTTTGTCGGCAATCTCCTTGTTGATATAGCCCTGCACAATCAGGGACATGACCTCTATCTCACGGTCTGAGAGCACCTTCTGTTGGAGTGCCTTGGGCATGGGAGGCAGGTGCTGGCCATGACCGTGGGCGTGCTGCTCCAAGGCCAGGAGAGAACGGACGAGGGCCTGTTCCGGGACATTGATATAGAGACAGTGAAAAGAGGAGTCAGGAGACAGGAGACAGGAGTCAGGAGTCAGGAGGCGGGAGTCAGGAGTCAGGAGGCGGGAGTCGGGAGTGAGGGGGGAGAGGACGATGGTCTTGCGGCGATGCTCGGAGAAGAAGGCCTTGTTTTCCAACACAACGTTCATCGCCACGAAATAGTGGTAATAACTGTCCGGGTCGTTGGCCGTCAGTTCGGCGAAGGTACCGAAGGTGTCGACGGTCATGATGGGCATGACATGCTGTAAAATAGACTTCAACCCCAACGCCGAGAGGGTGTTGGGGTCGAGGATAGCAATCTTTGGTCTATTTACCATTTGACAATTTACCATTTACGAGAGGAAGCCGAGGAGGGCACCGGCAGCCACGGCGGAGCCGATGACACCAGCCACATTCGGACCCATGGCGTGCATGAGCAGGAAGTTGTGGCGGTCGTACTCCAGTCCGAGGTTGTTGGAGATGCGGGCGGCCATCGGGACGGCACTCACACCGGCATTACCAATCAATGGGTTGAGTTTCTTGTGCTCCGGCATGAAGAGGTTCATGATCTTCACGAAACAGACACCCGAGGCGGTGGCAATCATAAAGGCCATGGCACCGAGGGCGAAGATCTTGATGGTGTTGAAGGTCAGGAATTCGGAGGCCTGTGTGGAACAGCCTACGGTCAGACCCAGAAGCATCACCACGATGTCGTTGAGGGCAGAACCGGCGGTCTTGGCCAAGCGGGTGGTCTTACCACTCTCTTTCAACAGGTTGCCGAAGAACAGCATACCCAGCAGAGGAAGTCCTGAGGGCACGATGAAGGTGGTGAGCAACAGTCCGATGATGGGGAAGAGGATGCGCTCTGTCTGAGACACCTCACGTCCGGGCTTCATCTTGATGACACGCTCCTTCTTGGTGGTAAGCAGACGCATGATGAACGGCTGGATCACCGGTACGAGGGCCATGTAGGAATAGGCACACACGGCGATGGCACCCATGAGGTTGGGCGAGAGTTTCGACGACAGGAAGATGGCCGTAGGACCGTCGGCACCTCCGATGATGGCGATACCGGCAGCCTGTGAGGGCTCGAAGCCCATGGCCAAGGCCACCATATAGGCACCGAAGATACCAAACTGGGCGGCAGCGCCGATAAGCATCAACTTCGGATTGGCCAGCAAGGCCGTGAAGTCGGTCATCGCTCCGATGCCTAAGAAGATAAGGGGCGGATACCAGCCCTGACGCACACCCTGATAGAAGATGTTCAGGACGGAATTATCCTCGTAGAGTCCGATTTCGAGACCGGCATCGGCGCGGAAGGGGATATTGCCGAGGATGATACCCAGTCCGATGGGCACCAGCAGCAGCGGCTCGAAGTCTTTCTTGATGGCGAGCCAGATGAAGAAGGCTCCCACCGCAATCATGATGAGGTTGCCCACCGTGGCGTTGGCAAACGCCGTATAGGTGAGGAACTCATGGAAATTCTGTATGATAAACTGACCTAAATCCATAATTGTGAATTGTGCATTGTGAATTGTGCATTGTGCATTATCCGATGGTCATGAGGACGGCTCCTTCCATGACACTTTCACCTTGTTTGACGGTAATGGAGGTCACGGTGCCTTCATATTCCGACTCGATATTGTTCTGCATCTTCATGGCTTCGAGCACGAGAACGATATCGCCTTGCTTGACGGTGTCGCCTACATTGACTTTCACCTCGGTGACCGTGCCGGGCAGCGGAGCCTTGATGGCTGAACCTGTACCGGCTGCCATGGGTTTGTCGGCAGCAGGGGCCACGGCGGGAGTCACCGCCGGACGTGAAACGGGCTTCGGAGCCTCTACATGGACCTTCTTCAGCGTGCTCGTGGCATTGATGGGCTGTTTCAGTTCTACGTCGAAACGGATGCCGTTGACATTGACTTTGGCAACGTTTCCTTCTACTTCTTCTATCTCTACGTCGTAATCGACGCCTTGTACTTTATATTGATAACGATTCATATTTTCAATTTACAATTTTAATATTTACAAATTATTTCAAGTCGGGAGTGGTGGGGATTCTTGTACCGATGGGGCTTGACGGCTGCAACGGGTCGTGGAAGTGGGTCATCTGCGAATACTCATCGGTCCAATCGGTGTCTTTCGACTTGATGGTGATGATGCCCGACTCCACATCGTGGACGTCATCCTGATATTGTTTCAGGGCCATGGCAATCACTGCGATATAGACTTCCTTGTCGATACCCTTGGTCTTCAGACCGTCCTGGAGGATATTGCCCGTGGCGTGAGCCAGGTCGTGGGTGACTTCAACCGTCTTGGTGATCGGTTTGATGGGCTGGGTGTTGACCACCTTCTTGGCTGTATCGAGATGGCGCATGATCAGACCGAAGATCCAGAAGAAGATGAAGAGCACTGCCAGACAGAAGAACACAATGCCCATAGCCAACAGGGTGATACCGAAACCGTGCGGGTCTTCACGCTTCAGGTAGGCATCCTTGGTCTCGTCGGTCTTGATGAAGTTCTCAATGCCGGGGGTGACGTTCTCTGCCGACTTGACTGCCCATGAGGCTGCGTTCTGTCGTGCAAAACTCTGGTCTGCGGCAAGGGCCGGTATGCTCACGGAGTCAATCAGTTCCGTGGCGTTGCCGTTGTAGAAACCAATCCAGAGAGGCTCCGACATGGGAACCTTCAAAGAGAGGTGCAACTTGCCCTGGGCGGGGTTGGAGTTGCAGAAGAATACCAGGTGCTGACGACCGCCGATCTGCGTTCGGGTGTCTCCGCTGGGGATGACGCTCATACGCTTGATGCGCTCCGGCACGCTCATGTTGGGATCGAGTACGGAACGGTCGGTGGTGAAGTACATGCCTCGCACGTTGTAGGTGGTGAACGAGGTGTTCTCCAACTCTATCCATGCTTCACGCTGTCCGTACTCATCCTGGATGCTGGTGGTGTTGTTGGTCAGCACCTCGTTGATGCGGATGTTCTTGGCTCCCTGAGCCATCATCGCAGAGGCGCTTGTCAGCAAGATACCACTGAGCAGGATTCTAACTTTATTCATTTTTTATTGTATATTATTATATAAATTATTCATAGGATTGCCTAGGATAGCCTAGGATAGCCTAGGATTGCCTAGTCTCACCTAGCCTCACCTAGTCTCACCCACAGAAGAACAGCACGATGATCTGTGCGGTGAAGATCCTGAGGAACATCGCTAACGGATAGACCGTAGAGTAGCCGATGGCCGGGGCCTCCTTTGAGCAGATGCTGTTGGCGTAGGCCAGGGCAGGGGGATCGGTATAGGTACCGGCCACCATACCTGCGATGGTGAAATAGTTGAACTTGTATCTCAGTCGGGCGATAGGCCCTATAATCAGGATCGGGATGATGGTGATGAGGAAGCCTGTCAGCACGTAGAGCAGGCCATCGCCATCGATGACGGTCTCGAAGAACCCTGCGCCGGCCTTGATGCCTACGGATGCAAGGAAGAGTACCAGACCGATCTCACGGAGCATCATATTGGCCGAGGTCGTGGTATAGGTCACGAGGTGTATCTTGTAGCCGTAGCGGCCGATGAGGATGGCGATGATCAGCGGTCCGCCAGCCAGACCGAGTTTCACGGGAACAGGCATGCCGGGAATGGCCAGGGGGATGGAGCCGAAGATGAGGCCGAGGAAGATACCCACGAAGATGGTGGCGATATTCGGCGCATTCAGACGACGGATACTGTTGCCCATCTTGTTGGCCACACGGTCGACGGCATCCTCAGGACCTACCACCATGATCTTGTCGCCTACCTGCAGCGGCAGACTGGCAGAGGCAAAGAGATCCATACCGTGACGGGTGACACGGGTGACGTTCACGCCGTGGACACTGGAGAAATGCAGTGAGGCCAGTGTCTTACCGTTGATGCTGGGGTTGGTGATGAGGATACGCTTGCATACCAGTGGCTGATCCTGTTGCTCAAAGTCGATGTCGAGTTTCGGACCGATGAAGGCCATGATGGCCTCCTGGTCTGCCTCAGCACAGACAATCAGCATCTGGTCGCCTAAGTGGAAGATGGTGTCGCGGTTGGGGATGCAGAGTTCACCTTGATGCACGAGACGGGACACCACGAAGTCGCGGTTCAGGAAATCGTGTACCTGCAACAGGGTCTTGCCTTCCAAATATTGGTTCGTCACCTCCAGGTGCATCTTATAGGGCTTCTTGTTGGCGTTGGTCTCTTCCAGTGCCTTCAACTGATCCTCTTCCTTTTCCAGTCTGATGCCACATATATACCTTGTTAATATAATGGCACCGATGATACCTAACACACCGAGGGGATAGGCACAGGCATAGGCCGACGCAATCTGGGGAGCATCGCTGGCGAAGACTGTTGACAGGGCTTCGTTGGCGGCACCAAGACCAGGGGTGTTGGTGACGGCGCCATAGAGCGTACCCACCATCATCGGAAGACTAGTGGTGTTGCTTGTATCAAAGAAGATATAATAGCAGGCGAACATCACGAGGATGTTCAACAGGATGGCTGATGCCGCCAGTCCGTTGAGTTTGATGCCTTGTGTACCAAAACTCTCGAAGAAACCGGGACCGACCTGCAGACCGATCATGAAGACAAAGAGGATCAGTCCGAAGTCCTGTACGAACGTCAGGATGGAGGTGGGTGCCGTGAAGCCGATATGACCGGCAAGGATGCCGGCAAAGAGCACGAAGGTCACGCCAAGTGAGATGCCAAAGACCTTGATCTTACCCAGATAGACACCGATGGCAATCACGACGGCGTAGAGCAGCGTGATGTGCGCCACTGAGTCAGTTGTCGTAAAAAGGTCTTTCAACCATTGAAAAGATTCCATCAATTCTCTAATAACATACTTTACCTAACAAGGGTGCAAGCCTGGACTCGCAGCGTGTTTTGCCAAAACACGCTGCAAAGTTACTCAAAAATTGCTCAATACAAGCGTTTTTGTGCATTAAATTTCGGATAAATTCCGTTTTTTTGTTTCTTTCACAATTCAATTGGCTTGATTTGCATAAAAAGTTTGTATCTTTGCAAACTGTTAAGTCAAGGCTTAAAACAAACTTATATAATAATTTAACGTATTTATGGCAAACAAAGAAAAACTCTTTACCGAGTTCACAGCGCCTACCACTCAGGAGTGGCTGGACAAGATTGAGGTTGACCTGAAAGGTGCCGACTTCCAGAAACGCTTGGTATGGAGAACAAACGAAGGTTTTAATGTGCAGCCCTTCTATCGCCGTGAAGACCTGGCGAATCTGAAGACACCCGACGCTCTCCCCGGAGAGTTCCCGTTCGTGCGTGGTAACAAGAAGGACTCTAACGAGTGGTATGTCCGTCAAAACATCGCCGTGACAGACCCTGCTGAGGCCAACAAGAAGGCTCTTGACATCCTGATGAAGGGGGTTGACAGCATCGGCTTCAAACTGGGGCACGCCGAACTCAGTGCCGAGTTCATCGAGACACTGTTGAAGGACATCCGTCTGGATTGTGTGGAGGTGAGTTACCGTGCCTGCTTGCGTCACGCCCTGCAACTGGCTGACCTCCTGGTGGCCTACTTCGAGAAGATGGGCTACGACAAGGAGAAGATTGTCGGTGGCGTGGGATTCGACCCCATCGAGCGGATGCTGATGAAGGGCAAGGACTCTACCATGCTGTTGCCCGACATGCCGAAGTTGGTGGAGAAGTTGAAGGACTATCCCAACCTGCGCTGTGTGATGGTACACAGCGACCTGTTGAACAACAGCGGTGCCTACATCGTACAGGAGTTGGGCTACGCCCTTGCCTGGGGTAACGAGTACCTGCAGCAACTCACTGATGCCGGTATCGACGTGGATCTCGCTGCCAAGAAGATCAAGTTCTATATGGGCATCTCCGAGAACTACTTCATGGAGATTGCCAAGTTCCGTGCCGCCCGTCTGCTCTGGGCTCAGATCGTGAAACAGTACGAGCCGAAGTGCGACTGCGCCTGTAAGATGGTCATCAACGCCTCGACATCGACCTATAACCAGACGGTCTTTGACTCCTATGTCAACCTGCTCCGTTCGCAGACAGAGGCTATGAGTGCCGCTCTTGGTGGCGTCCATTCGATGGTGGTCACCCCGTTCGATGCACCCTACGAGCAGGCTACCGACTTCAGTGAGCGTATCGCCCGCAACCAGCAGTTGATTATCAAGGAAGAGAGTCATTTCGACCGTATCGTCGATCCAGGTGCAGGTTCTTACTATATCGAGCACCTCACCGACGCACTGGCACAGGAGGCCTGGAAACTCTTCCTCAAGATCGAGGACGAGGGTGGTTTCCTGGAAGCCGTTAAGAAAGGAACGATTCAGGACGACATCAATGCCACAAACGTGAAGCGCCATGGTGATGCCGCCAAGCGCAAGGAGTTCCTGTTGGGTACCAACCAGTTCCCGAACTTCACGGAGAAGAGCGAGGGCAAGGAACCCAGTTCCGTCTGTTGCTGTGCCACAGCAACACATACGACAGACCCCGACGTGCCTGCCCTGAAGACCAGTCGTCTGGCTTCGGACTTCGAGACCCTGCGCCTCACGACCGAGAAGGCTGCGAAGGTGCCTGTGGCCTTTATGCTCACCATTGGTAATCTGGCCATGCGTCAGGCCCGTGCACAGTTCTCTTGCAACTTCCTGGCCTGTGCCGGTTACAAGGTGATTGACAACCTCGGCTTCAAGACTGTGGAGGAAGGTGTCGATGCTGCCCTTGCCGCTGGTGCCGACATCGTGGTGATCTGCTCTTCGGATGATGAGTACGCTGAGTACGCCATCCCCGCCTTCAAGTATCTGGATGGCCGTGCGATGTTCGTCGTGGCCGGTGCTCCTGCCTGTATGGAGGACCTCAAGGCCGCCGGCATCGAGAACTACATCCATGTGAAGTGCAACGTTCTCGAGACACTTAGAGAGTATAATCAAAAGTTAGGTATCTAAGAAAGGAGACTTGAATTATGAGAAAAGATTTTAAAGATATTAATATCTACGACGGTATCAAGTCTCAGGATGGTGCCAAGTGGATCAAAGACAATGGAATCGTAGAGAACTGGAAGACTCCCGAGCATATCGAGGTGCGTCCTGTCTATACGAAGGAAGACCTCGAAGGGATGGAACACCTCGACTTCACGGCTGGTATTCCGCCTTATCTGCGTGGTCCTTACTCAATGATGTACCCCTTCAAGCCTTGGACCATCCGTCAGTATGCCGGATTCTCTACCGCTGAAGAGTCGAACGCTTTCTATCGCCGTAACCTGGCTTCTGGTCAGAAGGGACTGTCTGTCGCTTTCGACCTGCCGACACACCGTGGCTACGACCCCGACAACGCCCGTGTGGTGGGTGATGTGGGTAAGGCTGGTGTATCTATCTGTAATGAGGAGAACATGAAGGTCTTGTTCAGTGGTATCCCCCTCAACAAGATGTC
>JAFZNI010000018.1 GCA_017551005.1 Prevotella sp.
CTTACGGCAGCCCGTCAGCGCCGTGCCGCCCATCAGCAGCACTGCGGCTGCCGTCATCCATAGTTTTCTCTGTTTCATCATACAATCATTTATTCGGGCGACAAAGATACAAAAATTTCTAATAAATTCTAAGAGAAAATACTTTTTTCTCAAAAATATTAGTAATTTTGCATCGTCTATGACAAAAAGAAAGGCTACGATAACTTTCCTGATGGTTGTCTCGACCATCCTTTTCCTCTCCTGCACCAGCAGACAGAGCAAGGCTCCTGTTGGCGAAGCGGGGGACATCTTTGACGAGGCAAACCTGCCTGCTGCCGAGAAACTGATCTGGGAGGCGATGGGCCTCTATGATTCCAATAGGATCCTGGCCCTCACTGACAGTTTAGAGAATACTGGCGACATCTCGGCCACCACCGCCAGTTACTACAGAGGCGCAGCCGCTTCCAACAGGGGCATGCTGACGGTGGCGGAGCAGCATCTGAAAGAAGCCACCGCCAATCCTGATCCCGATGCGGCAGACCTGAGGGTCTATTTGAAGGCGAGGGCCCTGCTGTCGCGCATCCTGGCGGCTGAGAGCGACTATGAGGGTGCACTGAACGAAGCCCTGCCCACCCAGGCGATGATGGACTCACTGGGCAACAAGGATTTCGGCGACCTGACACAGTTGCACATCGTGATTGGCGAATGCCAGCAGCACCTGCACATGCCCACCGAAGCCGCCGCATCCTTTGCCAAGGCCTATACGCTGTTAAAGACGTGGATGGCGGCCGATACGACGGGCAAGGATATGCCCAGGATCATCCTTCGTCTCGACAACATCTCCACCAGTTATATCCATACCTCGCAGTATGCGAAAGCCAAGATGTGGCTCGACAGGGAAGACTCCGCCCTGGCCATCTATGTCACAAGACCAAGTGTCATTGCAAAACAGTCCGATTTCCTCAGGGGAACCGTCCAACTCGACCTGGCCACGATCTGTCAGCAGTTAGGCCAGAGCGAAGAGGCGGCACGCCACTATGACGAACACCGCAAGACCGTCTTCTCGCAACGGAATGTGGCACTCATCAATGCCACCGACTACCTGATGCTGGCGGGACGCTATGCGGAAGCCGCCGACAACTACACCCATCTGGACCAGGTGTTCCTGAAGCGCCACCTTGACCTGTCACTGGACAACATCGGTACCTACCTGATACCGAAGATGCGCGCCAACATTCTGGCCGGACGAAAAGACTCGGCCTTAGCCGTGAGCATGAAGATAGCGGAGCGCTATGACTCGGCACTCACCAGCCAGAAACAGGATGTCGCCGCAGAACTCGCCACCGTCTACGACACCCATGGCAAGGAGCAGCAGATTGCCGAACAGCGTATGCGCCTGTCAAGGGTTCACATGCTGGCACTCGTCGTGACGCTCATCGCCCTCACCGTGTTCTTCATCATTTTCACGATCGTCCGTCAAAAGGCGGCCAAGCGGCTGGCCAAGGTGAATGCTGCCAAAGAGCGACTGGAGGGCGAACTGAGCATTGCCCATGACATACAGATGTCGATGGTGCCCAGCACCTTCCCACAGGTGGAAGGACTTGATATGTACGCCTCCATGACGCCTGCCAAGGAGGTAGGCGGCGACCTGTACACTTATCTCCTGAAAGGCGATCTGCTCTATTTCTGCGTGGGTGACGTCAGCGGAAAGGGTGTGCCCGCCTCGCTCTTCATGGCTCAGACCACACGCCTGTTTCATACGCTGGCCTCACAGGGCATGAATCCCGCAGAAATCTGCAATATCATGAACAATGAACTGTCGGGCGAAGACAACGAACAGGGCATGTTTGTCACGCTGTTCATCTGCCGACTCAACCTGAAAATCAAACTGCTTGAGTACTGTAATGCCGGTCATAATCCGCCTGTGTTGGGCAACGATGACGGACAACTCTCGTTCCTCGACATGGAGGCCAATGCGCCCATTGGTCTGTGGGCGGGACTGGAATACGTGGGCGAGTCGATAGATTTCTTCAAAGATCGGCTGCTGTTCCTCTATACTGACGGACTGAACGAAGCCGAGGATACGGAACAGAGTCAGTTTGGCGACGACCGGCTGTTGGACATCCTTCGCCAAACGCAGAACGAGTCGGCCAGACAGATCATTGAAACAATGACTCAGGAAATCACACGTCACCGCAACGGGGCAGAGCCCAACGACGACCTCACCATGATGTGCATAAAACTGTAAGCACAAGAGCGGGCCTTCTTACTGGCGTTGATCAGTAGATGACGTATTGCGCTTTGGTCTTACGGAGAAGGACGTCTTTTTTATTCAAGCTCTCCGCTTTGATCTTGCTGTCGGTGGTCGCATCGGTTAATGAATCCGTTCCCACCTCCTTATTCTCACTACCTTCCTCCGCTGTCGTGTCTTTACAACTGCCCAATGACAGACACAACAGAACAACCATCAGATATGTTACGAATGCTTTCATCCGGGCAAAGTTACAAATAATAATCGAAACTACCAAGCAATCAACTGTTAAATTTAGAATTCATGTTTGTTTCATTGGGGAAAAATGCGTACCTTTGCACGCGAAATAATTATTATGTACTTCTATGAAAAAGATTCTTTTGATGGTAGTAGCCGCCATAGGGCTGTTTGGAACTGTCGGTGCTTCGGCAGCCGGTTTCCTGAATATGGAACCGATGAAGTTGACGACTCCCGAGATGGAGCCGAAACTGGATTACAGTGTGAGGGACGTGCAACTTGAAAAACTGTCGACCCTGAACAAGATAGCACCCCTCAGCACGGCGGAGGTGAACAAGTACCAGATGACGTGGATGCGCACCAACCCCGACGTGAAGCCATATAAGGTGATGGACGACCTGACATTCGTGGGAATCCCTGTGTTTGCTGCCGGCTGGATCATCAAGAGCGAGAAAAACTCGTTCCGTCAGGACTACAACAACAAGCACTCAAATACGCGTCTGCTCACGAACTTCAAGACGGGTATCGACGACTATACGCAGTACTTCGGCCCGGCCTTGACGGTGGGTCTGAAGTTGGGCGGCTATGAGGGTCGTAGCGACTGGGGCCGCCTGCTGGCTTCGGCAGCAATGTCGTACGGTATTATGGCGGGCCTGGTGAACGGTATCAAATATACCGCCAGTGAGATGCGCCCCGACGGCTCCTCAGCCAACTCGTGGCCCTCGGGTCATACGGC
>JAFZNI010000184.1 GCA_017551005.1 Prevotella sp.
CCAACAGAGTCTTGTCGTTCATCATCTGTAGAGAACCGAAATCGGCCCATTCAATGCAGACGGGATTTACCTCGCCGTCGAGGTTGGTGCGGTAGAGATTCTCGGTAGCGTGCCACACACCGATGAAGTATAAGGTCTTTGCATCTGGTGCCCAACAGTAGTCGTCGACATTTGAGTCAAACGATTCCGTCACGTATTTCTTCTCCCCTGTCGTCAGGTCACAGACGCACAGCCGCTGGCGGTCTGCCTCATAGCCGTTACGCTCCATTGAGAGCCAGGCAATCTGCTTGCCGTCGGGCGAGAATTTCGGATTCTGGTCGTAACCTACATTGTTGGCGAGATTATCCTTTGCATTCACCTTCTGATACTTCATCGTCTTCGTCGGCTCGATTTCCGGCTCGGTGTAGTCGGCAGGCTTACAGAGGTTCTTGGTCTCGCGCGTACCTATATTATATATATAGATGTCTGCATCGGTCGAGATGGAGTAGGCCAGACCGGTCTTCTTGCGACAGGTGTAGGCGATGCTCTGTCCATCGGGACTCCATGCCAACTGTTCCATGCCTCCGAAGGGTTCCATCGGACACTCGTAGGGTTCGCCTTCGAGGAGATCCACTTCAGAATCATGATCCATTATCCATTTTCTATTATCCATTGTCACATTCGTGACAAAGGGATGTTGGATGGTCTCCACGTAGTGGTCCCAGTGGCGGTACATCAGGTCCGTAACAAGGCGCCCCGTCGCTTTGGGCAGATCTTCAGGATTCTTCTTGATAATCTCATTGAAATCAATGCTCTTCAGCACAATGACTTTCTTGAAGTCTGGTGAGAACATAAAGCCCTCTACCTTGCCCTCGGTTTGTGATATCTGCTGACGCTGTCCGCCATCTATATTCATCTTCCAGATCTCGCCGCCCCTCAGGAAGGCGATGGTTTCATTGTCGAGCCATTGGGCATCGGTCTCATTGTCGGCATCGGTGGTCAACTGCTTCTGCTCTGTACCATCGGCGTTCATCATCCAGAGTACCTGATGATTCTTGTTCTCCTCCACGCTATAGTAGCCTGTCTGAAAGACAATGTGCTGTCCGTCGGGTGAAGCCTGATAACCACCAATGCGACTCATGGCCCAAAGGGCTTCGGGCGTCATCTGGTCATTGTCCAGTTGGATGGTTTGCTTTTGAATGTTCACCTTGTCGCTTTCGTTCTGTGTGCCGCAAGCCGTGAGCAATAGCACGGCGACGACCATTGTTGTCACTTTTTTCATTGATGATATGATATGAAGGTTCGTCGTTATTTCTTTTGTTGGTTCATTCTTTGCTTCTGCAATTCCTCAGCCTGTTTTTGCATGGCTGCAAGACGGGCTGCCAAACCACTGGTCTTCTTTGTCGGGTTGTTCTTGTTCTCCTTATAGCGGGCTTCGAGGATAGCAAGGAGTTTCTCGTCATTGGTGGTCTTGCGGAGCGTCCACATGATGATGGAGGAGAAGAACAGCGAGATGAAGTAGTAGAAGTTCAGACCACTGGAATAGTCATTGAACATGAAGAAGAACATCACCGGCATGAGGTACATCATGTATTGCATATACTTCATCTGTTCAGCCTGTGCGCCAACCATCTGGTCCTTCTGCTGACGCATGGTAAACCAGGAATAAAGAATGTTAGATCCGCAGAACAGCAGACATGAGAGTGACAGGTGGTCGCCGATGCCCCAGATGTGAGACCCCCATGAGACGATGGGATCGTAGGTGGCCAGGTCTTCCATCCAAAGGAATGACTGGCCACGCAACTGGATGGCATTGGGGACGAACCAGAACATGGCAATCCAGATAGGCATCTGGATCAGCATGGGCAGACAGCCGCTGAGCGGAGATACACCGTATTGCGAGTACATCTGCATCATGGCCTGCTGTTTCTTCATCGAGTCTTCGGGCTTGTCATACTGTTTGGTAGCCTCGTCGAGTTTCGGTTTCAGCACGCGCATCTTGGCAGATGACATATAACTCTTCTTCACCATCGGGAAGGTGATGGCTTTCAGTAAAAGCGTAATCAGAATAAGCACGATACCCATGGAGAAACCCCATGAGGCCAGCCAATCGAAGACATAGAGCGTGAACCAACGGTTGATGAGGCGGAAGAGCCACCAGCCGAGGTTGACGAGTTGTTCCAAGTCGAGATCCTTACCGAACTGACTCTGCTTTTCTACGTCCTGGATGAGACGGAAATCGTTGGGACCGATATACATCTCGAACTCAGAGGGCTTTTGACCAGTAGGATCGAAAGTGGTTTTGAGTTTGGCATCAAACTGTTTCAGATAACCCGACTCCTTATCATCCTGCACACTGCTCAGTTTAGCCCCACCAGAGAAATTGTCCTTTGAGATAAGGGCCACACTGAAGAACTGGTTGCGGAAGGCTACCCAGTCGAGAGTCTCTTCCACTGTCTCAGTCTTGTCACTTGTCTCAGACAGGTTGTCGGTAGAACCGTCGTGGGCCTCCTTATAGAACAGACCCGTATAGCGGTTCTCGAAATAGTAGCCTTTCTCCTGCTGGCGACTATGGTCATTCCACTCGATGTCCATCTCCTTATAGGAAGGTGCGAAGATACCACTCAGTCCATTGGCTGTCAACGAGAAATGCAGCAGGTGGTCTGGTCCCAGCAGGTAGTCCAATACGATACTGCCGCCGTCGGCAGTCTGTGCCGTCATCGTGACAGTAGAGTCACTGATATTCGACGGGGTAAAGAACAGATCCTGGGTAATGATATTATCCTGTTTGCCAGCCAACAGGAAGTTCATCTGCTGGTCTTTGGCATCAAAGAGGGTCACGTCCTTGTTACCGTCCTTATCCGCAAACCCCTTGATGACGGCTTTGCTGATGGTACCACCTTTGGTTGAGAATGTCAGTTCCACCTTCTGGTTTTTCAGAATAATGTCCTCATTGGTGCCGTTGAGGGCTGTATAGAACAGAGCCGTTGTGTCACCCTGAGCGGCTGCTTCGGCTTCTGCCTTGCGGGCAGCCTCGGCCATTTTCTGCTTGGTCTCCTTGTCGCGTTGCACGGCTGCAATGCTGTCCTGTTGGTGCTGATAGGCATCAATCTCCTCCTGCGAGGGCTGGTTGTACCAACTGAAAGCAATGAGCACTACTGCAATTAATACAAATCCGATAATAGTGTCTTTATTCATTTTTAATGCTTTTGTTTCTTTTATTTAATAATGTATATATAATCAAGGTGCAAAGGTACTAAAAAAATAAGAAAAAAGCCATGACAACAGCAAATTATTCACTTTTCACTTTTCACTTTTCACTTTTTTATGTATCTTTGCACCTAGTTATGAGAAAACTTTTATTATTTTTCGCGGTAGTCTCAGCGCTCAGTGCAAGTGCCGCACAGGAGAATGACAGTAACGACGGACGGTATTACCGTCTGTTCGCTCCGCTGACATTTTATCACAATGTAGCCGATAAGTCGTTGGCTCTCAACTCAGAATCGGCAGGTAAGGATCAGGTGGCAGATGCCGTAGATGCCGCCCTGCTCAATGTCTATCTGAATCGCCCTGACTTGGTGGAGAGTAATGAGTCAGAACTCCAGGAGACTGGTGGTATCCGTGAGGATGTGGATCAGCCCATTGAGCAGAAGGTGGAATATGCCCAACGGGTAGAGGCACCAGTCATTGATACCCCTGATGATGCCCCGGTTGGTGTGGTCGTTGAAAAACCCAAGTTCTGGACCAGAAAGGGTGATGGCTTCCTGCAGTTCATGCAGAACTATGTGTCAGGCAACTGGTACAAGGGTGGTGAGTCGAACTACTCTGCTGTTGGCGCATTGACACTTGAGGCCAACTATGACAACAAGAACAAGTGGAAGTGGGATAATAAACTGGAGATGAAACTTGGTTTTCAGCGCACCCGTACAGACTCCTTGCATAAGTTCAAGTCGAACGAAGACCTGATCCGTTATACGGGTAAGGTGGGCTTGGAAGCAACGAAGAAATGGTATTACACCCTTCAGTTGCTTGCCTATACCCAGTTTACAAGAGGTCTTAAGGCCAATGACAAAAATACCTATTCGGATTTCATGTCTCCATTCAACCTGAATATCGGTCTTGGTATGGACTATAAGGTGGAGGCTTTTGACAAGAAGTTGACAGGAACAGTCAACTTGTCACCCATTGCTGTGAACTACCGCTATGTGGATCGTTCATATTTTAACGGAACAGACTGGTTCCCTTCGCGTTATGGTATAGACGATGGGAAACATTCATTGCTTGACTTTGGTTCTCAGGTAACTGCTGATCTGGAGTGGAAACTGAATGATGTGATCAAATGGAAGAGTCGTTTCTATGCTTTCACTTCTTATAAGCGTGCAGAGATAGAATGGGAAAATACTTTTACCATGCAGGTTAGCAAGTATATCAGTGCCAATATCTTCCTGTATCCTCGTTTTGATGATTCAGGCAAGAGAGATTCCGATCTTGGTTACTGGCAGTTCAAGGAATATAGTTCGATAGGATTCAACTACACCTTCTAATAACAGAAAGCCCCGCTGATTGGCGGGGCTTTCATTATTCTTTGGCTTCTGTCATGTCTCCCTCAATATAGAGACGGGTCATTTCAACTTTTCCGTTGGTCCGGACAGTGATGGATTTCTTAAAATGACCGGGGAACTTACCTGCACCATTATAGGTTACCTTGATTTCACCCTTCTCTCCTGGTTTGATGGGTGTCTTGGTGTATTCAGGTACCGTACAGCCACAACTGGCTACGGCCTGATTGATGACCAGAGGCGCATCTCCGACATTGGTAAAGGTAAACACACAAGTCACCACGGGATCTTTCTCAGAGAAAGTACCGAAGTTATGCGTCAGTTTGTCAAATTTGATTTCTTGAGCCATTGCGGATGTCATTCCGCAGATGAGCAACAATGTCATAACTAGAATCTTCTTCATATCCGAATAGTTTTTAATGAAATTCTGCGGCAAAGATACGAAATAAATTAGGAGATAAAGGAGATAAAGGAGTTAAAAGGAGTTAAAGGACATTACTTTTCTTACTTCTCACCTTTCACCTCTCACCTCTTTTATGTAATTTTGCACCTCAAACGGATAAAAGTATAATAAATATGTATAGAAGCAAAACATGTGGAGAACTTCGCCTCTCAGATGCCGGTAGCATAGTGACACTGGCTGGATGGGTGCAGCGGAGTCGTAAGATGGGAGGTATGACCTTCGTTGATCTTCGTGACCGTTATGGACTGACACAACTTGTGTTTAATGAGGCTGATGATGCTGAACTTTGTGAGCGTGCTAATAAACTGGGCCGTGAGTTCTGTATTCAGGTAAAGGGTGAGGTCAGTGAGCGCCAGAGCAAGAACCCGAAGATGCCTACCGGCGATATCGAGATACTGGTAAAGGAATTGAACGTGTTGAGTGAGAGTCAGACGCCACCGTTCACCATCGAGGATAATACTGATGGTGGCGATGATATCCGTATGAAATATCGATATTTGGATCTTCGTCGTGCGGCTGTTCGTAAGAATCTCGAACTGCGTCACCGTATGACTATCCTGATTCGCAATTTCTTGGATGGCAAGGACTTCATCGAAGTGGAAACACCGATTCTGATTGGTTCTACCCCAGAGGGAGCACGCGACTTTGTAGTCCCCTCCCGTATGAATCCAGGACAGTTCTATGCACTTCCACAGTCTCCGCAGACATTGAAGCAATTGCTGATGGTATCAGGCTTTGATCGTTATTTCCAGATTGCCAAGTGTTTCCGTGATGAGGATCTGCGTGCCGACCGTCAGCCTGAGTTCACGCAGATTGACTGTGAGATGTCATTTGTGGAACAGGAGGATGTGCTCCAGTTGTTCGAGGACATGGCCCGTCATCTGTTTAAGGAGGTACGTGGCGTGGAACTTCCGCCCCTGCAACGTATGACGTGGCATGAGGCCATGCGCCGTTTCGGTTCTGATAAGCCCGACCTTCGTTTTGGTATGGAGTTCGTGGAACTGATGGATGTGCTGAAAGGCACAGGCACCTTCCCTGTCTTCAATGATGCCAACTATATTGGTGGTATTTGTGTGCCTGGCTGCGCCAACTATTCCCGCAAGCAACTTGATGAGTTAACAGACTTTGTCAAGCGTCCGCAGGTGGGTGCCAAGGGTTTGGTTTATGTGAAGTTCAATGAGGACGGAACAGTCAAGTCGAGTATCGATAAGTTCTACGGGCCGGAAGTATGGGCCCAGGTGAAGGAAGCGATGGGAGCCAAGGATGGCGATCTCGTGCTGATTCTCAGTGGTGATAACGCCAACAAGACCCGCATTCAACTCTGTACCCTCCGCTTGGAGATGGGCGACCGTCTAGGTCTGCGCGACAAGGACACTTTTGTCTGTCTCTGGATTGTTGACTTCCCGCTCTTTGAGTGGAGTGATGAGGAACAGCGCCTGATGGCTACTCACCATCCGTTTACATTGCCGAATCCCGATGATATACCTCTCCTCGATACTGATCCTGCAAAGGTTCGTGCCGTGGCATACGACTTTGTTTGTAATGGTGTCGAAGTTGGTGGCGGTTCACTTCGTATCCACGATGGAAAACTCCAAGAGAAGATGTTCCAGATTCTCGGCTTTACTCCCGAGCGTGCTATGGCACAGTTCGGTTTCCTCATCAATGCCTTCAAGTATGGCGCACCGCCTCATGCAGGTCTCGCCTTCGGTCTCGACCGTTTCGTATCCTTGATGGCTGGTCTCGACAGCATCCGCGATTGCATCGCCTTCCCGAAGAATAATAGTGGTCGTGATGTGATGCTGGATGCCCCAGGTGAGTTGGACCCGAAACAACTGGAAGAATTAAACCTGAAAGTTGACTTACATCAAGAATAATTGACATTCTGCTAAAAATGCCTAATAATCAGTCATTTGTATTAAAAATAAGTGTTAATTTTGCACTCGAAAAATTTGATAGAAGGATAAATCTTCAAAGTAGAGTATTAATTTTTTAAGTATTATGGCAGAAAAGAAAGCAACAGCGAAGAAGGCTACCGAGACAAAGGCAGTCGCCGCTAAGAAGACCACAACCGTTAAGAAGGCCGCTGCTCCTAAGGCAGCAGCAAAGTCTGTACTCGCAGTGAATGCTGAGAACGCAGGTTTCAAGGCAGGAGATGTTTATCAGGCTCTGGCAGCAGCAGGTAAGGCTCTCACCGTTAAGGAGATTGCCAAGGCTGCAAAGATTTCAGAGGAGGAGACTCTTCTTGGTCTGGGTTGGCTCTTCAAGGAGGGCAAACTTGCTAACGATGGCGAGAAAGTTACATTGGCATAAGTCCATTAACGTAGCATAAAAAGAAGGTCGGTAAGCACTGGTTTTACCGACCTTTTTTGTCCTTATGACATACGACCGTCAGATATTGCAGATTCTTACCGAGGTGGGAGAGAAGGGCATCAACGTTCAGTTGTTGACCAAGCATCTCTATAATATGAACTCCACCTTGTTTTCTTCACCAGATATAGAAGACATCCGATCCTATGTCCAGCAATATCTTCTGAAAAACTCCAAATCCGCCCAGTCGTTAATAGAGAGTACAGGTCGTCGTGGTTATTACCGTCTGAACACCCAGAATAATGCCGATGCCCGCCAACTATTGTTGGAGTTTCGTGAACCTGTGGCAGAAGAAAAAGAAGAGAGACCCACGGTGGATCTCTCATTGAATCTGTTTGACTGACTGACGGTTACATTTCCTTATATACTTCTTCGTATAATTCCAATAGTTGTTCTGCTGTCTGTCTCCAGGAGAACAGTGAGGCCTGGTGCAACCCTATCTCTTCCTGTCTGCTATAAAACTCTTGGTCATTTTCCAATTGCAGCATCTTCTCTGTAATCTCGTCAGGATTCTCTGGATTAATCAGGATGGCATTCGGTCCTCCTATTTCCGGCATCGATGAGGTGTTCGATGTGATGACGGGTGTTCCGCAGGCCATCGCCTCCAACAGTGGAATACCAAAACTCTCCCTCAACGACGGGTAAAGGAAGGCAAAGGCATTATTATAGATATAAGGTAAGTCCTTGTTGTCTATATAGCCGGGCATGACAATCATGTCGCGGGTGTTCTCAATCTGATTCCGCTCAATGATATAACTCAGATATTGCTCGTCGAGATCTGCCACCAGCAGTTTGCGCTTGAACTCCGATTTCTCTAAATAATTGGAGTAGGCGATAAGCGTCCGTTCCGTATTCTTCTTGGGGTCCGTATTGCCAAGAAAGAAGAAATAATCAGGATTATCGATATATTTCCGGTAGACAGTCTCGATATCCTCTAAGGGCTTGAACCAGTCCGTGTAGCCATTATGGATCATGGCTATCTTCTCATCTGGAATACCCAGTGTATTGACGATGTTGTTCTTTTCAAAGTTCGACACCGTGATGATGCGCTTGCATTTCTTGAGGATCTTGGGCACCACCATCTTACGGTAGTACCAGCCCATATTCTGGTATATCGACTCGTTCATCCGGTCTCTTGGTTCCAGGAAGATGATGTCATGTAAGGTCAGAATCATCGGAACACTACACCAGAGCGGGGCTGTGTTACTGGTACAATGGAGCAGTTCAATATTCAGTTCTCTGATTGCCTTTGGCAATGCATATTGTTCCCAGAGGGGATAGAAGCCATTACCAATCTCAATGACATGCACATTGTGCGAGTCGTTCAGACAATGATCTTCGCCAGGGGCCACGAACACAAAGAACTCATGTCTTGTGTTCATCTTCTGTAATTCCTTGACCTCCTGCAGCACCACATAGTCCATGCCGTGCTTGTTTTTCCTGAAAACTCTCTGTGCTTCAATTCCGATTCTCATAGTTCTTTGATGGTTTTAGCAGGCACGCCAGCCACCAATGTGTGGGGCGGCACGTCCTTGGTTACTACTGCGCCAGCGGCTACCACCGAGTGATTTCCTATCGTCACACCGGGCAGAATCACCGCATTGGCTCCAATCCAAATATCATCTCCAATGGTGACAGGAGTCGTAGACACACCCTGTTCGTCAATCCTTAGGCCTTTTTCTGCAAAGTTGTGGTTGAGAGCAGTGACCGTGATTCCCTGAGCCAGGTTCACATGGTTGCCAATCGTTACAGGACCAATGACCGTGTTGTGCAGTCCCACCCTGGTATGGTCGCCGATAATGACATCCCCCACGGCATTGTTGATACAACTATACGACTCAACGATACTATAGTCGCCCAACGAGAATCTGCGATAGGGTGGGGTGTCCATTCGTACAGAACGGTGGATTTTCGAGTGACGCCCTCTGTGCTGATAGAGGGGGGCCAGCATACGGACATACCATCTTGGCCGTGTCTGTACAGGGTTC
>JAFZNI010000185.1 GCA_017551005.1 Prevotella sp.
CAGATGGTGGCATCGATGTTTACCAGACGGTAGCCCTTGGTGGCAATGAGGTCGATGGTCTTGCGAAGGATAATCTTACTGTCCATGCCGTCGGTCTCTTCTGAGGTGTCAGGGAAATGATAACCAATGTCGCGCATGTTCGCAGCACCCAACAAGGCATCACAGATGGCATGAATCAACACGTCGGCATCGCTATGACCTAGCAGGCCCTTAGAATGCTCCAACTTGATGCCGCCCATCCACAGGTCGCGGCCCTCAACTAACTGATGGACATCATAGCCCATGCCTACTCGTATCTTCATCGTCTAAACAGGTCTTTGATGCCGTCCATATCGAAGGCAAGGGTGAAACGCAACGTCTGGTCAAGCGGGTTGGTGCGGGCTGTAGAGATGACATAGCCCACATCGAGCGAAAAGACATTCATGCGGAAACCGCCACCGACGGTAAAGTACTTTAGGTTACCCTTCGACTCGGCCTGATGGTGATAGCCCGCACGGAGCGAGAACTGGTCGTGATAGACATACTCGGCACCGACGCTCCACTGTATCTCGTCGAGTTCCTCCTTGAAGCCGCCGGGGGCATCGCTGAAACTCTTGAAGATACCACTGATAGCACTCACGTCACTGTACTCGCGGCGCACACGATCCTGATAGTCGGTATTGCTCTCACCGTCCTCTTGAGCGGGTACGGTAGGCACAAGCAGTTTGTTGGCATCGGCGGTGATGGTAAAACGGTTCCACTCGTCGACAGGTATCAGCAGTGATGCACCGAGACGCATGTTGGCGGGAATAAACTGACTCTCCTCATCGCCATAGAAGGAAATCTTCGAGCCGATGTTCGAGAGATTCAGACCAAGTGCCAACTGGCACTCGCGGCTGCCGAGGTTGACGTATCTGTTATAATACATCGCCAGGTCGGCGGCAAAGGCCGAGGCAGGCTTGGAATCCTCAGAGTAGTCGTAGCGCAGGTCGCTATAGATCCAGCGCAGGGCGGCTGCCATCGAGAAGTGTTCAGAGAGCATCAGCGAGTAGGCCACGTCGAGAGACATCTCGTAGGGCTTCACTGTCATATCGGTCTGTCCGTAGTCGGTAAACACCTCGCCGAGGGAGAAGTAACGTAGCGAACCGGAGATGGCAGAGTAGTCGCCGATGCGGTAGTAGCCAGCGAGATAGGCCAGGTCGATGTCGTTCACCAACTGGCGCAGCCACGGGGTGTAGTTGAGGGCAAATCCGGCGCGGGAGATGCAGAACGGATATTTCGCAGGATTCCAGTACTGCGAGTTGACATCCGGCTCGGTGGCGGCACCCACATCACCCATACCGGCGGCACGGGCATCAGGCGCGATGGTCTGCGAGATGACGGCATGTTCCACAGGGTTGAACATTGTCACCTTGTCATCATCCTGAGCCGATGAAGTGAACAATGAAAAGTGAAAAACGAAAAGTATCGCCATCACTCTCAACAGGGTTATCTTTGAGTCTTTCTTCATATTCATATTGGGGGTTTAGTTTGTATTTGTAATCAAGAGTTTCTTGGTCCTCGACGACTGTCCGCTACCATCGCTGCTGATGGATATCTTGAATAGGTAGACGCCTGTCTGGAGGCGACGCCCGCCATCCATCGAGAGGTTCCAGTCGAAGGTATAGGTATTGTCGGCAGGCACACCCGACTCGGTGTAACGCCATAACTGCCGGCCCGCCATATCGTAGATGTCGAGTTGCACGAGGAGTTCGCAACCGGCGCGATCATGGGTGATGATAAAGGTGGCACCGCCGGTGGACGGGTCGCGGACACACCTCACGTTGATGCATTCGGGTGCAATGTCACGAGCCACCTCGAAATCGAGTTCCGCCGTAGAGGAGTTGTTCAAAACGTCCCAGGCACGGAAGAGGAGTTTATGGTGGCCATAGTCGAGTTTGGGAATACTGAATCCCAGTGTACCACTGCGGTAGTCACCGAACTCATAGTTGAAGTAACTATTCAGATTATAGGTCTTCGACATGTCACCGTCGATGACCAGTTCCAGGTCATGTCCGATGCTACTGCCAGAAGCATTGATGCCATTGTCGTCGTAGAGTTCCGCCACGAAATAGGGCGAGGCATGTACTTTGCCGCCGTTCCTGAACGACTTGGTGTTCAGATAGCAGTAGATGCTGGGGCCGATCGAGTCGTTGAGGGCAGTGCTGCTGCCGTTAAGGATGAAGTTACTGTTCTCGCCATGGGCCGTTCTGGTCTTCTCGTGGTTCACGGCATAGAGGGTCATCAGACCTGTGCCGTCGGTATAACTGATATCCTTCGGCACGGCGAAGGTAAAGGTAAAGACACCGTTGCGGATGCTGTCGGAGCCACTGTAAAGTGTCTTCGTGCGATCCTTGAAGACAAAGGCTTCTTCGGCATCCGACGGTTCGTTCAGACGACAGACGACGGTCTCTTCCGCATCCCTGACGATAGCAGTAATGGTGCCGTTGAAGGCTGTGTCAGTGGCCCCACCGTTGGCGATATGTCCCGTGATTTTTGTGATGGAACCTGCTGCTAAACGGACTGTCGATGCCCCGTCGATGGGCAGACCGTTGATATTGTCGATGACCACCTTTTGCTTCGGGGCAGCAAGCACAAGGGCAGGATCGCCCAAGAGGGTGTATTGCAACTTATTGGGTGAGAGATCCTGTCGCGATTCCACCAAGTCGCACTTGATCAGACGTGCGGCTTCGCCGATGGTATTACGTACGCCATTGGTAGAGCCGAACACGTACTGCGAGAAGCCGAGGTTGATCAGTTCGTTGTAGTTGGCATACACAGTACGTGTGGTGCCGAAGAAGGCGATGGCTCCGCCTTTCTTGTTCAACATAGCCGACTCACCGATATTCTCTTCCTGTCCGTCGAAGGGCATGATGTCGCAGGATGCCGTCACCCAGAGGGGCAGGCGCAGCGAGGTGGGCTCCTCGAAGTCGGGCAGACGCAACACAAACTCATGGGAGATACCGTAGGAGATGCCGTGTCCGGAATAGTTCATCATCAGGGCACCCTCGGCCATCTGACTCTTGATCAGCGTGACGGCATCGGGATAAGTGTTGCCTGTCGAGGACGACTGGCGAGTGTAGGCATCCCAGTACACTTTCTTGATATTGAGAGCGGGATGGACGGTCTGCAAGGCAGTAGCCACCTTGTCGGCAGTGATCATGTGGGCGTTGTTGTTGCCGTCATCACCCATAAACATAAGGGTATTCTGCCAGGGACCGGCGTTTTCGTTGTTGGCATAGCCGATGGTCTTGTCCGCCAATATCTTCGCTTCCTCTGCCGACCTGACAGGGAATCGGCCGACAGCCACATCCGGCTTGCCAAGATAAGTGAGTCTTCCTGACCCGCTCACCTGCTGGATCTGCTCTTCATCATCAAGGAGACAGAAATAGTCATCACTCACATAACAGTTGACCTCGCTAAACGAGTTCTCACTCTCGTAGCAGAGCAGGAAGTCGTCGGGATTGCTGTTCCGCCACTCGGAAATCAGCATACGGTTATCCCAGGCCCCATCGCCAAACAGCAACAGATAGCGCGGCATGTCGGCCTCAGTCTCTGCCCTGTCATAGAACATTTTCAAATAGCGGCGGTAGGCATTGGCATCAGGCGTACCGCTTGAGAACTCGTTGAAAAGTTCGTCGGCAGGCACGATACGGACACGCAGACCGTCTTTCGTCTCATGGAGTGTCTTGATGCGCTCTGCCTCTGCGAGCCACTTCTGTGTGGTGGGAATGATGATGACCATATCCACAGGCGCATCGGCGTGATGGTCCTGATTCGTGATATGATAGACATATTCGGGTGTCGGGAGATTGGCAGAAGTCAGGTCTGGCAAAGCCTTCGGTTGACTGCTGGTCAGGATCAGGTAGTCCAGACGGACATTGGCACCCGATGTCTGGGTGATCTTGACGGTATTGGCGCCTGCCTGAATGCTATCGAGAGAAAAATACCATATATGATCCATGGCCTTCGCATAACTATCCACGAAGTCGATAGGATTATCGGTATTCTTAGACTTCGAGATGGCATCCTTGCTCACCACAATCTGTCCTACCTCCTGGTCGTTGACGCGGACCGATGCCTCAAAGTAGCCGTCATAACTCAGTGCTACCGACAGGATGCCACTGGTGCCATTCGATGTCAAGGTGTAGGTCAGTGGACTACCTATACTATAGAGTGTCTTGTCGAATAGTTTCCTGCCGCCGTGGAACCAGGCATAATCATCCACCTCGTAGAGGGAGTGGTAGTCGTCGGCCGTCGGGTAATAGGTGGCCTTGAACTCCTCTTCGTCGATGGTCAGCGGTTCCTCGTCGCCGGCATTCGTCAGAAAGTAATAACCGTAGTCTGAATAGTTGTTGCGGATGCGGGTCGTGGCGGATTCTGACTCCCACGTGACGGGGCCGACACCATAGAAAAGTTTGCGCCCGCCCACCAGACAGGTCGGCACTTCCTTCAAATCATCGGTGGCTATCAGGTAATCGCCAGTCAACTTTTCTGGTTGCAAGGCACCACCATAGCCGTATATCTTTACCTTTGAGATATCAGAGAAGCCGCAGGAACGCATCAGACTGCTGGATAACTGATAGATGCCACTGGCGGGGATGCGGATCTTCGCCCACGTACCACTTTGTAATACAGAGTGATCGGCATAACGAACTGAAGGTGACTCATCAGCCCTGGTCCTGGCCTGTATCCCTTTCGCCTTCCCCTTCACATTCAACTTAAAACTGACCAATTTCTGATACTTCCCGTCGCGCTTCACTATCGGACAGAACGAGATGTCGAGCACACCTTGCTTCCGCGCCACACAGACATACTGCGTCACCTCGGGCAAGGCTCCCGGCTCACAATCTGCCAACTGCTGATAACGCCGGATATCAGCCTCCGTCATATCAATGAATTCGGGGTATTCGATGCTGACGGTATAAGTGGAATCTGCATAGTGTGAACCTAATTGTTTCTGGTATGTGTAGGCTGGCAGGACGGAGTCAATCCTGACCTCCTGAGCGGTCAAGTTGATAAACCCTTGTGCCTTGCCCTGCAAGCAGAGCAGCAGAAGAGTCAAGCCTGCTATCAGCCTCAAATTTGTTTTCACTTCTCTATCATAACGGATATTGTGCCAATTTATTGTGAGAGGTTACTTACAATTGAACGCCAAGACCTTCCGCTCTTCGAGCCAGCCTTCTAAATGATCATCGATATGCACTGGACCGACACCTGCCGGCGTACCGGTATAGAGCAGGTCGCCCGTCTTCAAGGTAAAGAACTGTGAGATGTAGGCGATAATCTCGTCCACCTTATACATCATATCGCTGGTACAGCCCTCCTGGACGGTCTTCCCGTTGATATCCAAATGGAAGTGGAGACGCTGGATATCCATAAACTTCTCCTTCGGCACCCATTCACCAATGGCGGCAGACCCATCGAAGCCCTTACAGATGGTCCAAGGTTGTCCGGCCTCTGATGCTTTCTTTTGCAAGTCGCGAGCCGTGAAGTCGATGCCGAGTGTTACGGCGTCGTAATAGCGATGAGCAAAGCGCAGCGGGATGTTCTTTCCCAAACGACAGATACGCACCACTACCTCCGCCTCGTAGTCGATGCGTCCCAGATGGTCAGGGATAAAGAAAGGCTTCCCCTGATTGAGTATCGCCGAATCGGCCTTGGTGAAAATCACAGGCTCGTCGGGCCGCTTCAACGTCCCGTGCAGTTCCTGATTGTGTGCGGCATAGTTCATGCCTATGGCAAATATCTTCATATGATGCTGCAAAGATACAAACATTCGAGCAAACCACCAAAGGAATACGGAGAAAGTTTTGGTACGTCGTTAGCACACTCGTGGTACGCAAGGAGCGTACTGGCAGTACGTCCCTGCGTACTATTATCGCCCCCGTAGGCAAATTTCCATTTCTATGGCTCTGAAATCCACAAAAGATGAATCTTTTTTCTCTTTTTCTTTCATTATTCGAAGTTTTTTCATATATTTGCACCTGATTACAGACTTGTGGCTATGATGTCCGTTGAGACGGATGGAGTTACGGGACTGGTCACTACATAATGGAAAAGCGTCACACGATGCTTTGTCGATTGACCATCTGAAATTACCACAAAAGATTGCAAGTCAAAGACAATGCGGAGTTGATGTCACGGGTATGCTGAAAACGTATCCCGTTGTGTGCGTGAGGGCTAACCATGCCTTCAACGCACACTTACGGGTGTATCGGCAATACGTTCGTGGGTATCACTTTGTTCGTCAACTTGCAAGGGCTGTGGTAGGCCTCAGATGGTGGACGGGCAGAAGGTGGATACCCACGTTTTTTGTTATGTGGTTAACCAATAGAAGAAGTAAAAGGCTTCATGGGGTATCTGGGGTGGGGAGATTATCGCTATGACTATGGACATTAGGAAGTTTCAGGAAGTTATCGACAGCAAAAAACTATCGGTAAGATTCAGTTCCCAAGACTTTATTAAAGTGTATCGTGATCTATTCGAAGAAGATTATACTAAAAACATTTCTGTGGGAAAGGGTAGTTTTCGTAAATTGCATGGTCCCATGGCATCATATCTAAGAAGGAAAGAAAAAGAACTTGGAATTCGTAAGGTTGACGAAAAGCCAAATGAGAATGTCAAAGGGAACATGACCAAATGTGCATTATGGGAGAAGGTTAAGAAAGATTAACCACAATGAATTAAAAACTATTTGTATGAGAAAGTATATTCTTTTAAGTTTACTATTAAGTACTTGTATATCTGTTCATTCTCAGGATGAATTTGCTGCTATTAAAAACGAAGTCAATGATTGGTATGCAGAAATAGCCTCTGCTTCAACCCTAACTTCAAAAGCATCGAGAAACATTGAATTTACCGCACAACATTATCTAATTGACGGTGTTATCTCCAAAGGAATATTGCGTGAAGGCACAATTGCAAAGTTCTATGCCATATCATCTCTTTCTCCTAATCTTTTATTGGAAGGTAGAGTCTCTTATAAATACAACAGGTTGGTTATTGAAGGTATAAAATATGATAATACCCCAGTTAGAACTAATAAAATATATGGATCATTTTATGTCTATAACATGGATGATTACTCTATGAACTATAAACCAAAAAAGGCTGGTACTTTGCGAATAAAATGCTCAGAAGCATCATATTTGGAAGGTTTTTATCTGAAATCTCCGATGATTGTGAGATTACAAGGAAAGACCACAGTATTTGTTGATGGAAAAACTGGAGGAAGAGGATATTCTTACCTCTCAGCAGAAATTCCCAGCATTGCTCTCAATGATGATGACTCTTTTGATATGTATCAAATACTTCTTCAAGCAAATAATGATGTTATTATGTGTTGGGATGACGGGGCAACGTTCAAAGGCAGAGTCAAACCAACAATAGGACAGGATAGTACCATCTTATTTCGAACTCTAGATGGACAAATAACAGGAAGGACATCTGGCCCCAAGAAGATTGGTATAAGCCTTGAGAAGGGAAATATCATATGTACTCAGGAAGATAATGATGACAACCAACTTCTATCAAAAGAAATAATGTATGTTAAAGATGATGGGACATTATCTGAAATGGATTATTGGAATATAAATAAGATTTACGAGAATTGCTATCTTGCCAAATGGACATACAGAAATGGGAACTATTTTGAGGGCTCAATAAAGAGTGTTGTTACAACTGACAGGATTTCCTCAGCTGCAATAAAAGGGATATTCAAATACTCCAACGGAGACAGATTTGAAGGAGATTTATCCACAAAAACAGTTGGACCGTTTTTTGTCGATGGTACAACCTATTTCTTGGATGGAACTAAGTCTAAAGGTAATTGGTTGGAAAGTTATAAATTAACGAAAAACCAATTGGAAAACGTATATCAGTGCCAGAATCCTTCATCAGCCAGAGCACTTGCCCAAAAGCTTATGAAAAGCAACTATTATCAAGAATATGAGTATTCTGGAATTTTAGAATATTTTGACCCATCTAAGGAAGATTTCGTATTCACTCCTTTATTATATACTATTCATTTAACGTATGACAAAACAAAGAAACGTTATTCTTGTAAATATAATAATGACGCCAAAATAATTATTGAATTTGCTGTTGACAACAAAGGACTTCGAAAGTGGGAAATAGTATATGATAAAAACAACAAACCAGAGTTTATTAATGAGTTTACATGGTATTCAAATGGTATAATAGAATCCGTAAAATCATACTATTATAGAACAAAGAAAATATATCTATCATGTAATTTCTTCTCGGATGGTACATTAAGAAGTGCATACCAATATGGCCCAGGTAATTCAGGAGAAAATATATTGAGAAAGTCCAAAGAATCACATCCCACATATGGAGGGTTTACATGTAAACTATATGATTTGAATGGTCAATATGAACGTTCTATAAGGTGGAGTATAGGAGAAGCACTCCTTGGAGGAAGTAGACAATATACCCTTTCTAAATTTGATTTTGATAAATTGAAGCCTATAGTACAAGAATCCGATGATTTGGTTCCAAAGACAAAAGAGAAGATAATTGAAGAGGAAGGACAGGATAATAAAGATTATGACAATGTAGAACAGATGCCCGAATATCCTGGTGGACAGGCTGCCCTGCTCAAGTATCTGGCTAAGAACATCAAGTATCCTGTTGTTGCTGAGGGAAACGGTATCCAGGGTCGTGTCATCGTTACCTTCGTCGTAGAGCGCGACGGTTCCATCACCGATGTGAAGGTTGTCAAGTCTGTTGACCCCTCACTCGACGAAGAGGCTTTACGCGTGGTGAAAGCGATGCCTAAATGGAAACCTGGCATGATAAATGGAAAACCTGTGCGAGTGAAAGAAACTGTTCCCGTGCAGTTTAAACTTCAATAAAGACTGGGGGTACACAGCGTTCCTGACTCCATTGTGCACTTGACTAATCTTCCTTCACGATTTGCGTGAAGTCCGACCAGTTTTCAACCTTGAAGGCGCGAATGTCGCGAGCAGAAGCCTTAAACCACGGTGTATTTTTCAGGGCATAGATGGCTGAAAAGAGATTTGCCATATCGTCCTTATCGGTCAGATAGACACTACCTTGCGTATTGTAGAAATCATATTTACGAAGGATAATCTTGATTTCATAATACGCATTGTTATAGGGTTCCCCGTAGGCATTACGGAGTTCCTTGATATCCATATCAAAGGCAATGGCAAACATGGGATCTTAGAGTGCTACGAAGAAACGACTTTGGCCGAAGAATATCCGACCCAGTTTGTCTTTAATGGAGATGACCAATCCCATGAATGGGTTATGTTCCACGTCGATAACTTCACCGTCAATCCAGTCTGCTTGTGCCGTCAACTGCGGACTGACCTTCATCCTATCACCAACTTTCGGTTCCATATTATAAGTTTCTTTTTATTTATTCGGTGCAAAGATAATAATTATTTTGAATAAACGTATTGGTTTTTACTAAAAAATAAGCAATATAAGCGGAATAATAACCTAAATACAATTGAATCTGCACCCGAAATGGCTGCGGATTGCAGAATTCTCGTTATCTTTGCATCAAAGTATTGAGCATTATTTGGTATGGATATAACAAAGGCATTCGAAGTGGCGTTCAACCGCAAGATTGAGAAGAACTGGGAAAAGATCTACGTCGTGGTGGATATTCATGACACCATCTTGCGTGCATGCTATGAGAATGAGGAGACCTACGACTACTATCCTTATTCAAGGGAGGCCCTGCAGTTGATGACCAGCCGCGAGGACATCTGCCTGATTCTCTGGAGCGGATGCTACGATGAGAAAAATATTCCCTCGCATTTAAGGGAATATATTTCGAACTCAAAAAGTATTCCCACGATTTTAAGGGAATATATTTCGAATCTAACAAGTATTCCCTC
>JAFZNI010000186.1 GCA_017551005.1 Prevotella sp.
GACAGAGACTCATTACAACGCTATTGGGCCAACCACTCCCTACTCAATGATGCCATCTTCAGCCGTACCATCCAGGCAAGCCAGAAGGACTCGCTCATCACATACGACTACGATAAGCGCTATCCCAAATACCATGTATTCCACAAACCTTTCCAGGAGGGCGGTATCTTGTATGGAACCACAGCAACGGAATACAGCAATGGTACGCTTTACACCGCTAACCGATGGCCGTTCACACCCGAGATGACCTACAATCGTGAAATCAAGACCGAGGGTGAGCGTACAGATTTGATTTTGGACTACAGTCTGTGTAATTATAACACACGTACCCATGCTGCTGACAGCATCTCAGAGAATGAGTATCTGGTCATCACACCGAAGAGTAATACTTCCAACTGGAACATGACTTTCAAGTTGGAAAATACGCTGGCTGCCAGTTATGACATCTGTGCTGTCATTCTGCCGGCTACGGTCTACAATGCCAAGGCTCAGTTGAAGCCCTGCAAATTCCAAGCAGAGATCAACTATGTCGACGAAAATGGCAATGAGAAGACTTTCAACTGCGACAATGCTAAATTCTCCAATGACCCCGCACGTGTAGATACTGTGGTGTTAGCAGAGAACTTCAAGTTCCCTGTCTGCAACTACGACCAGACCAATATGAAATTTACGGTGAAGTTGAAGTGTAACATCCTTGCCCGCGAATCCAACCAATTCTCCCGCGAGATGTACCTCGACTGCATCTATCTGCGCCCGAGGAAGAGTGAGTACTAATTGTTAAATATGAGAAGCATTATGAATACAAGAATTTGTAAGTTGATTGCCGTGACTGCCTGCTGGCTTCTGTCCATCGGAACAGCCATGGCTCAAGATACGAAAACGGTAAGTGGCATTGTGACCGATGCTGCCACGGGCCATCCATTGGCAGGTGTCCTTGTCCAGGCATACGGCAACAATCGCATCACGGCCTTGACCGACGAGAATGGTGCCTACGAACTGAAAGTGCCTGAATACGTGAACAGTGTCAGCATGCGCGTCGAGGGTTACCAGATTCTGCAGAAGGCTATCGGACAGCAGGCAGACAAGACGGATGCCAAACTCTACCCTGCTACATTCAGTCCCATCTACAGCCAGACCACGCAGTCGTTTGCCAGCCGTAGCACTGGGAATTTCGATAACACGGCGCAGGTGAGCATCGATCCGCTCATTGCCCAACAGTTGGGTGCAGACATCCATTCCGTCACCCGCAGTGGACAAATGGGTATCGGTAGTACGATGTTCATCGGTGGTTTGACCAGCCTGCAGACCAACAGTCAGCCGCTGGTGGTCATCGATGGTGTTATCACCGATATGCAATACAACCGCGAGATGCTACACCAAGGCTATTATAATAATATCCTAGCCAATCTTAACGTCAATGACATTGAAAGCGTGACAGTCCTCAAAAACGGAACGGCTATCTACGGTGCTAAGGCTGCCGGTGGTGTGCTCATCATCAAGACCAAGCGTAACAAGTCAATGGCCACGAAAATTGATGTGACCATCAACGGTCAGTATCAACTCAAGCCACGTCTGCCAAAGATGATGAGTGGTGACGATTATCGTCTCTATGCCACAGAGATGCTGGCAGGACTTACGGATAATCTGCAGAACCTAGAGTTCATTAACAGTGACCCCAAAAACTATTATTATAATACCTATCATAATAATACCGACTGGACCGAATTGGTTTATCACAACACTTTCGTCACCAACTACGGTATCAACGTGCAGGGTGGTGACGATGCCGCCAACTACAACCTGTCAGTAGGTTATTCTTTAGGTGATGCCACACAGCGTGGCAATGATTTCTCTCGTTTCAATATGCGTCTGAACTCTGACATCAAGGTATTCAAAGGTCTTGATGTACGTTTCGATGCTGCCTACAGTGATGTTACCCGTGACTTGCGTGATGATGGCGTCAAGGCCGACCTCTCAGTGGGAACCGTTTCCTCACCAGGTTTCCTCTCGCTGATTAAGTCGCCATTCCTGGCACCCAACGCTTTCGACGTCAACGGCAATCCCAGTCACTATCTGGCCGAGGCCGACAACTATCTCTACAAGGTGTTCAGTCAAGATGGTGAGATCTATGCTAATGCCGTCCGTTTGGCCAACCCCAAGGGTATCCTGGATTTGGGTGATGGCGAGAACCGCAACCAAGCGGGCAACCGTATGATCACCTTCAGTGTAACGCCCAAATACGAGTTTAACAGACACCTCTCCATTTCTGAGCATTTCAACTTCACGTTGGTTAATACCAACGAGAACTACTATCTGCCGTTGGAGGGTACACCGCCTTTCCGTCTGATGGCCTCCAGCAATATTCAGGTAACGAATATGGCCCAGAGCCTTGCTGCCCGTCAGAACTCGATTATGAGCGACACACGTCTCACCTGGGGTAACCGCTATGGTGCCCATAAGATTGATGTCATCGGTGGCGTCCGCTATCAGAGC
>JAFZNI010000019.1 GCA_017551005.1 Prevotella sp.
CATATCGGGAAATCGCTCTCCCGTCGTATCCGTAAGTGGCTCGGCACAGACAGGCACGTTTAAATGATAGCGTGGATGGGGCTCAGGAGGAAGGAAGTCAGGAGATAGCCGTTATATATAAATAGGTATAGCGTCAGCAATAGAAGAGTGAGGCGGAGAATCACGGGGACAGGCACCCTGATCTTCGCTACGCTACAATCATTGTGCCAGTCCCCATGATTCTGCTGGAATAGGAAGGCTGTAGCGATGGGTAATACAAACATGAAATGTGGTGCCATGATAAACACCTCGTTGAGTCCGAAGCCCAAGATCAGATGGATGAACATGTCGAAGCCAAAGCAGGAGAGACAGAGCCACAGGAAACGGCTTCTCCGTCCACACCAGATGCCAACGATGAAAAGCAATACCACCACCGTTTCCACCACATAACTCCATATCCAGTCGTATGGCACGAACACAGGCCGGTGCACCAGCGTGTCCTCTAAGAAATGCTGTTGATGAAACTGCACGGACTCGCCAAACAGATTCTCATACACTGACTGCCAACGGGAGGTGCTGATGTCCGTCCATTTCAGGAAACCGTGATTCTCCATCGGCTTACCCGTCTTGGCAGCCTGACGGCGCAGCACCTCCTGACGTTTCGCCTTCCGTTTTTCAAACTGTTCCTTCTCCTTGTCTGTCATCTGCGCCACACGGGCCTTCAGTTCTTCTGCTTTCTTCACCTTCAACTCTGCACGGACCTTCTCCTTAGGCAACACATACTGCTGATATTCCCAAGTGGCTGTGCCCCACAACAGAGCCGCTGGCAGGATGACAGCCAATAACAGGTACTTGGGACGGAAGAAGTCACGCAGATTGACGAAGAAACCAGAGAGAAACACCTTGATGCCATTGCTCAGGGTGACGCCAGCAGTGATATAGAATAGTATCGCCGACTGCCACCATCGGAACTCCCTACCCTTCTTGATGCACACCCCAGAGATATAGAGGGTAATCAGCAAGAGGAACATGGAGATGGTGAAGTGGTCTGGCACAATCACAGACAACAGGATATAGGCGAAGGAGAAATAATAGGCTGTGAGCAAGGTGGCATCCCAGCGTTCCAACTCTATCACTTCACGATGGATACGGTAGAGGAAGATATAGGAATAGAACGAACACGCCATCACAGGCAGCGCCACAATGTACTGCACGCAATTGACGCCAAAGAGGGCTGTCAGTCCTTGGTTCAACAACCAGAAAGGCCAGATGAGAAATGACAACAACGGATGGCGGTACACCTGATAGACCACATCCCAATCTGTCACCCCTAAGTAGGTCAGCGGGTCATAACCTGAGAGGTGCAGTTCCCGTTCAAAGGCTTTCCAGTAGGGTCCGAAACCGGGTTGCATGAACAGGTCGTGCATGCGGTAGATAAACAGCGCATTGAGGATGACAATCACTGTCAGTACCACCACTGCTTGGACACGCTCCTCGGGTTTGACTTTGAAAAGTTTAAATGGTGTCATGACTGTCGGAAAGGTTTAAAGTAGGATTCATCAGCGAAGGCAAGCAATTCCTTGTCACCCCGACTGTCACCATAGGCCGTGAGGTGATAGTCTTGGCGGTTGGGATAGAGTTCAAGGATACGGTTGACCTTCTCCTGACCATAACAGTTGTTCGTCAGGAAACGGCCTGTCAGAAGTCCTGCCTTCACCTCAACCTGCGTTCCAATCACCCGTATGCTACTGTCTCCTGACGCCTGACTCCTGACGCCTTCAAAAAACGGCTGTACCCAATTATCTATCGAGGCACTGACGATAAGTATCTCAGCACCATCAGCCTGAGCCTGTTGCAAGACCTTGATGCCCTCTGGCCTCAGCAAATGACGGTTGTCTTTGGCGAATCGTTGACATAATCCATCAAATTCCTCAATCTTCATCCCCTTAAAGAAATATGCAAACACTTTTTCCTTCGCCTTGTAGTTCGGATAGAGATGCAGTTTCATCAGTACCAAGAGTGGTGCATACTTGAGAAATCCTAAGAGGAAAGCCCTTGTGCCAAAGGCATAACGGATAAACTCAATGAGCGTATCCCTCGTGGTCAGCGTACCGTCGAAATCTGATGCAACAATCCTTTTCATAATGTCGGCTTGGGGATACGGTCAATTATCTGTTTTACAGCCCATGAGAGGGCGATTGTCACAACGACATAGAGCATCAGTCCGTCGTAGATGTCCTGTTTCCATGCAACGGTGATGAAGAGTTTACGGGCTATGGGATGTGCCACGAACATCGCTGCCGAGATGCTGCCAAACCAGACGAACACCTTCAGCACGCACTCAGGCATCAGTTTCACCATCGCCACACAACCGATGATGATAAAGACGGGAATCCACAGCCACGACTGGTAGTTAAAACACATCACAACGACTAAGGCCGATGCGAGCAATAAGGCCATCAAATATTCCCAGCGTGGGAATGTTTTATTCCCAATGGGGGAATATTTTATTCCCAACGTGGGAATTCTGGCTACGATTATTCCTAATCCGAAGGGAAGCATACCCCCGATACAGTTATAGCGCAGACGGTTGAGTATCTCGCCGTCAGGCTCGCAGAAGACTTGCAGGAGCCAACAGACCACAACGAGTGCCACCACCCACCACGAACTGCGCCGATAGAACAGGAGCCGATAGACGATGTAGAGTTCCATCATCAGCCCGAAGAACCAGTAGATGCCTGGCCAGATGATCTTGTCAGGCTCAGGCAGTACATTGATATACATGAGCAATTGTGCCAGTACGTTGTCCCAATGGAAAGAGAAACGTCCAGGTGTCACCATATCGACACAGACAAACAGCACGAACCCCACTATCAACATCCTGAGCAGTTTCAGATAATTGTATCGCACAAACCTCACAGGGGGACAGGAGTCGTTTGACGTTTCCTCGTATTTCTTCACCAGACCGAAGCCGCTGAGGAAAAGAAATACTGGTACACCATAATGCCCGAAATACGACAACAGGTGTACGGGCAATAGCGCATCGGGATGCGTCAGCACCTGCCACAGACGGTCGTTGTTGAAGGAGAGATACTGGTACTCGTTCTCCTTCACAATCTTGCCGATGAAATGGCAGTAGTTGTGCAACACGATGGCGAGGATGGCTATCCCCCGCATCGCTGTACATTCTTTTCTTGTCAGTAGTTCTTTCATGGGCGTTTCAGTTGGTTATAGTCCGTAACATTCTTCAGGATACGAGGACGTTTCTGGTCGTACTTCGGACTGATCACATTCAGTTCCTCGCGATAAAGGGGTGTGGAGATGCCTCCGAGATAGAGCAACAGATGGGGCAGGGCATCAACCATCAAAGGACGACTTTTGGCGTTCTGAATCGCCAGCCAACCGTAGGGATGCCTTTCCCGATATTGTGGCGAGCCCCATATCCAGAAAGGAATCTCCATCTCGTTGCGTGCCAGACGGTAGTCGATGTTCGCCCCGTGCATCCTGCCATACATATACGGAGAACCGTCGAAGATCTCCTCGCCATGATCCGGCACATAGATGACAACAGCATCCTTGTTGGCAAATCTTTGGGTGATGCACGCCACGATGGAGTCGTTATAGCGCAACGAGTTGTCGTAATGCGCCAGAATCTGTTTTTGTTTGTCGTTCAGTTCTGGTCTGTCGTACATCTGTGGCGTGAAATAGGTTTGTGTCTTCTGCGGATAACGGGCCCGATAGTCGACGTGCGAACCCATCAGGTGCAGTATCACTAACTCTCCTGACTCCTGTCTCCTGACTCCTGTCTCCTGACTCCTGTCTCCTGTCTCCTGACTCCTGACTCCTGACTCCTTTTCCAGCGCATCATATTCCTTCAGTACCCCATCATCGTAACGGTGGGTACGAGTACTACGGCTGTCAAACTGCCGCTGGCTCAGTTCCGGGTTATTGAGGAAGAAGCCTCCGCTGAAGTCGTAGATGGCCTCTTTCGCCTTTGACTCGAACTGGTTGGTGATAAACGTCACGTGGTAGCCAGCCTTGCGGAACACTTCTGGGAAAAGCGGCTCGTCGCACCACTCACCAGAGTCGCCTACAGCATAGAGCGACAGCATGTGTTTGAAGACGAAACTGGTGAGGTTCCATGTCGAGACGACATCCGTAAATGCCACCAGACTGCCTTCGTCTTGCAGCGCCATCTGTCGAGGGGTGGTTGGCTTGTCGTAGCCATATAGTTGGGAATGGTGTTTGTTGTAACTCTCCCCTATCACCAGCACTATATTCGGCACACGGTAACTGCAACTGTCTACCTGTATCTTCTCACTCGCAGCCAACAACTGCACCAGTTGGTGACTCGCCAGACGGTTGGCATAGATGCCGAAAGCCAGACGGTAGACAGGCAGGTAAAGGTTTGCCCGCTCTTTCTTCGTCTGTTCATGTTCCACCTGTCCGATGGTGTCATAGGAGAAAAGCCTGTGCATGGAAACCTTATTGTCCCACGTCTGAGAGATGCTGCTATACAACAGCCACGCCACCACACAACCCAATACAGCCTTAAGGCTTTTGATGAATAACGGATTCACCTTCGGCAGGATCAGCCGTTGGCGCATCCGCGAGAAGAATTTGCGAAGGAAAGTCCAAAGGATATGCACGATGATCAGCAACAATATCCAACCCACGCCCGACTTTACCGTCTCCCAACTGAGATAGCCTGAGAGAAACTCTTGTGCCTCTTGTCCTGTCGTCTCCATCGCCAGCATGAGCATCGTCGGCGTAAGAGTCGACTCAAACCGTTCGTAGCAGAACATATCCACGAGGGCTACCCCATATAGAAGGATGTAGAGCAAGGCCTTCACCCAGATACGGATCTTGCGTGGGATCAGTGTCAGGATAACACAGACCACATAGACATCAAGAAACAACTCTGGGACAGACAGTTCGTATGGTTCGGCACCCTTGTTTCTGAGATAGTAAGGCATTATTTCGAGTTGTGTACAGATCCATCCCAGCGCAAACATAAAGACGAAGAAGGCGCCGTTCTGTTGGATAGGACTGAACAGCCAACCTATCCATTTCAACGGATCTATCTTGAACTTCCCTTTCACTTTGTGTCTTTATAGAGTCCTTTCTCCTTGATATAGTCTGCTACGGCTTTCGGCACCAATCTGCGAATGCCCCTGCCTGCCTTGATACGCTCACGGATCTCCGTACTGCTGATATCTATGTAACCAGGATCGCCTGGGGTTCTGGTGTAAATAGCGATCTCATAGCAGCGCTTGATGTCCTCATAGTGATACCATCTGTCGAAGTGTTCCCAGTTGTCGCCTCCCATCAGGAGCACAAATTCTCTGTCAGGATAATCCTTCGAGAGGGCCTGCAGGGTGTTCCAGGTATAAGAGGGTTTCGGCAGATGCATCTCATAGTCGCAGGCGACGATACCCTCTACCCCTTCGAGAGCCAGACGGGCCATCTCCATGCGTAGGGTGTCGTCGAGCAGGTCTGTTGCCTGCTTCAGGGGATTCTGGGGTGACACCATCAACCACACCTCGTCGAGACCTGCCTTCTCCTTCAGTTGCCTCGCCAACGAGATATGTCCATTGTGTATGGGATTAAACGACCCTCCGAAGATCCCTGTCCTGATCATAATGAGAAATGATGATTACCCTTCTGAGAGAAACTCCTCAATGATAGAGAGGGCGTCTTCCTCTGCCTGAGTAAGGTCGTCGTTCACCACAATGGTGTCGAACTTATCAACGAAGGTCAGTTCAAACTCTGCACGGGCAATACGTTGGTCAATGACCTCTGGCGCATCCGTACCACGACCCTCCAGACGACGGCGCAACTCTGCTATCGACGGTGGTTTGATGAAGATACTCAGAGCCTCGTCACCATAATATTTCTTGATGTTCACGCCACCCTTCACGTCGACATCGAACACCACGTTCTGTCCAGCCTCCAACTGTCGTTCCACCTGGGCCTTCAACGTGCCGTAGAACCGTCCCTCGTAGACTTCCTCATACTCCAGGAACTCATCGTTGTCGATTCGTTGACGGAATTCTTCTGGCGTCAGGAAGAAATACTCCACACCGTCCTGTTCCGTTCCTCTTGGTGCCCTCGACGTACAGGAAATCGAAAAGGCCAGATTCAACTCCGGGTGTTCTCTCATCAGCCACCCGATAATCGTACTCTTCCCTGTTCCGCTTGGCGCCGAAATAATAATCAACTTCCCTCTACTCATCTCCTTCTCTCCTTTACTCCTTCTCTCCTTTAAAGCGCATTCAGCACCTGTTCCTTGATCTGCTCGAGTTCGTCCTTCATCTTCACCACGATGTTCTGCATCTCGGCCTGATTACTCTTCGAACCAGTCGTATTGATCTCGCGTCCCATCTCCTGAGCGATGAACCCCAGTTTCTTGCCTTGTCCGGCGGGTTCTTCCATCGTCTCACGGAAATATTTCAGGTGGTTGGCTAGACGCTGCTTCTCCTCACTGATATCTAGTTTCTCAATATAGTAGATGAGTTCCTGTTCCAGTCGGTTCTTGTCGTACTCCACCCCAGGGATCTGTTGCAAACCGCCCTCGATACGGGCCTTGATCTTCTCCACACGCCCCTTCTCGTAGGGTTCGATGGCAGCCAAGAGACTTGCTATATTGTCTATCTTCTCCGTGAATTTCTTTTGGAGGGCAGCACCTTCCTGTTTGCGGAAATTCACAAGATTGGTCAAGGCCTCACCGACGGCAGCCTTTGCCACCACCCACTCCTCGTCATCGAGTACTTCCACATCGGTCTTTGTCAGCACGTCAGGCATACGGGTGAGGGTGTAGATCCAGTCCTCTGGCTCAGGGATGCCTACCTTTGTGGCAATATCCTTCAACTGATGGTAGTAGTTCTCCACGAGAACCGCATTCACGGGAGTAGCATCCACGGCAGTCTCCTTTTCTATCCACACACTCATATCCACCTTACCACGGATGAGGGCCTCTGCCACCATCTGACGCATCTCCATCTCCTTCTCACGATAGAGGGGAGCAATACGGGTCTGCAAGTCGAGTTGCTTGGAGTTCAGCGACTTGATCTCTACATGAATCTTTTTGTCCTTGTAAGCCACAACGGCATTGCCGTAGCCAGTCATCGATTGTATCATATCTGTACGTACCTATTTATATTTGGCCGCAAAGATATGCAAAAAAACTGAAACTGCCAAGTATTTGACAATTAATTCTTACTGAATGCTAATGATTACACGGCGGTAGGCTACCAGATGGAAAGGCCCGTCGTCGTGGACTTCGCATATCAGGTGTATCTCCCCTTTGCTAGCGTCAGCGGGGATGTGAACGGCGACTACTGCCTGATCAGCATGACTGATAGTTGCTTTCGTCGTACCAATCTCCGGCTGTTGCCACCAGTGGAACACAAGCCCATCACCATCAAGGTCTGTTGATTTCGAGGCATCCAGTTTGATGGTCTTACCTGCCTTCGCTTTGATACGAATGGGTTGTAAGCCTTTCTGTTTATTGACGATAACTGTCGGGTTGTGATTGCCCCGTCCCTCGTCGGCCCATTGCATACGGGCCGTGAAATCGTTGAGTTCATCGGGATAGAAGCGCGTCTTATAGCCGACAGTGATGCTGCGGAGCGGTTCCTGCCAAGAGGTCCATGCCGTCGTCAGCGAGTCAGGACACATCCCCCGTTCATGATAACCGGCCCAACCTGCCTGATGCGGGTCTTCGGGGTCATTCAGACCATGAGGCATCACATAGAGGAAACTCGGCGTGTCACCCTCCACACCCCATTTGTAGGTGGGGTATTCCTTGCCTAAAGCACCCTTACCCTGGATATTTTCTTTGTGCTGAGTCCAGTGGCGCTTACCCAACTCACATTGTTCCTGCCACGTACCCTCATCCCAGATAAACTGCAAGTCATCCTTAAACTCACGTCGCAGCCACATGTGGGAACTGTAGGCACGATCCATCCGCATATTGTACTGCATATCCTGATCGGTGATGGTATAGATACGGAACTTCCTGACAAAGCGTTTCAGTTCATCTGCCGTCCGTGTCTGTTTCACACGCCAGATGGCCTGTGCCAGTGTATTGGCTCCTCCCCAGGCTGCCACGTAGATCGGACGGGGATCGTCCTCGTCGGCCAGACGGATGATGAGGTCACTACCTGGTGAGTCGTTGCCCTCACCAATCACCTTGATGCCGCCCCGTTCACTGCCCATCACCACACGACTCCTGACATAGTCGGCACTGGGCCAGTAGCCGATGTGCTGCTGCCCGTTCTCCTGTTCTATCGGCAGGAAGCCCTGTTGACCAGAACGCTTCATCAGGTTCGGCACATCCTTCCGGTAGGCCTCAACAACACGGAAGAGATACTCTGCCCACTCCTTCGGATAAGGGTCACAGTTCCAACCCACCGATGTGATCAGCGCCTCCATCTCGAAA
>JAFZNI010000020.1 GCA_017551005.1 Prevotella sp.
GGCGATAGATGTTACACTCGGTGACCTCCAGCCCTTTGCCGTTCATCTCCAGACGTAGCAGCAACTCAGGGCCGTCGTCACCTACCCATCCCCAATAGCCGACGAGCGCCTTGGCCTTCTCACGTATCTTCAACCCATGACGGATGGTCTCACGCAGATAGTTCTTGTCGTCATTGCCATCTTTCGAGGGCGAGAAGTCGTCAATATACCAATCGTCGCGCTCGAAGCGGAGGGCAATGGTGGTTTCTGTTTCGCTGAAGTTATGGATGTTCAAATCCACGAGGGCTGTAGAATCTGTGATTTCATAGACCTTTGCCACCTTGTAACTCCAGTCGTCAGACCAGTCCTGGCCACATACCCAGTGGTCGAAGTCGTACAGGATTTCGCCAGTCTCGTTACACAACTGGGTAGCCTCCTTCATCAGCGCATAGTAATGCTGCGAACAATAGGCGCTGTCGCGGTTGAAGGGGGTGTGGATATAGTCCACCTCTTTCCCCTCGCTGTCATAGGTCGACTTGCCAACACCTTTGTAAATGGTGTCGATACGTTGGCGGATATAAGCCTCGGAATGTTTGTCTATCCCAGCATCTGCTACGGAGTCAGTTAACAGCGAGTCTGTGTCGCTGATGGCTTTCCCTGTCTTGTTACCACAATTCAGCATCAAAACTGTGGCAAGAATAAAAAATACTCGTTTCATACGTATATAAGCCAATTTTCTTAAACTAGAAAGGTGGTACTCACCACTTAAAAGTTGGTACTCACCACTTAAAAGTTGGTACTCACCACTTTTTTGTAATAACAGCGCAAATTTTATTTGCAAAGTTAGTGAATTTTCAGTAGATTTTGTAAATTTGCACCTTAGAATTAACAATAGTTGATGGTTTATGAAGTTATTATGATTCAGCAAATAGAAATAACGCTAAAACCCAAGTCTCGCGGATTCCATCTGGTGACCAGTGAGATACTGAGCCAGTTGCCCAAGTTGCCAAAGACGGGCATCATCAACGTATTCTGCAAGCACACGAGTTGTGGTCTGAGCATTAATGAGAATGCAGATCCTGATGTACGTGTGGATATGGAGACTATATTCAATCGACTTGTCCCTCAAAATCGACCAGAATATGAGCATACTTTAGAGGGTGCTGATGACATGCCTGCTCACGCCAAGTCAACGTTAAGTGGAGTTAGCCTGACCATCCCCATTACCAATGGACGTTTGAACATGGGGACCTGGCAAGGAATTTACTTCTGCGAGTACCGGAATTATGGTGGAGCAAGAAAGTTGGTAGTAACAATTATTGGTGAGTGAGTTATAGCATACACAAAAAGTTATGGACAGAAGAGGCCGTGGAGGGTGCAACTGCCGCTGAGGAGTGGGACATTAGTGTGCGCATCTACGATGAAATGATGTATGAGGGCATCATCCGCGATGGCAAGACCAAGCAGTACTTTGCCTATGCCTTGCAGGAAGACGGCACCCAGAAGAAACTGAAAGAGTGGCAGGAAAAGTAACTGCCTATCTTATTAGATGACGACGGCTGTTCCGCTGGTGGCTACCATGAGCATCGAGCCATTGGCACCGATGGTCTCGTAGTCGATGTCGATACCTACTACGGCATTGGCTCCAAGTGCCTGAGCGCGCTGCATCATCTCCTGCATGGAAGTGTCCTTTGCTTCGATAAGTACCTTCTCATAACTGCCAGAGCGTCCACCAACGATGTCGCGGATGCCTGCTAAAAAGTCTTTGAAGACGTTTGCACCAATAATTGTTTCACCTGTCACCACTCCCTTGTACTCGCGGATGGGGCGACCTTCAATCTGTGGGGTTGTTGATAAAACCATAATCGTTCTCTTTAAAAGTTTCCTTATTATATATACTTTTGTCTGACTAACTTTGGCAGTTTTGATGCTACAAGATGATATGACTCTTTGATCCATTCCATGACTTGTGAGTCTTCCAACTGCTCGTAATACACATCGTTCCAATGTTTTTTGTTCCAATGCCAGGCAGGTGTTACTGCCGTGAACTGTGCCCTCAATTCCTCATTCCTTTCTGGTGTCAGTTTCAGGGCAAGTCTTGGCTCAGAATCCTTTATGTCTTGCTTGTCACTGCCTAACCATAGACACATGAAGATCTTTCCTTCCAAACGGAAGGTGATATTGTCATCACCAAAAGGCTGGTCTTCGGTTACACCAGGGAGTGACAACGTGTATTCTCGTACTTGTTCAATGTTCACCATCTTGGGGGTAGCACAATATTCTCTACGTCGTGAGCCTTCTCGAACAGTGGGGCAATCTCTTCATCGGTGAATCCGGCAATGCCGCAGCCGATACGGGTTACAAGGAAGGTGAGGGTAGGGTGCTCCTTGGCGAACTGGATAAACTCGTCCACGTATGGCCGGATGGTCTCTACGCCGCCCTGCATTGTCGGGATGCCATAACTCTGGCCTTGCAGACCCACGCCCTGACCCATGATGGCTCCAAACTTGCGGTAAGCGATATACGCCGCACCACCGCCGTGCATTCCTCTGAGATTGCTGCCGAACACAAAAATCTCGTTTGGCTGCAACTCCGTGATATACTCTGGTGTTGTACGTTTTGTATTCATAATCTCTCCTTTTGCATAAATACACTTAAATATAGTTGCAAAATTAATGATAATAAGGGAATTTTTGCTATATTTGCATCCGAATTTAACAAAAGTTGAGGAAGAAATAATAAATGATGAAGAAAGTATTATTATCTTTTGCCATTGTGGCCGTAGTAGCAACAATGGTTTCGTGTGGAGGACGTTTTGTGATTTAGAGTATGGCCAAGGAACTATTAACGGTAAAGCATTATCTGAAAACACTGGAGGAAACCGTCTGCCAACAATGGGATCAGAAAGCACTCTGTGACTACGAGGGCGACACCTTTACGTATGCAGATGTGGCAAAGAGCATTGAAGTGTTTCGGATTTTCCTGAATGAGGCTGGTATTACAAAGCGCAGCAAGATTGCCATCTGTGCGCGGAACTGCGCCCGTTGGGCCATGACGTTCTGGGACGTCAATGTCAACGAATGTGTGGCTGTGCCTCTCCTTGCCGATTTCCACCCCAATAGTATCTCTACACTCACGCACCACTCCGACAGCGTGTTGCTTTTCACAGACAAGGATATATGGGAAAAACTCAATCCTGAGCAGATGCCAAACCTCAGGGCTGCCATCAATGTGAAGGATCGTTCGATGCTCTGGCATCGCGATGAGCAGGTGGCCAAGGCGTGGGAGAACCGCGAGAAGGCTTTCGCGCAGAAATATCCCACAGGTCTGACGAAGGAACAGGTTTCCTATCCTTCGGACAATATGGACAAGTTGGCCATCATCAACTACACCTCCGGAACTACCGGCAATCCCAAAGGCGTCATGCTTACCTATGGCGCCATTTCAGATACCGACACTTTCAGCAACAGCCATTTCCCCAACCAACCTGGTGAGACCATCGTATCGATGCTCCCCATGGCCCACATGTACGGACTGGCTATTGAGTTCATCCATCCGAATGTCGACGGTGTGACTGTCTATTTCCTTGGTAAGACACCCTCGCCCTCGACGCTGCTGAAAGCCATGCAGGAGGTTAAGCCCTATATGGTGGTCACGGTGCCGCTTGTAATGGAAAAGGTGTATGCCAATTCCATCAAGCCCGCACTCGACAAGATGAAATGGCTGACGGCCATACCCCAAGCCCGAAAAGCGATCTACAAGATTGTCCGCAAAAAAGTGCTATTAGCCTTTGGCGGTCAGGTGCGTGGCTTCATCATGGGTGGTGCAGCCCTGAAGCCAGAGGTGGAGGATTGTTTCACCCAAATACGCCTGCCTTATACTGTGGGCTATGGCATGACGGAAGCCTGCCCATTGCTGGGTTGGGAATGGTGTACGGATTTCGTGCCGGGTTCCTGTGGTAAGCCCGTCCACGACCTTCGCATCAATTCCGACGATCCAAGGAACGTCCCAGGGGAGATACAGGTACGAGGCAACAACATTACCATCGGTTATTACAAGAATCCAGAAGCCAATGCTGCCGCGTTTACCGACGATGGATGGTTCCGTACAGGCGACTTAGGCCTGTTGGACGAAGAAAACAACATCTTCATCCGAGGTCGCATCAAATCCATGATCTTGAACTCTTCCGGTCAGAACATCTATCCTGAGGAACTGGAGGCCGTATTGTCTGGCTGCCCCTACGTGAATGAATCGCTGGTCGTGGAGCGCAAAGGGAGGTTGGTGGCTCTGGTATATCCTGAGATACCCGAAGACCTGGACATGAATAAACGTTCCGAGATTCCGGAACTCATCCGCTCCACCGCCAATAAGTCACTTCCCGTCTACAGTAAGATCAACGAAGTAGAATTTGTTGACGAGCCTTTTGAAAAGACTCCGAAAATGAGTATCAAACGCTATTTGTATCGGTAATAAACATGATATTGTTATGAGAAAGAGTATTTTGATGATCTCCGTTGTGATGATGCTTATGGCATGCGGAGGCCAAACAAAGAATGGGAGTTCGGATGCTGACAGTACACAGGTGTTTGAAGTACCCGACACGCTGAACACAGTGGAGACCGTCGTTAAACAGGTGAATGCCGTCTATGAGTACTGGAATGAGTTGAGGGAGAATTATGACGATAAGAAACCTACTGTCGACGA
>JAFZNI010000187.1 GCA_017551005.1 Prevotella sp.
CATTACCCACCGAGTCAGGGAACAGTTTGCGGATGAGTTCGTTCTGACGTTTCTCCAGACTCTTCACGCCAAAGGGCATACCTCGCAGACCTGTGATCTGTTCCTTTGTATAACCGAGGGCCAAATGACGGAGGAAACGCTCGTCGTACTCGTCAATCTCATAGTTGACAAGCGACTCCTGCTTGGCTAACTGTCCGCTGACGGCATACTTGAAGCGTTCGACGATCTTCTCGAGAATGGGCTCGTTGAATACGAGGGTCTTGCCCTCCATCACGGCATTCACATCGCCGCGCGTCAGCAGTTCACCCGTCTTGAGGATGATGCCATCGGCACCGGCATCGAGCACATCCACCCACAGTTTCTCATTGAGGATTTCTCCTGTAAAGATGAGTACTTTGATGTCGGGATGCATCTCCTTTGTACTACGGCAAATCTCAACGCCCACTGTTGTGGAGCCGCCGAGGCCAAGGTCGAGCAGCAGCAGGTCGGGTTTCTGCTGTTTGAGAAGTTTCCAATAGGCCGTCTCGCAATCAGCCGTGCCAATCACTTCCGCCTCTGGGATGTCGTTGCGGATGATTCCTAATGTGCCTTTGAGTTCGAGGGGCACATCCTCGACGATAATCACTTTGAAGTTCTGCATATACAATATTTACAATTTACGGATTTACCATTTACAATTTAAAGATTTACCATTTACAATTTACGATTTACGATTTGCGGCGGGGAGGATGATGCGGACCTGCGTCACGCCATTGTTGTTCTCCGCCCAGATACCACACATACGGCGATTAGTGGCCTCGCCATGATCGCGCACTATCTGACGGCAGAGGAGATATGGGATGTGTGACGAAGAGGTGGGGTTGAAGAGATTCTGAGCCTCCTCATCGGTGAGATGCAACTGGGGCATGGGTACGATCACCTCCACATATTTGTCGTCCTTGGGCGTAATCTGCCACTCGGTTCCACCCTGTTTACGCAAGATGTCGAACAGATAGGCTGTCAGATTCTTGTCACCAAGGATGCCGTTATCAAGAGGTCTTACATGGAGATGAACGCCCTCTATCTGATGCATGGCCTGTTGTGAGAGAATACCATAAAGATCGCGATAGTAGTCAACAACCTCGGAGAGCGACTGCATATCGCCCTGATCCAACAACTGTTGGATGCGCGAGGGATAATACATCGTCTCGTGTTTCAAGGTGGAGAGACAATTGTCGAGCACGGCATTCGCCACGTGCAGGTTGTTGTTCTCCAACTCCGCCCGCCGTAACTCGTCATCGGCCATTTCCAGACTCGACTGCTGTTCACGCTCCACGAAAAAGCGTTCATAGAGACGGTGACGGTAATAGAGCAGATAGTATGCCGGTGGGATGGAGAAAAGCACAAGCACAAGCAGGATGATAGCAATACGCTTGTTGCTCTGCGACTTTTGCATCGTGCGGCAGTAATCGGCTAACGTATTGTCGGCCGACATCTCCTTATAGAGTTGGGTGTATATCTTATTATTGTAGGAATAGGTCTGCCACTCGTGCAGGGCGAGTGCGGCTACGGCACTCTCGTTGCGCATGTCAAGGATGACCTCATAGTTGACATTGACCGAGTCGTGGAACCACTCTATCTCAGGTGCCACCAACGAGGGGTTGCCCAACTGCAATAGCAGGAGATTGCCCTTGGGATAGAGTTTCTTGTAGTAGTTGTTCAGATAATGGCGGCAGGAGTCAGCAAACTGAAGGGTACGCTCATAGGTGCCGTTGATATTGGAGAAATAAGCGGAGTCGGCAAAAACGCTGGCGCGGCTCAGGTCGTCAACAGGTTGAGCGGAGGAAGGAAGAAGTGAAAAATGGAAAGTGAAAAGTAAGAGCAAGATGCGGAGGATGCCTTTGGGCAGACGGAAGAAGAAGCGGGAGCCCTTGTCCTTCTCACTCTCCGCCGCAATGAAACAGACGGAGAAAATCTGGGATATCTTACGGTATTTCTCAATGATACCCTTGCAATTCAGCAATCCAAACCCATGACCACCCGTGCCACTGTCGCGGATGGGCTTGGGATCGAAGAGATGCTGCAACTGTTCATCAGTCATGCCTGCACCTGTATCCTTGACAGATATCTCCACATAGTCGTCTGTTTCCTGAGCCGAGAGAAATACCTGTCCACCTTCGGGCGTGAACTTACGGGCATTGTCGGCCAGGGTGTTCAGCATAAACAATGTCAGTACGCGGTCGGCCTTGACCAGTGCCTCTGTGGGTTCCACATTCAGCCCGATGCCCTTCATCCCGAAACTCTTGCGACCCTTCGCCACCATATCAAAGAGTGGCTGCAATGGGAAGGTCTCAATTTTCAGGTTCAGTTCACCCTGACGCAACTGGATCCAGTGAGTCAGGATGTCGTTATAGTCATTGATCTGACTCGTCAGTTCACGGATATAACCCTCGTCGCGCCCTTTATGGACACAATAGATGATGCGGTCGATGAACGGTATCACACTATTGACAAGGGATATCTTGGCGCGCTGTTCCAGATTACGCCGTTCGTTGTTCTCCACGCGAAGCCGTTCCATCGCCACCTCATCCTGTCGCTGCTCCAAGATTTCATCAAGTTGATTGTATTTCTTCTGTTTCTTGTTCAGATGGTTGAAAAGCCACAACGAGAAGAGCAGGAGCACAATGGCAATGCCCACGGCTACCAACATCCAGTTGAGTTGTGAGGCGGTGGCCTCCAACTGACTGGCACGAGCCTCTAATTGACGGTCCTGGCGTGTATCAGTCATCAGGTCGATATAGACATTGCGGTTGGCATCGCTCCGGGCCTTATCATCCATTGCTGAATAGGCCACACTCAACTGTTCGCGGATACTCGCCACCAAGTCGGGTGCCTGATTGATGATGGTATCGGAGAGGGCTTGTTCGAGATTGAACAGCGTAGACTGATAGTCACCAATCTGACGGAAGCAGGAGGCCAGTGTACGGTAGGCACCTGCTATCTGATAGACATCGCCATACTCCATAAAGAGGGAAAGAGCGCTCTCTGCCAACCAACCGGAGAGCATGTCCTCCTCTACCCCTTCGGGATTGATAAATTTCATGGCGGGCAGGTTGTCGTCAATCAACTGACGACGGTAGCCTTCATCCATCATGTGCTCCGAGAGCGCCTCTAAAGCCTGTGCAGCGAAATATGGCATCTCCGCCCTGCGTGCCGTCAGGAAACAGCGCATAAGGGCGTCGAACTCCTGTTGGTTGATGTCCTGCTGAGTACCTTCAGTGATGATGCCGCCAGCGCCGATATTATAGAGGTAGTTCAGATACTGGGCGGTATCACGCTGTACCTCGTTGGGGTCGATCTGTTCCAGCGCTTGGATGGACTGACGCTCCAATCCTACATAATAATAATAGGTGGAGTTGACGATGGCATATTCCGTCTCCGCATACCGCAAGACACCCAGATCGCGTTCGGAAAGCAGGTCACGCTCCTCGTTGATACGACGCAAGGCACCATCAGCCAGTTCACGATATTCATAGAACTCACGGTTGGTGGAACGACGCTGGCAAAGGCGCATCTGTTGGACATAAGAAACAAGGCATTGTACTTGATTATCAGTAATTTCCGGAATACTGCTCAAGCGTTTCTCCGCCTCGTCATATTTCATTCGCACGATGTCAACAAAGGCCAGATGATTCAACGCCTCTGCCCTGCCCTTGTCGTAATGTTCGGAGAGGTTGTATGCCCGTTGGGCATAATGCTCTGTAGAGTCTATATTACGATAGTGATAGGCATACGACTGACTATTCAGCCTGTCCACCATCTGCTTATCAGACTGTGAACAGGCTGATAAAAGAAACGTAATCAGTATGATGTATGCGAGCCTCATGCACGTGCCTTGGCGATATAGCCGAGAGCCTCGCGGCACTTGTCGGTGACATACTGCCAGTCGGCGGCCTTCACCTTATCCGATGGGAAGAGTTTGGAACCCATGCCCACGCAGAACACGCCAGCCTTGAACCACTTGGTGAGATTCTCCTCGTCGGGAGAGACACCGCCTGTCACCATAATCTTCGACCAAGGCATTGGAGCCTTCAGACCCTTCACCATGTTTGGTCCTACCACGTCACCCGGGAACACCTTCGTCAGGTCGCATCCTAACTCCTGAGCCTTGCCTATCTCCGAGACAGTCATACATCCCGGGCAATAGGGAACCAGACGACGATTACACACGGGTGCGATGTCGGGATTGAACAACGGCCCAACCACGAAGTTGGCTCCCAACTGGAGATACATCGCTGCGGTGGGGGCATCTACCACAGAGCCGATACCTAATGCCAGTTCGGGACACTCTTTGTCGGCCCACTTCACCAGGTCACCGAATACTTCCTGGGCAAAGTCGCCTCGGTTGGTAAACTCAAAGGCACGCACCCCACCCTCATAGCAGGCCTTCACCACATTCTTACAGGTTTCAAGGTCTTTATGATAGAAGACGGGGACCATACCGGTATCCCCGATCTTTTTCATGACTGCAATCTTATCAAACTTTGCCATAATTGTCAATCATCAATTATCAATTGTCAATTATCTCTGTACGCGTCCGCTTGCATTACCGCCAGCCAAGGCCTCTACTTCTTCAATACTTACCTGGTTGAAGTCACCGTTGATCGTGTGCTTCAGTGCCGAAGCGGCCACAGCGAATTCCAGAGCCTCGCCTTGCGTTGCCTTTGTCAGCAGACCATGAATCAGACCACCGGAGAACGAGTCGCCACCACCTACGCGGTCAATGATCGGATTGATCTCATAGCGCTTCGACTGATAGAACTCCTTACCATCATAGATCAGAGCCTTCCAACCATTGAAGGTAGCGCTATAACTCTCCCGAAGGGTTGAGACGACATACTTGAAACCAAACTCCTGCATCATCTGCTTGAAGATGCCCTCGTAACCGGCAGCATCGGTCTTACCACCTTCCACATCAGCATCAGGCTTGAAACCGAGACAGAGTTCTGCATCCTCCTCGTTACCAATGCAGACATCCACATACTGCATCAGCGGACGCATGATGGAGATAGCCTTCTCGCTGGTCCACAGTTTCTTGCGGAAATTCAGGTCAACGCTGACCGTCACCCCATGACGTTTCGCAGCCTCACAAGCCAACTTCGTCAGTTCTGCGGCCTTGTCAGAGATGGCAGGCGTGATACCACTCCAGTGGAACCAGGCAGCCCCCTCCATGATCTTGTCGAAGTCGAAGTCAGCAGGATTGGCCTCTGCAATTGCAGAGTGCGCACGGTCGTAAATCACCTTTGAAGGACGCATCGAGGCACCCGTCTCGGCATAATAGAGTCCGATACGATCACCACCACGAGTGATATATTCTGTCTTCACACCAAAGCGACGCAGCGCATTCACGGCAATCTGACCGATTTCGTGCTTCGGCAACTTGGATACATAATAGGCATCATGACCATAGTTGGCCAAGGAGACGGCTACGTTGGCCTCACCACCGCCAGGGATGATACGGAATGATTCACTCTGAATGAAACGGTCGTTTCCTTGCGGAGACAGGCGGAGCATAATCTCGCCCAATGTTACAATCTTAGCCATTGTTTCTTGTTTTATGGATTAATCATTATTTCTTTTCCGCTACAAAGGTACGCTTTTTGTTCGAAACCACCAAATAATACGTAGTGAAATTTGGCAGTATGAAAAAAAAGACGTACCTTTGCACACAACATCATAAAATCATCCATCATGGCAAAGGAGAATATCAGGATTAAGGATATAGCCGAACGGGCAGGTGTGTCTGTTGGAACAGTAGACCGTGTGCTACACAACCGTCCGAACGTATCAAAAGTCGCTCTCGAGAAAGTGAACAAGGCATTGGAAGAAATGGACTACAA
>JAFZNI010000188.1 GCA_017551005.1 Prevotella sp.
ACAACTATACAGAAGAACAAATAAAGCAAATACAATACAAAATTAATGCAAGACCAAGAAAAAAACTCGGATTCATGGCGCCTGTTCAGACTTTTTTCTTACCTTTGCAGACGTAGTTGCATTTTGGAGTTGAATCTTCGTTCAAAAGAAAAAGATAAAAACATTTGGTTCTTTCGTATACATTTGCTATCTTTGCAAAAAAAAAGAAATGGCAGAACAAAACAAATGAATGAATGAACAAGATTATAACAGTCACATCGCCATTACTTCCGAATCTTGACAAGTTAAATGAAGAACTCAGAAAGATATGGGATAGTAAATGGATAACTAATAATGGCAATTATCACCAAGAACTTGAGAATGCTCTCTGTGATTATCTTAAAGTGCCATATATTAGTCTATTTACCAATGGGACCTTGCCACTCATTACGGCATTGCAGGCACTTCGCATCACAGGAGAGGTCATTACAACCCCTTATAGTTTTGTTGCAACAACCCATGCCCTATGGTGGAATGGTATCAAGCCTGTTTTTGTGGATGTTGATCCTAATACAGGTAATTTGGATCCAGAAAAGATAGAGGCTGCCATCACCCCACAGACAACAGCGATTATGCCTGTCCATGTTTATGGAACGCCATGCCGCACTAAGGAGATTCAGGATATTGCAGACAAATATGGTCTTAAGGTGATATATGATGCCGCACATGCTTTTGGAGTTGAGATCAATGGTGAAAGTATCCTAAATGCAGGAGACTTGTCTACATTAAGTTTTCACGCGACAAAAGTGTACAATACTATTGAAGGTGGTGCATTAGTTATGCATGATGCTAAGACCAAACAACGTATTGACTATCTGAAGAATTTCGGTTTTGCCAATGAAGTTGAAGTGGTTGCCCCAGGCATCAACAGCAAAATGGATGAGATTCGTTCCGCATACGGCCTGCTCAATTTAAAACAGGTTGATCAAGCCATTGAAGCACGACATCAGGTTGCAATCCGATATCGAAATGCTTTACGAGACATCAAAGGTATCAGTTTTTGGGAAGACAAACCTAGCGTACGTCATAACTACAGTTATTTCCCCATTTTCGTGAATGCCGAAGAATACGGAATGACACGTGACGAACTCTATTTTAAAATGAAGGAGCATAACATATACGGCCGTAGGTATTTTTACCCATTAATAAGCACGTTTTCAACATACCGGGGACTAGATAGTGCATCTCGCAACAATCTTCCCAATGCACATAAACTTGCAGATAGCGTCATTTGCCTGCCCATTCATCACGCATTAAGTCAAAATGATATTGAAAGGGTACTTAATGAGATTATCAGATAAATGGATCAAAATTTAAAGAAACAGACTGTGCATGGAGTTATGTGGAGCGCCGTTCAACGATTCTCCACACAAGGTATCCAGTTTGTCACGACGATTATTATGGCTCGTATGCTTACTCCTTCTGATTATGGAGTAGTGGGTATGCTTGACATTTTTATTGCAATATTATCAGTCTTTGTAGATAGTGGTTTTATAAATGCTCTCACACGTAAACAAGACCGAACACATACAGATATCTGCACCGTTTTTTTCTTCAACATCGGTATATCATTAATTGCATATTGTATTCTTTTTCTCATAGCTCCTTTAGTTGCATCCTTTTACTCTATTCCAGAATTATGCATTATACTAAGACTGTTAGGTCTAATTATTATTATAGATTCATTTGCAGCAGTACAAATGACATTAATGATTATCAACCTCAATTTTAAAATACAGACAAAGATATCCATTATTTCCCTTATAATTTCAGGTGCTATTGGAATTATACTTGCATACAACAATTACACATATTGGGCATTGGTCATCCAATCATTACTGTATGGCATTATTAGCACATCCTTATATTGGTATTATTCTACATGGAGACCTAGCCTTATTTTCTCCAAACAATCATTTAAAGAAATGTTTTCTTTTGGGTCTAAGATTCTTGTGACATCACTCATTAATACAACATACGGTAACTTATATTCCCTTGTCATAGGAAAAGTCTTTTCCGCCAATATATTAGGAAACTATAGTAGAGCAAATGCTTATGCGAACTTTCCATCAAGTAATCTGACCAGTATCTTGCAACGCGTTACATATCCTGTATTATGCAAATTACAAGATGACAAAACACTCTTATCAGATGCATACAGGAAACTAATAAGAACTTCTGCTTTCATTATTTTCCCACTAATGACAGGCCTTTCTGCTTTATCTAATCCGTTTATTATCATTATTTTAGGAGTAAAATGGAGCCTATGTGCTGTAATGCTTCAAATAATTTGTTTTGCACTAATGTGGTATCCTATTCATGCTTTAAACCTCAATTTATTATTAGTAAAAGGGCGTAGTGATCTGCTATTGAGAACGGAAATCATTAAAAAGATTATTGGTATTATTGTCCTATGCATATCTGTACCATTAGGAATTATTGCGCTTTGCTATTCGGGCATATTGACATCAATCATTTGTTTAATAATCAACACATATTATACAGGTAAACTCATAAACGTAGGTTTTAACCGACAGATGTTAGACATCAGTTTAACATTTATCATATCAATTTCCATGTGGGGGTTAATCTTATTTGTCAATAGTTTTATTGATAACATCCTACTACAAATGATAGTTGGAATAATCGTAGGATCTTCTTTTTATTTAATAGTATCATATCTATTTAACAAAAAAGAGTTAATTAATGTTTTATCACTAATACGTAAATAATATGATAGATAATAAATACGTAGTGTCCATTTGGTGTATTACCTATAACCATAAGCCATATATCAGACAATGTTTGGAGGGATTTGTTATGCAAAAAACGAATTTCCCTTTTGTCGCTATTGTGCATGATGATGCTTCTACAGATGGAACCAAGGAAATCATAATGGAATACGCACAAAAGTATCCTGAAATAATACATCCAATTATCCAAAAAGAAAATCAGTTTTCAAAAGGATTTGAGAAGCCTATACGCATAAAACTGGATTTATGCAAAGAAACAAAATACGTAGCATATTGTGAAGGTGATGATTATTGGACAGATCCATTTAAATTACAAAAGCAATTCGATTTTATGGAATCACATTCAGATTATTCTGCATGTTTTCACCAGGCATATATTCATCACGAAAATAGTGATAAAGAAGATGAATTATGTGGAGAATTTGAAAATCGCGATTATACAGGTATAGAGTTATATACTCAAAACCCTCCAGCAACTGCCTCATTTTTTTTTAGAAGCAGTGTTTATGATAGCATTGTCTATAAGAATTTTTTAAAAGAAAAATTAATTTTTGCAGACATCCCATTATTTTTAAGTTGTGCTCACGAAGGGAAAGTCAGAGGAATGAGCGATATTATGTCTGTTTATAGAAAACATCCTACTGGGCTAACTAACACCTTTAATTCCGGTTCCAAAAGAATGCTTCGTTTTGCTGATGACCGACTAAAAATATATAAGATATTCGGAGAAGAATATAAAAAAGAATGTATTAACGTATACGTTATAGAATACATAAATTATTTTTTTATAAATATGAAAAGAGGACATCTTCAAATAAATAGTCTTCTAAAAGTGATATTTAAATATCCTACCACATCATTAAAATTCTTGTATGAACGCTGGAAGATTCATAAATCTCAATTAAAAGCGCATAATTTCGGTTAATTTTTGCTCAAAATTGCTATAATAAAAAAAAATAATAATATCTTTGCAGAAATTATATACTGAGATGAAACATCTTTTAATAATTGGTGCTCGAGGATGGGGAAGAGAAATATACTCTCTTGCCATGAATTGTATTGGTTATCAAACAGATTATGACATTAAAGGCTTTTTAGATGACAAAACAGATGCATTAGACGGATTATCTGGATATCCCTCTATTATAGATAGTGTTGAGAACTACGAGCCAAGACCTGATGATGTATTCATCTGTGCTTTAGGTGATGCTCATTGGAAAAAGCATTATGCTGAAATTATGCTTGTCAAAGGGGCTCATTTTATTTCACTCATCCATAAAAAAGCATATATAGGAAAGAACACAAAACTTGGAGCCGGTTGTATAGTATCTAAGGACGTGTGCATTTCTTGCGATGTCAGTATTGGTAATTTTGTAACTTTTCAACGTCTTTCGGATATAGGTCATGATGCCATAATAGGCAATTATTGTCATTTGGGATCTGCTTCTTTTATGGGTGGTTATGCTCAAATTGGAGAAGAAACAACTATACAAACAAAAGGGATAGTTTTACCCCATATAGTAATTGGTAAAAATTGTTTGGTAGGAGCAGGTGCTGTTGTTATAAAAAAAGTAAAGGATGGACAAACCGTTTATGGTAATCCTGCAAAATTATTAAAATATTAATTTATAAATTTTTACAATTATGGATTTGAAAGAATTTATTACAAATTTCGCAGATCAGTTCGATGACACTGACCCTAGTGTATTCACTGCAGAAACCAACTTCCACAACCTTGACGAGTGGTCAAGTCTCATCGCTTTAAGCATCATCGCCATGGTAGACGAAGAGTATGACGTAACATTGAAGGGCGATGATATTAAGAACGCTCAAACCATAGAGGATTTGTTCAACACTGTAAAGGCCAAGAACTAATGGCATTCCTCGAATTCAAGAATGTGAGAATCGCTGGCATCAGTGCTGGCGTTCCTCGTTTTATAGCAAGCAACCTACATCCTCTCAACGATGATGGTATATCAAGTGAGTACACACCCGAGGCATTCGTTGAGACCACCGGTGTCCTTGAGCGTCGCCTGTCTGACACGCTTACAACATCTGACCTTTGTTGTGCAGCAGCAGAAAAACTGATAGAAGAATTGAGTTGGGAGCGCGGAGAGATTGAGGCTTTGGTTTTTGTCTCACAAACCGCCGACTATATACTGCCGGCCACGGCATGTATCCTACAGGACAGGCTCGGTCTATCAAAAGAGTGCTTTGCCGAAGATGTCGCATTGGGTTGTTCTGGCTGGGTATATGGTTTGAGCAATATTGCTTCGCTTCTTGCAAATGGCTCTATCAAGAAGGCATTACTGTTAGCAGGAGACGCAAAAAAACGTGCGGCCGGGCCACGTGACCCGTTATTTGGTCATGCAGGAACAGCCACAGCAATTGAATATATTGAGGGCAACAAGGGATTCCAATTCCATTTTGGAACTGATGGCAGTGGATTTGATGCCATCATTACTCCAGATGGTGGCAGTCGCAATCAAGTGTCGCCAGCCTCGTTTGAGTTGAAGCAAGTCGACGGCAAACCTATGCACCGTATGCAAACACGAATGAAGGGAATGGATGTCTTTTCATTTGGTATTAGTACTGCACCGAAATCTGTTAAGAAATTAGCAGAACATTTCGGCTTTGATTATCAGGAATACGACTATTTTGTATTCCATCAAGCCAATATGAAGATGAACAAAATGATAGCAAAAAAATTAAAATTAGTTGATGAGAAAGTGCCAACTTGTATGTATCATTTTGGAAACACTTCTTCAGCAAGTATTCCGCTTACAATTGTTACTCAATTAAAGGAAAAATGCGAAGGAAAGAAGTTTATTTGCTGTGGTTTTGGTGTTGGACTTTCATGGGGAACTGTAACTTTTGAAACTAATAACATGGTCGTGTCACAACTTGTTGAGGTGGCAGACGAAGAAGCAGATAAGAAATATGTCGTATAATCCGTTTTCACTGGAAGGAAAAACCATACTTGTGACTGGTGCCTCGTCAGGCATCGGGCGGGCATCAGCAATAGAATGTTCCAGATTAGGGGCAAAAGTAATCATCACAGGCCGTAACGAAGAACGACTGCAAGAAACATTCAACTGCTTGGAAGGGGAAGGGCATCTGTGTTTTAAATGTGAGATGACCATTCAAGAGGAAATAGAAAAACTGGTTGCAGAAATACCTGCACTAAATGGTGTAGTGTTGTGTGCGGGACGAAGCCGTTCACTTCCCATTTTGTTTTCCACACGCGATAAGTTTGATGAAATATTCAATGTTAACTTCTTTGCACCCGTCGAGTTATTACGTCAATTGTGCAAAAAAAAGAAGATGGTTTCACAATCCTCAGCCGTATTTATTGTATCAATAGGTGGGACAAAGCGATACACACCAGGCAATGCCATATATGGTACATCAAAGGCTGCACTCCAGAGCATCATTAATTACTATGCCGTTGAACTCGGTCATAAAAAGATTCGCGTAAATGGCATCAATCCTGGTATGGTTGAAACACCACTCATTCATCATGGCACTCTTACACAAGAGCAATTGGATGAAGACAAGAAGAAATATCCATTAGAGCGTTATGGCCAACCAGAGGATATTGCTCACGCAGTTGCATTTCTTCTCTCTGATGCTACATCATGGATGACCGGTCATTGTATGGTTATTGATGGAGGAATAACAGCAAAATAGGGAAAATGGCATTTCTTCATTTTAACAATGTAGGCATTTCCGCCTTGGCAGCATGTGTTCCTCGGCAAATAATAGACAACTACCATTATGGACTGGACATCTGGCCAGCAGATGAGGTAAAAAAAGTAGTGGATAAGGTTGGGATTGTAGAGCGACGTTTTGCTGATGAGCAGACATGTGCGAGCGACCTTTGTCTAGCTGCTGCTGAACAGTTGATTGCAGACAACGATATAGACCGCTCAGAAATAGACCTATTAGTATTTGTTTCGCAGACACCCGACTATCGTATGCCTGCCACAAGTATTTTGCTTCAGCACAGATTAGGTTTGCCTACGACAACAGTTGCTTTTGATGTGAACTTGGGGTGTTCTGGATGGATTTATGGGCTTAGCATTGCATATTCTTTTATGCAACAAATGGGATTAAGAAAAGCGCTATTGCTTGATGGAGAGACTCGCTCAAAGGTATATAGTCGCAAAGACCGTCGTTCTGCATTCATTTTCGGGGACGCAGGAACTGCTGCTCTTATTGAAAGAAGTAATGATATTGGCGAAAGTCATTTCTCACTAAACAGTGACGGATCTCGTGGTAACCTGATTATGATTCCAGGTGGTGGCTATCGCAATATGAGCAGTGCTGATACACTAAAAGAAAAGGTCGTTGATGAATTTGGTAACATTCGTAGTGATGAACAAGGTTACATGAACGGTGCAGATGTATTTAATTTCGTCATCGTTGAAATTCCTAAAGACATCAAAAAACTCTTTGCAGAAACAGGTATGATTATTCAACAGATGGATTACTACGTGTTTCATCAAGCAAACGATTTCATAAACTCTTTTATCGCTAAGAAGATGAAACTCGACACGGCCAAAATACCATCATGCATTGCAAAATATGGAAATACATCTTCAACATCTGTCCCATTAACCATAGTCAGTGAATTACATGATAAGATGAACGGTCGACGGCAGTTAATGCTGAGTGCCTTTGGTGTTGGTATGGCTTGGGCTACCGCAATTATTCCTTTTAATGACTGCAAAATAAGTAAATTGATAGAAATATGATAACTGATTTCATCTCTGCTACACAAATATGGATATAAGCGTTATAATACCAGTTTATAATACAGAGAAGTACCTTCTTTCATGTATTGATAGTATTCTCGTACAAGCCAACGTCTCTTTCGAGATTATTCTTGTAGATGATGGATCGTCTGATTCTTCCCCCAGTATTTGTGATACCTATGCAAACAAATACGACAACATAAAAGTCTTTCACATCAAGAACTCCGGACCAGCGACAGCCAGAAACGAAGGTTTTAAAGTTGCCAAAGGTGAATATATTACATTTACCGATAGCGATGATAGAATGGAGCCTCTTATGCTTTATAAGATGATATCAGCAGGCAAAAAGCATCATGCAGACATCATCTGTTGTAATTACAAGGAAGTTGATGAAGAAGGACATATATCGGACAGAGTCTATTCTAATCAGACTTATATCCTGAATCACGAAGAGGCTCTTGTTCATTTTTATTCTAAAGATAAAATTTTTTCACAATGCTGGACAAAACTATTTAAACGGCAACTGCTGTTAGATCATCACATTGAAAACGATCCAACTTTGCGTTTCGATGAAGATATCATATACAATATAAAAGCATTCAGATATGCCCAGACTACAGTCATCATTGATGAGCCACTATATGAATATACGCTTCGAGGGAACTCACTGGCCCACGGCGAGTATTATATAAAACACACAAATCAATATATTGACGACAGCCTCAAAAGAGTTCAAATAACACAAGAATCAGTAATTGATGAAAGTGACATCGTTAAAGAGTGGAGTAATGTACATATACTCCTATATCATAATCAACTTTTGGGTAGAGTGGCAGGATTACCAGAGTATCACTCTGACAAGCGCATCAAAGGAATACTCAAATATATGAGGCAAAACAGGAGTACCCTTAATAAATATTATAAACGATGTGGTCTCAGCAGAACTGGCATGTTGTTGATTTCATACCTACCAAGCAGACTTTATATGATGTATCGAAAATCCAAGACTTCCGCATAAAAGTTATGTGGTATGGCACAATTCTGAGAACAGCCGATTCCATTGAACCATTATCTTCGCCGCGTTATAACGTTGCGATGACTGAATGGCAGCCTGCCCCATATCCAGCCGCATCTTATCATTCTCTATCAATTGACAAACGCGATCAGAATATGCCTCAATATTTCTGTCTTCCACTAAGAAACCATCAATTCCATCATGGATAATATCCGCAGGCCCATATGGGCAATCAAATGCCACAACTGGTAATCCGCAACTCATCGCTTCAACCAAGACCAAACCAAATGGCTCATACAATGAAGTCATTAGAAGCATTGATGACTCTATGAATTTATCAAGAATATCCGGGACTGCAGGATGAACACTGACATTTAATTTCTTATCTGACACTATTTCTTCAAAGTGCGGCTTTAGTTCACCGTTTCCATAAACATCCAGCGTCCAGTCAGGATGACGCAGTTGAACCAAAGCCCATACATTTGCTAACGAATCTACATCTTTCTGCAAATCAAACCTTCCTGCAAAGATTGCTCTTTTTGCCTTACATTGGCTATATTTTCCACTTTCATTCAAGTGAACCACATTAGGTATGACGTATGTTTTTTTACATACACACTTCCAGTCGTCAGCATCCCCCTGTGTCAATGTGACTATTCCATCTAGTCCTTTATACTTTTTCCTGCCCTTATAAATTGAAAGACGATGCAAGAATGTCGAGTTTTCAAATTCAACATCCCTATACATAGCATGAGACTCGAATATCACTGGTATGGTAATATGTAAGTCCAACACGGCACTTGCACATCCGTCACGGATGCACGATATGACATCAGGATTGATTTCTGAAATAAATGACGACAATCGACTTCTATATAACCTCTCAAGTTCTCTATTTTTCAAAAAGCGTTTGAGTCCACGATAATGATATTGCTGATGAAACCTAATATTCAAATCTCTTACAATGATACGCTCATCAAGTGGGAAGGGGATGGGATTACCTCCTTGATCAGCAGTCGCAACATAGACATCATGCCCGTACTGTCGGACTATATAGTTCATCTTATCACTGAGAACACGCTCAATTCCTCCCCAAACAGCCAAGGCATCTGTAACATATAGGATTCTCATATCATTATACAATTATTTTGCAAATATACATAAAAAGTTGGAAACCACAAGGCTTTTTCAATATTTATTTGTACTTTTGCAGAAAGTTAAGATGTATATGGATCATCAAATAAGAAAGCATCATCTTTCCGAGGCCATCACATGGCTTCGGTTTCCGCTTATATTCCTGATTATCCTTCTCCACTGCTATTCAACAGTGAGATTGCCAGGGAATCACGAATTATACTTCAAAATGACATATCCATTCTCACTATGGCTTGGGGAGACGGGAGTTCCAGGGTTCTTTTTCATTTCTGGTTTTCTGTTCTTCCTAAGTAAGAAGCGTTATCAGCAGAAATTGGAAACACGCTTTCATACACTTCTGATTCCATACTTGTTATGGAATGCCCTGCTGTTAGGACTATACATATTGGTTTATATCGCCGGATATCCTCAGGAAATCAACGGAAAAAGCATTGCAGACTATACCTTTATAGACTATATCCGGGTTTTCTGGGACAGAGGTTCCTATGATGAAGGGAATTTTGTTCCCATACTATGTCCTTTCTGGTACATCCGCAATTTACTTATTATGTCAGTCCTATCACCTTTGTTCTATTATATTATAAAATATGTACGCGAGTTATTTCTAATGGCTGTAGCAATTTGGTGGCTGATGACACCGCACAATGCCTTCATCTCACAAACCATCTTGTTCTTCTGTCTTGGTGCCTATTTCTCCATCCTTGACAAGAACCCGTTGGGGATATTCTTCAGGTACAAAAAGACTTTTCTGTTATTATGCACAATAGCAGCCTTTGCAGATATCGTAGTTCATACTATCTGTGTGACACCCATCAATTTACAGATACACCGATTAGCATTGATTTTCAACATTCCGGCCCTATTTCTTTTGGCAGACTTTTGTTGCCAGCATGGGATTAAGTCTAAATTACTATCCAATGCCGCCTTTATCGTGTTTAGCGTCCACTACCCCATCGTGGTTGTTCTGCGAAAAGCCTGTGCTGCCCAATTAGGTGATGCTTCAGACCAGATTCAAATCCCCCTCTATTTCCTATGTGTATTGCTGGCAACTTCTTTGAGCCTGCTGATATACATTTGTCTGGATATATTTTGTCCAAAAGTAAAAAGTATTATGTCTGGGAACCGATGAAAAACTGGAAGTTAGTCATACTACTAATTATTATCGCTGTTGGATGCTTATCTTATTGCATGTTTTCTTATTATAAGCCTCCAACAGAGCACCAACCATATACGATTCCACAAGACCATGATGATACACTTCGTATTGCATATATAGGAGACAGTTGGGCTTTTATGCATCGAGAGCACAACTGCCAGATATCCAAAATTCTAAAAGACACTATACATCGTCCTGTAAAAGTTCATTCATACGGTATATGCGGACAAACAAGTAAAGAGTTATATGAGAACATATTCAATAATCCAGACCTAAAGCGCTTCCTGCAAAAAAGGAGGTATGAATATTGTGTTATTTCTTTAGGTATTAACGATACTTACAAGAAAATGAGCACAACCTACTATCAGCAGAGTATGGACTATATTATCAGATTCTTGCTTGCCAATCAGATACATCCAATCATACTGGAGATTCCTGACTACGACATATCCAAATCTTTCAACAGACAAGTACTATCCAGAAAAGTACTCCGTCGCTTATCCATGTATATAAATAAAACACCATTAGACTGCAAGCAACTATTCAGAAATGCCCTTGATGAGATGATTTTAAAGAAGAACTATACAAAAGAAGTGAGTGTTGTCCGATATCTATCCTGGAATGAAAAAAGTACAAAAGATTGGAAAAGAATCTATCAAGATGATGGAATACATCTTAATGAGAAAGGATATGCCATACTCGACAGTTGTATTGCAGAAACCTGCATAAAGCAATACCCAAAGAGCCTCTATGGAAAGAATTGAATTCAAGAAAGAAGGGTATGATCCACAGATAGACTATATCAAAGGACTGTGTATCCTTTTTGTGGTTTGGACTCATTGCATGAACCGTGGTGAGTTAAGCACTATCCTTTTCCCGTACTGGGGTGATACGGCCGTTCCCATCTTCATTATCATTCAGGTATTCCATTATTATAAAAAAGGTGTGAATGTGCGAATGCCAAATATCTCCAAACTGTGGAAACGAATCATACAACCATACCTTATTATGGTTGCCCTAATGTTTACAGCACAATTCTTCATGTATTATGATATGACAGACGGAACCTTTTCTTCCACGTTATACTGGGAAAAACGTGGACCAGGCTCATACTACATTTTCATTTATCTTGAAATGGCTTTTGTCATTCCACTGTTTGCTCCACTATTTAGGAAATTATCTACTAAATGGCTCTTGGTATTATTTCTCATTCTCTCCCAACTTGTAGAAATAGTATGCAGTCTCACACACTGCCCAGACAACATCTATCGTATTGTCTTTCCTCGTTACATTTTCCTCATTTTCATAGGGTATCTACTAGCGACAAAAGGATTAGAACTCAAGAAGCCAACTATAATCGCAGGTATCTTTAGTATGATATTCATTTACCTTTTTGCATACATAAGGTGCGACATGGAACCTTTCTTCTGCACAAGTTTAGTCCTTTGGCCTCTCTGTCATTGGGTGTGCTATTTTTACATCGCCTACTTCTTTCTTACATTCCTCAAATACACCTATACAAAATTAATTAAATGCAATTGTTTCAGGTCATGCATTAAAACAATAGGCAAATACTCTTATGAAATCTACCTCTTCCAGATATTTTATTATGCAACTATCAGCATCTATGTCTTGAAAGCACTATCTATTATAGAAAACTATACACTTCAAAGAATACTATATATTGTACTTTCTACGATAGTCTGCATCTTGCCAATGGTATATAAAGAACGAGACAGGCTGATTTGCAATAATCATAAAAACGAAAGATAATGGCTAATAATAGAATTAATTGGATTGACTGGGCAAAATGTATTGCTATTACAATGGTGGTCTTTGGCCACATACCTCAGACTGAAGGATCCTTCCTCCCGTTCTACATTTGCACTTTCCATATTCCTCTCTTTTTTTTCATCTCGGGATATCTAACTAAAACAAGACCAAATACAAAGGAAGAATTTCAGAAATGTAAGCATTCGCTTATTATTCCCTATATCCTCTACAACATCATCTTTTATCCCTACTGGGCTATTAGATTATATATAGACCAAGGTGTTGGTCTTTCTGTTCTTGATTATATCATCAAACCATTAATTGGTATTCCTTTCCTTCAAATCAATTCTCCAATATCTTCATCTGTCAACGGTGCAATGTGGTTTATTGCAGTACTACTCATTATGAGACTTACACTTCATCTATGTATACACACATCGAAACCATTGCTTTACATAAAGATTATCGCGTTGTTTTTTATTGGAATATATGTTGTTTCTATGAAGCACAAGTATCCCCTTTCCATGACAATTGAGGGACTTTTCAAATGTATGCCTCTATATTTGTTGGGATACCTGACAAAACAGTATCATTGGCTTGAAAAGGTTTCCTTCCAGAAAGATTCTATAGGAGCATTCATTTTAATAAGTATCAGTATTGGGGCTACCTTTGTCTATAGGGATTCTGATTGTTTTACCTATCAGATGATAGCATTCTATATTGTTCTCATTACTGCGACTTATGGTACACTTTTATTATGTAAAGCATTAAACAGTATAACAAGTTCCGTCATTGTAAATGTATCAATTGGTACATTAATGATCATGGGACTTCACTGGATGTTCATCGGCACAACCAACTACGTAATTGAACATATCTTCTCGATGAGTAGTGGCATGACTTATTCTTGGACTGTAGCCATCATCTTTGCCATCTGTATTGATGCAGCAATCTATCCTCTCATCCTTTTAGCAAAGAAGCACTTACCTGTCATGCTGGGGAAATAGGTCACATAACAGTTTCAAACAGTGTAATCCATTTCTGCATAATATTCTCTACACTGTATTGTTCTGAATCAATTATGGCCTGTTCTGCATATTTTTGACGTTCATCGTCATTTTCTATCATATAGCAGATTGCATTTGCCAGTTCATGCACATTATCTTTTTCTACCAAAATGCCATTCCGCTGATGAGAGATAATAGACCTTGGCCCTGGCGAACAGGAGAATGCCACACAAGGTAAACCAACAGCCATAGCCTCAATTAATACCAATCCGAAACCTTCTGACCTGGAACTAAGCACATAAAAGGATGCTTCAGCCATTTCATCATAGATTTGATCTGATGCCTCTCTACAATTGATGCTTTCCTCAAAACGAAGCCGCTTTACTTGCTCCTGATAAGGAGTCTTGTTGCCAGGTCCGACTATCCTAAGATTCCAGTCTGGATGTTTGGGGGCAACAATTGACCATGCATCTATCAACATATCAAATCCTTTCACCGGGTCATATCTACCTACAGATATTACAGTCTTGCTTTTCTGACTTGAATGGACATCTGGATACTTTGTCAATGGATTCGGAATGACAATCTTGTTCGAAAGCATATTCCAATTTCTTGCGTCTTCTTCAGTCAGAATGACAAATTTGTCCAATCGTGCCAATTGTTTTATCATTGCTCCCTGCCATCTTCCCGTTATCCATTTATTGACAAAACCAGGCAAATAAGATTTGTAAAAGTGACGGTAAAAATGCTTTTCAAAATGAATCTCACCAATCTTCTTGCTTCCATCTGGAATGTCATTAATGAAGTTTATCTCGCGACGAATCGCAGTTACTGTTATGTCAGGCCTCACTTCCATCAAATAGGATGTCAGCTTCTTTTTATAGACACTCTGCTTCTTATGATATTCTCGGATTTTCTTTAGAAGTGGCATCGTATCCAATTCATCAAAGTTTATGTCAAAGTTTACGAATTGAATATTATCTGCCAATTTATAAAAGAAAGGTAAATCCGGACGTTCTGTCAAAACAACAAATATCTGCCATTCCGTGTGTCCTGCGAGATAGTTCACCTTACAACTCAAGACCTGCCCCATCCCACTTGGCTGATATAGCCCCCCAACAATATAGACAATCTTTTTCATATCTATAACTACGTGAAGTAATTTTTCAGTCTAAGGTATAATTGATACCAACACCATGAGACTTTCCTGAAATCTGTTGCATAGATGTATCTATCACCAAACCTCACAACGCTGAGTTGATGACCACCGTCCTTGTAAGGCTCTTTTTCCACATCCAAGACATCCTTCCTATATAACTCTTCACGATAGACATTTTGATCCAATGTTAAGATACGATGGATTGAAACATTTCCACCATAACTCTCACTGCAATTTTGGCTGACTCTGTAATAATTGTCATCCAAATGTATGATAGAACCACCACATCTGCCAAAATCATTTCCGACATATACAGGAGACCGGGGATGCTTTACAAAATCATGCATGAGGATGTCATCTGTGAAATATAATTCCAAATGATATGTCCATTGATATGATACAGACGTAAATAAGTAGAACACCCCATCCTTTAACAGCAGATGACTATCACAGAAATTGAAAGACACATCTTCTGTTCTGGCTTTCTTCATTAGCACCCGTTCAAGAGAAAAACTTGTCAAGTCTTCATTTCCTTTATAAAGTCTGATGGAGTCATCTGCCTGTGACTCAGGAATCATATATATACCTCCACGGAATTCAAAAACAAACGGGAAAGAGAGATGGAATGACTCACGAAGAACGGTAACCGGAGAAGACCATTTCTGTAAATCTGAAGTCTTCATCATACGTATCTCTCCGCGATCTCCAGACCTTTCACTTTCATAAAAAAGGAAAAGTGTATCTCCCTTAACAAACAGAAATGGGTCTGCCTGAGTAAGTAAAGGTTTGGGCTTCAGCAGATTATCGATGTCAAGCCTAAGGACTTGGCCAAAGTATTGGACTCCAATCATATCGAAATCACGACTTTGACTAACTATCACACCAAAGTTATCGTCTTTCTTAAATAGTTTTTTAACCAAATTCATATTGTATTCGTCATTTTATGACTACAAAAGTAGTCAATTCTTATAAAGACTACGCAAATTAAGTTAGTTTTCTTTTCCCATTTTTGATATATTTGCAAATCCCCATAAATAATTAAAAGAAATTAAAATAAAAGCCAAAGTCTATCGTTAAAATAAAAAAAACACTACTTTTGTATAATAAAAAACAGAAAATGTATTCTATCGATTATTATAACAAGAAACAGTTCCCGCAACTCCAAAAGGATTGGGAGCAACTGCAAAAGGGACATGACATGACCATATACCAATCCTATGCATGGTATAAGATGCTCAACGAACAATATGTTCCAGAAGACACTAAGCAATACGTTTCTGTATATGCAACTGTTAAAAACGATGGAACGCCAGTTCTTATAGCACCATTATGGATCATTCTCCATACATTTAAACTTGTAAACAAAAAAGGAGTTTACATATTAGGTCGATCAAGTTGGAGTGATTACTTAAATTTTGTATATGATGAGTTTGATCACGATGCTGTCAACTATCTTCTAAACAGTATTTCAAGTAAATATAAAGTAAAAAGGTTCTTCTTAGAATCACTTAAAGAAGATGCTCAAACATTCATATTCTTTCGCCAACACAAAAAAGTAAATGAGTTAGGGGTTGGTACATCTGTGGCATTCAAATTACCACAGACACAAGATGACTATAAAGCCATCTTAAGCAAGAATACTCGTCAAAACATTCGTACAGCCCATAACCGCCAAAAAAAAGACGGTATCAATATCCGTGTTTTGTTTGATGACAAGAATGTTGACAGAGACAAATGCTGGACTATAAGAGAAGAAAGATTTGGCAAAAAATTCAAGAATATTTCCCCATTAAGAAAGTTAAAGTACACAATAATGAGGAAACTGACTTTTCAATTCAAATCATTCCTTCCATTCTACACGTTTTCTGATGGTCATTTCCTTACAACCTATGACGGTGACGAACTATGTTCTTTCTTTTTCTATATTCTTGACGAGGATCACAGACAGATATTAGTTCTCGCTGCAGGAGTTAATTCCGAATATTCCAAATATTCACCAGGCTTTGTTTCTCTTTTTGATCTAATCAATTATCATATTGATTTGGGAGATGTGAACTCAATTGACTTTGGTGTAGGAGACGAAAAGTATAAATATAGTTTGGGAGGACATGTACAACCCATAAACGGAATTGACATAAAAATACATAGTATCAGATAAAATTATTAATCCAAAGGTATTTTTCTTTTTTTCTTAGTTTGTTTATCAAAATTGATATTATCCATGTAAAAAAGGATACGGCTATCCAAATCAGATAAACATTAATAACAGAAATAATAGTTTCTTTCAGAAGCATGTGAGTAAACACTACAAAATACATATGTATGAAGTAAATTAAAGTGCTATGAATTCGAAAAGAAAAATAACATGGATTATCCTTAAGGAAAATTGATGATGCTATTATAAATATTCCAAAGCCACTAAACAACAAATAATAAGGGAGATTATTAATGTATAATATGTATGATGTTGTAATGCACAATATTCCTAAAGCATACCTATGTCGTATAAAACTTGAATATTTTTGAATCATCATACCAGTGCAAACCAATGCGAATCCCCTAAATGGCCCATTTCTATCTGCAGAACCCAAAAGATATATTAAAGATTGGCATACTTCCTTTATTGAAATATCAAATTGATACTTCGCAATATTTTTTACAAAATAACCAATTAGCATCATCAAAACGCTTATAATCCATATTTGGACTAATGACAATCGACATCTATATAACATGAAAACAAATATAATTGATACGATTAGGCCATGAAGATACCAAAGTGGCCATGAATAAAAATATTCACCAACAAATAGAAACCTGCGAAGACAATACAAAAAATTATCAAATATATCATGGTTACTTGCAAATATAAACCTTAGTGCAATGGGGAAATATACAATATGCCAGAGAAGATATAGTTTAAGATATCTTTTACAACTTTGTTTCAAAACAATCATACAATTACCTGTTTTTTCAATTTTATTTTGAATAAAGAAACCAGAACAAACAAAAAAGAAAGGGACTGCCATTTCTAAAATGAAACATACTCCAACAGGATATAAAGTATCAAATGAACTTCCCACATGTATTCCAACGACCAAAAATGCCATAAATAATTTCATGACATCAATAGCATTATATTTGTTTCGTATATTCATCACCAGAATTTATTTTTAACCAATAAGAATACATATACTACAAAAAATGTGGTAAAGAGATATAGTATCATTCCTATATGTCCTCTAATAATAGGAACAATTGGCATTATCAACTCTCGAGTTATCGGATGAACTATTAAAAAATATAATGAATTCCTTCCTATATAATCCATTCTTTGCTGCAAAAGAACTGGAATGTACTTAACTATTCCAACAGCCAAGATTACAACAAACAAGGGTGTCAACAACCAAGCGTAGTAATTAAATCCACATAAAAGGACAAGTATCAACGATAAACACGATAATCCCATCAGCCAGCATCCCCTCTCAACATGAACTTTTGCTTGGTATCTCGAATATGCTATTCCAATGCACAAAGGAGCCAACCATCCGACACAATTAAATTTGGATACAACCACTACCTGAGGAAAACCCACAAAACATGCCATAAAGACTAAGGACGCGATTGTCAATAGCAGAAGCGGTGTTAATGGATGCCTATGCACAAACAACAAGTAAATTATATATAGTTGCATCGTCATACCCAAATACCAATATGGCATAGGCAAAAGATGCATTGGCGATATGAAATTAAGGAACATTGTTAATTGTGCAATAATACGAGAGACAGAACAGACGAGATGCCCTTCTATAACATACATAACAAAAAGATAGACGAACGTACCCACGACCAGTGGTATAAACAACTTTCTCCAATGATTATACAGAAAAGATTTCCACTCTAATTGTTCCATTTTATCATATTTTTGAGCTAAACCATATCCTGTTAAGAATACAAATACCGGAACGCCCAAGTGACCAAAGAATGAGAATATTTGAATTATAAAATCCTTTCCAAGCAGAGAATTCCAAAAGTAATAATATTGTTCTAAACTAAAAGAAAACTCATTTTCAGGTGCAGCCCCTGGTAACCAGTGACAGAAATTGTGAAGCATAATACTTACTATAGCAATACAACGTAAAGTTGAACATTCTAACCTATTCATATTATATGTTTCATTTGGGGAAAAACAATCAATTTTGCATAAAAAAATGCGCCATATGGTGTAAGATGCCGGGAGTCATAAGTGATAAAATAGTGATCAGGAGTAAAGATTGGGACTGTTCCATCAGGTCGTAATGAAAGATTAAGCAAATCGACATATTGTGCCTGCCATTCTTCACGAAGTAGACGGTTGACTGTATGGAAATCCTCATTGATTAATGTCCGTTGAGCATAATAATCTTCATGATAACGATTTTTAAAAAAGATACCATTGCTCGTGCCATGATTTTTGGTTCCAATGCCCCAAACCTCTGCATCAGGTCTGAGGTTTTGCCAGACTATTTCAGGCACTTGATGCTTCCAACCAAAGAAAAAAATACGCTCACACTGACGAATTCGGCTTATTGGGCAATCACCAAAATTATTATGATACGAAATTTGGATACTATCAGCAAAAGACGATTCAAGGAGGATGTTGGCAAAGTCACGGGCAAAACTGTTTCCTATAATAAGGATCTTCTTTCCTTTATTATTTAATAAAAAGTCATGGTCATATTGATAAACACGATCTGTATATCGCTCAAACACATCAGGATCATATGAACCTTTTGTAATATTGAGTTCAGGAACATCTCTTACGGCTCCACCTTGAGAATATATCCAAAGTGCAAAACTACTAACAATAATAAATGATAGTAATAGGCAAATCCGAGACGCTATATTTATACGGATTTTCTTTTCTATTAAATAATATGTAAAGACCGATAGCAAAAAAACAACAACAAGTATTCCTAACAATACTATGAACGACAATTCGTCAGCATAAAAATAACGATAAAAGGCGAATAGTGGCTGATGCCAAAGAAAGACACTTAGGCTCATCTTTCCCAATGGAGATAAAAGCATGGATTTTTGGGCAAAAGATGTTATCTTACTTGTTTGATTATTAGTGATAATAAAAAGAATTGAACATAATACTGTCAACAAAAGAATCACCTCACGAGGCATAACGCTCTCACGTATAGTATTTGTTCCTCCCTCAAGATTATATGGCATAGCCCTTTCTCCTATCGTAAAGGAACCACAAAAAATCATAAACAACAGCCCAATTAGGAAGAAATAACCATAATATGACTTTGACACCTTGAAACTTTTTAAAGATACAAGGCCTCCAATGGTTAATTCAAAAAATCGGTATGGCAAGAGGTAATATTTATCTCCAATGGTATCAATAGGGATGAGATAACATAATAATGAAAGTATAGTCAATATCAATAGGGATTTATCTAACCATTTTCGGAATAGCATCACAAATAATAGAAATACGATATAGAATTGGAAAAGAACCCCCAAAAACCATGTGTGCATCAGTATTTTGTGATATATTGCTGCCCAATAGTTCTGTGTAGTAATAGCCTGAAGCATATTGTTCATAAAAACAGAACTAGCAAATACCTCCTCGCTCAGATAGCGATAATCGTTAGGCAACATACCGACATATCCAATAGATAAAGCAAAAAGGCTCACAAGCAGAACCGATGGCAACAAACGGAAAATTTTCTTCTCTAAGAACCTAAAATATCCAAATCTTCCTTCAGCAATTTCATTCAGGACTTTGGGTACAACAAGATAGCCATTAATAACGAAAAAAACATCCACTCCAAGATAACCGCTCTTGCACCAACCTGCATGATAAAGCACAACAGCAATGATTGCCATCCCCTTCAGCAGATCCAAATCATAGCGATATGTTTTCCCCATTTTATATTAACGATCCAATTTATCTGCAAATTTAGTGATTTATAGGAACAATACCAAATTTTTTCATAAAAAACTGACGTAGCAGTTCTGAACTATAAGGAAATAAGTTAATTATAAATAAAAACCAACGTACTTTGTCTGTTTCTAAAGATTGATTCTGTATTTTTGCATAAAAACATTAAAAGCTCAAATTATAACGCTTTAATATTTATGATTATTTCTATTATTATACCTGTATATAAAGTTGAACAGTACGTTAGGAAATGTATTGAATCTATTATTGATCAAGATGATGGTAGTGCTTCTCTTGAGTGTATTATTGTGGATGATTCTTCTCCAGATAATAGCATATCAATTATCCATTCAATAGTAGACAATTATCAAGGTAATATTACTTTTGTATTTTTGAAACATCAGGAGAACAAAGGCCTTTCTGCTGCAAGGAATACCGGAATAAATGCTATACATGGAGATTATGCCATGTTTGTTGATTCAGATGATTGGTTGCCTACTTGTTCTATTTCAAGGTTTGTACAAGCTTTGCATAAGAATCCCGAAATAGATATGATAATCGGACTCAGATATGATACAAAAGAGAAAAGTATATTCCCTGATTGTTTAACAAAAGAAATGCAATTAGACAATTATCAAATTCGAAAGTTTTTTCTCAACAATCAAATAGTCTCAGGTTCTGCATGGAACAAATTAATTAAAACTCATATTGTAAAGAATAACAAATTCCACGAAGGCATAATATATGAAGATACACCATGGGCATATTTTCTGTTTAAAAATATTAATAATGCACTCGTGATTCCTTACTTAACATACATTTATGAAAACAATCATCCAAACTCCATAATTAATACAGCTGAGAATAGGCAAAATGTTTCCACACATATGAGAAGTATCAATTATATAGGTAATACTATTTTAGATTCAACATATAGTGATCTCTTTGCAGATAGTCTGATCCATTTTTTCAGATTTTTTATTGTTGCATTTCACTTAAATAATAAATATCATTGTGAGAATGAAGAGTTTCAGCCATTAATGAAATTAAGAAAACGTATTATTACAACTTCGCTAAAAAAAGGAAGATTGTTCCTCTCATTCTTTTTTTTCACTTTATGCTATCCTCCAACATCATTTATGTTTAATATAGGATGGACTCGAAGACATTATTATAATATTGAGAAAATTGGAAGAGTAATCGCCAACTTTTTAGAAAGATTCCATCAAAAATAAGGGTTATAGCCAAATAGCCATAAGAACACTGGTTCGAGTCACAGTTTTACGAGGCCCTAATATGGTAGATACCTTAATTTAGAAGGATATTTTTTTACATTCCCCAAACCATGATTTGGTATCCTTGGTATTCGTATTTCTTATGCCAGATGCGTTCTTCCCACGTTTTTGTTTTTGAACGGTCAAAAACAATGAGATGTCCCTCGTCCACAGCCCCCACTCTGTCCATGTATTCGGCAGTTTGACGCAGTCCATCATTAATCACAGTATCCAAAGCACCACGTTTGATTTTCAATTCTAAGACTATACGCTGTACTGGCCCCCCATAACCCTCCGTCAAAGGCTTACGTATCAATAAATCTGTCCTTTTACGGCCAAGACCATATTCACGATCGATGTATCCTCCTCCATTCACAATCCGTTGCAAGAAACATTGCAATAGTAATTGAGGTCCCGCCTCAGCATAATCAAACTTACCTATCCAGGCATCGCTATTCTCACGGAAAAACTGTTGAAAATCCAATAACAACTTTTCCATATTGATGCTATTGTCGGCATTTTGATACCATTGAGGCTGCTGAGGAAGAAAATTCTGGGTACTCCAAGTCAGTTCTCTTGGAATGATTTCACGGTAGATACCGTTGGCAATTCTGCGGGGTTTCCCCTTCTCGACCATTATAAGTCCCATATCCTGGACATAAAGCACATCATCATTAGGAACCAAACTATCATCGGCCTCATCACTATTCGCCAAAATCGGCTCAATGACCCTTCTTACACGTGGTTCATTCAGTTTGTCTATCAAAATATCAATATGTGTATCACGACGATAGATCAGATTCTCTTGAGCCTTGTACATGATTTCCGGAGTAATCACGACACTACGATCACGATTCTCTTTCATACTCCACGTTGCTTCACGAGCCAATGCATTCACCAACCAAGGCTGTCCTTCTGTAGCATCCCAGACCAATGGGTAACAGGCCTCATCAAACTTCTGACCAGTCTCGTTGGTGTGTTGCATATAGAGTTCATGGATGTCTTCTTTCGTGAAATTACCCAGTCTTAATGATTCTGCCTTGATATTGAAGGCAGAACCGCCTGTCACAATATCTTGATTGGAAAGTACTATGCGATAATCTCGAACATCACGGACACCACAAAGAATAATAGTTTGAGGAAAGTTCTTAGGACGATTGGCATAACCTGAGCGAATCTGACGGAGAACACTGACTAAGGCATCACCCACCAAAGCATCTATCTCGTCAAGAATCAAGACAAATGGCTTAGGCAACATATTTGACAATTTCGATAGAAAAATAGACAGCATTGAATCTCTGCCAACAGATTGTATGGTATTACATAAATCTTCCGCTAGGGAACTATTCAATATGGAATCAACTTCAAAAGCCAATGTGTCCACCATTGACTTGATGACGCTCTGAATGTCATTTCGTGATGCCTGACCTCCTTCAACATTGGCATAGACAGCAATGTAATCACCTGCAGCATTCAGGTAATCACGAAGGGCCAGCATACAAGAGGTCTTACCTGTCTGCCGAGGAGCATGGAGAACAAAATAACGTTTTTGCTGAATAAGCGTCATTATATCATCCAAATCAAATCGTGCCAGTGGGTTAAGCGTATAACTATCCTCTATGTTATTCGGCCCTGCTGTATTAAAAAATCTTTCCATATCTCACTATTTTTCTGCAAATTTAGTGATTTCTTGAAAACAAACAAAATTATTTCATCTTTTTTCACGTTCAAACGTTTATAACCAGTCTGTGCATCCATTATCTAATCTGTCCGCTTGTGAAAGTGGCGATTTTCGTGGTTCTTTATTATGTATACCATAAGATACAATGCACAATGCGAACGATTGTAAAATCAAAATTCTTTATTAGAAATTATTGATTTACCTATACATTCCTACATTTTCCCTATAATAAACTCATATACAGAATATTAGTTAATGTATAGAACTTCAAATCATTAATACGTCTATACACAAACTGTGGTAAACCCTATCATTTTGCCTTGTTCAGATAATCAGAACGACAGATTCTGATATTGTTTCACATATATAGGCACACATGGAAACACTTTGTTTTTGCCTATGAAACAAGGTGTTTCATCGTTGGAAACAAAATGTTTCAAATATTAAAACTATTAAGGAACTTGCTGTATTTTAAATAGTTAGATAAAGTATTTACATTAAAACAACTTAAAATTTAACAATATATGTATAGCCATGAAATATTTTTAATCACTATACATTATGTATACTATTGATTTTAAGCAAGATAGCCAAATAATGTACAGATGTATAGAGGAATTAAACTTTTTGAGAATTGATGTATCTTCTAGATGCACAATCCGAACGACTCATTCCAATAATCCTATAGTTCATCCCAACGCAAAACAAACAAAAAAAGATGGTGGTTGTGTGGCAGTAAGAATAAAATTCGTCAGGCATGTTTGGCCGTTTCAGAAAAAAAATATATCTTTGCAGTCATATCACCAAGATCATGAACAAGATGATACACTATATCCAACTCCTCCGTCCGCTGCAATGGCTTAAAAATACCTTCGTCTTTGCGCCGATTTTCTTCAGCAACAATCTGCTGAAGGCGGAATACTTCGTGCCGACGGCTATCGTATTTGTGGCGTTTTGTCTCATCTCCAGCAGCATCTACTGCTTCAACGACTTGAGAGATGTCGAGGCAGACCGACAGCATCCAAAGAAATGTAAGCGTCCAATAGCATCAGGAAAGGTCTCTGTAAAGGGCGGTTATGTGATGATGATTGCCTGTCTTGTGGGTGCCTTTATGCTTCTTCCATTTGCCAAGAGTATCAATACACCTTATTTATATATAATAATAGGTGGCTACTGGTTGATGAATATTGCCTACTGCATCAAACTTAAGCAAATCGCTATTCTCGATGTGTCAATCATTGCCATCGGTTTTGTGATGCGCGTATTGGCAGGTGGTCTGGTTGTTGATATCTGGGTCAGTCATTGGCTGGTAATGATGACGTTCCTTGTGACTCTCTTTCTGGCACTCTCCAAACGTAATGATGATTATCGCATCTTTGAACAGACTGGCATCAAACCCCGTGTCAGCATCACGGGCTACAACAAGACCTTTATCAACGAGGCCACTGCCATTGTTGCCTCGGTGACGATGGTTTGCTATATCATGTATACGATGTCGCCGGAGGTTATTGAACGAATGGGCACCCGATACGTCTATCTTACTTCAGGTTGGGTACTGGCAGGTCTGCTGCGTTATCTCCAGAATATGATTGTCTTCGGTCTGAGCGGCAGCCCCACAAAGTCACTTGTCAAGGATCATTTCATCCAGTTCTGCATCCTCGGCTGGCTCGCCTCCTTCTTCGCAATTATTTATCTGTAAACTATGACCTTTCTATATAGGTAGTAAAATGCTACAAAGATGGCCACTTTTAGTAGTGGGCAGAAGAGATAATGCATGCATAGGCTTGGCGTGGACATGCCCAAAAGTGAAAAGAAGGCTGTATCGATGAATGAAAAGAAGAACACGTAATGTGACAGGTAGATAAAGTAGGACGCATCGCTGGCAGTCTTAGGAATACGCATGGTGGTTCGTGAAAGAATCCGATAGGCCAGACAGAAGACAGCCACGACACTCACTACCCGGAAACAAAGCATCAGTGGCGGGAAGATATGAGTGTGATAAGTCAGAATCATCGCAAGGCCGAATGTTGCTGAAAGAAGATAGGCGGGCACTTCGAATCGTTTGCAGGTATCGATGAGTTCCATTTTGCGGATACTTTGGAGTGCCCCGAGCGTAAAGAAACAGATGGCGTATGGATTGGGGCCTGGTTGAATAGCCCAGATACCCGTGAGATATATGGGTAGAAGCAATACAAAGATCCAATAACCCAATTTTCGGACTCCTATATACACAATGGGTGTTAATACCGAGACTATCATCAGGTCACGCAGGAACCAGAGCGGCATATTGGCAGGTTCCCAAAAGATGCTAAGGTTGAAAGTCTTCATTTTAACCACCATCAATAGATTCCAGATGATATATGGTATCAGTAGCGTCTTAATCCTTCGCCATATTTTCTGCCAATATATTTCCTTGTTGAACTTCTCAACATTTGCAAAGAACAGATACCCCGACATCACAAAGAACGTGGGCATGGCCACCTTCACCAATGTCTGGCTCACAACAATCTTCAGTACCTCATAGGTATCCCACCCACATTCAAGTATACTATACCCTTCTGCGACCCCGCCATAACTGTGGGCGTAGGTGACAAGTATAATCAGTGGCAACCGTAATGCACTGATGACATCATATTGTGAGATGGTCTTTGACTTCATTTGGATGCAAAATTACAGAAAAAAGACGGAACTCTTGGATATTCCAACAGAAAATGTTATTTTTGCACAAAAATAAGAAGAAAAGGATATGCAAGCAATTATATTAGCAGCAGGCATGGGACGCCGGCTGGGAGAATATACGAAGGACAACACCAAGTGCATGTTGCCTGTGAATGGGGTGCGCCTCATCGACAGGATGCTAGGACAACTGGCTGAGTTGGATATGAAAAGAGTTGTCATCGTGGTGGGTTATCAGGCTCAGAACCTCATCGACTATATTGGGCATCGCTACGACGAAAGGCTCAATATCGAGTACGTAGAGAACCCCATCTTCGACAAGACGAACAACATCTACTCGTTGGCACTGGCCAAACAACAGATGCAGGAGGACGACACACTTCTATTGGAGAGTGACCTTATCTTTGAAGAGGGAATGTTGCGATTACTAACAGAGAACCCCTACCCCAACCTCGCACTTGTGGCTAAGTACGAGCAATGGATGGACGGTACGATGGTGCGCCTTGACAATGACAACAACATCGTGAACTTCGTGCCGAAGGCGGCTTTCGATTACAACGAGGCCAGCAGTTATTACAAGACGGTAAATATCTACAAGTTCAGTCGTGCGTTCTCGCAGACCAAATACGTGCCTTTCCTCGAAGCCTACTCCAAGGCCGTGGGCAACAACGAGTATTATGAGAACGTGCTGCGCATCATCTCCTTCTTGAATAGTCATGAACTGAAGGCCTTGCCAATCACCAATGAGAAATGGTACGAGATAGACGACAAGCAGGATCTCGACATCGCCGAAGCCCTCTTTGCCGATGAGAAAGACTTGTTGCGGAAGTACTACGGACGCTTTGGCGGTTTCTGGCGTTTCTCCAAGATGCTCGATTTCTGTTATCTGGTGAATCCTTATTTTCCCACCCCTCGAGTAATGGACGAGATGAAGGCGAATTTCGAGACGTTATTGACGCAATATCCTTCAGGCATGAAGGTCAACACCCTTATTGCCAGCAAATGTTTTGGAGTCAGTGAGGACTATATCATCCCTGGCAATGGGGCAGCGGAACTCATCAAGGCATTGATGGACCGTATTTCTGGCAAGGTTGGCACCATCCGTCCTACTTTCGAAGAATATCCGAACCGCTTGCCACAGGAGCAATTAGTGACATTCATTCCCAAAGACAACACCTATCGCTATACGGCGCAGGAACTGATGGATTTCTTTAATGCAAATCCTATTGACACCTTATTAATTATTAATCCAGACAATCCATCAGGAAATTTCATCCCCAAGAGCGATTTACTCAAACTCTGCGATTGGAGTCAAAAGAAGGGCATCCGACTGATGATTGATGAGAGTTTCGTAGATTTCAGTGAGGATTGGGAGAACAATTCCCTGCTCAGCGATGAAATATTGGAAAAGTATTCGCATCTGATTGTGATGAAGAGTATCTCGAAGTCATTCGGTGTACCAGGCATCCGTCTTGGTATACTGGCATCAGCAGATAAGGAACTGATTGCCGGACTGAAGAAACAAGTCTCTATCTGGAACCTCAACTCATTCGCCGAGTTCTTCATGCAGATATACAACAAGTACGAGAAGGATTACAAGACAGCCTGTGGGAAGTTCCTTGAAGAGCGTGCCGACTTTGAACAGAAACTCAGAAGTATCAGTTACTTACGAGTGATGCCATCACAGGCCAACTATTTCCTCTGTGAGATCCTGCCCCCCTATACGGCCAATGAGGTGGTGCTCTATATGCTGAAGACCCACAACATTTTAACTCGCGACTGCAGCAACAAGCCTGGCCTCGATGGAAGACAATATATGCGCATTGCCGTCCGCAACCACGAGGATAACACGAGGTTAGTGGAAGGATTAAAAGAATTGGAAAAATGAATATCTGTATCTGTGGGGGCGGCAACCTCGGACATGTCTGTGCCGGATTTCTGGCAAACAGAGGGCACCAAGTGTCAATTCTGACGACGAAACCCATACTTTGGAGAAAGTCGTTGGAAATCGTGGCTCCAGATGGCAACTTCATAGGAAAGTTGGCAACTGTCACTTCAGAACCACGTGAGGTGATTCCACAGGCAGATATCATTTTGATCTGTCTACCTGGTTATGCAATCCACGAAGAACTCGAAAAGATCAAGCCATTTCTGCCTATTGGCAGTATTGTGGGAACCGTGGTTTCAAGTACAGGATTCTTTTTCGAGGCCTTCAAGGTATTGCCACCAGACACTCCTCTTTTCGGATTCCAGCGCGTACCCTTTATCTCACGCACCATAGAATATGGCCATCGGGCAGAACTGAAAGGTTACAAAGAGACATTAAGTGTGGTTATCGAGCAAACTGAGGCCAAGGAGCCAATTCGCCTACAGATAGAACAACTCTTTGAAAAACCTGTCACACTGCTTGACAGTTATTACGAAGTGAGTCTCTCAAACAGCAATCCCCTGCTCCACCCCTCCCGTCTCTATACCATGTGGAAAGATTGGCAGCCTGGTATCACCTACCTTCGCAATCCACAATTCTATGCAGAATGGACAATTGAAGCCTCAGCCCTACTGATACAAATGGACGAAGAGTTTCAGAATTTGTTAAAAGTCCTCGGACTGAAGCATGGTTGTATTCCCACTGTCCTTGACTATTATGAGAGTACAGATGCAGAGTCCCTGACTTACAAACTCCAATCCATCAAGGCCTTCCAAGGCATCTATTCTCCGATGAAAGAGGTGTCTGGCAGATTCGTCCCCGATTTCTCCAGCCGCTACTTCACCGAAGACTTCCCCTATGGCATGCGCTTCATCGTCGAAACCGCCCATAATCATCGTGTTTCTATCCCTATCATTGAGGAAGTGTACCGTTGGGGCATGTCCAAAACCGCATCAGAATTATCATATTTGCAATTATTGCAAACACAATAATCATCTTTACGATAATTTATTTGGAAATTCCAACTATTATTACTATTTTTGCAGCAGAATTCAATTGTCATAAATAGCATGAGAAATCCGTTTGTTACAAAAGGCTATGCAGGACCAGAATACTTCTGCGACCGCAAAAAAGAGACCAAAGACTTGGTGCAACTGCTCACCAATGACAACAATATGGCTCTCATCTCCCCACGTCGTCTGGGAAAAACAGACCTGATTCACCACACCTTCAATCAGCCGGAGATAAAGAGCCACTATTACACGTTTCTGATAGACATCTATGCAACCAGTTCTCTGGCAGACTTTGTTCTTGTCTTTGGAAAAGCCATTTTGGAGGAACTGAAGCCCAAGGGCAGAAAAATATGGGAAGGATTTGTGTCAACCATCAAATCATTTCAACAGGAGATATCATTCGACATCAATGGTAATCCTGTATGGGGAATTGGTCTGGGGAATGTGGCCAACCCCTCAACTACACTTGACGAGATTTTCAGATATCTCAACGCTGCAGACAAACCCTGTATCGTGGCTATTGACGAATTCCAAAAGATTACAGAATACCCTGACGGCAAGAACGTTGAGGCAACACTTCGTACCCATATACAGCGCTGTCCTAATGCCACGTTTTTATTTGCAGGCTCGAAAAGACATCTAATGAGTGAGATATTCACTTCGCCTACACGTCCATTCTATCAATCAGTCATAACAATGGGGCTCGCACCTATTTCTATTGAGAAATACAAAGAATTCGCCCTTCATTTGTTCAAGAAAAACGGCAAAGGCATTGAGGCTAGTGTAATTGAAGAGGTCTATCATCGCTTCAATGGTGTCACCCAGTGCCTCCAACGAATGATGAACGTGCTCTACCTATTTACCGAAAATGGCAAGACATGTGACATGAGTCTTGTGGACGAAGCCATCAACTATCTTCTAAACATGTTGTCAGACAACTTTGAGACCCAACTGAGTCAGATGCCCGAGAAACAACGCAACGTATTTCGGGCCATTGCCCAAGAAGGTACTGCCAAAAACGTGTTAAGCGCCGCCTTTGTCCAAAAGCATCATCTACAATCGGCAAGCAGTGTATCGTCTGCATTGAAAGCCCTACTCGACAAGGACTTGGTTACTTTAGAGAATGGCGAATACAGTGTCTATGATCAATTCTTCGCCCTTTGGATGATAAGGGAGTGACCCATAATTGCATTATAAATATGAACTGTAATATGAGAAAACTAACAAAGTACATAAACATAGTTTTTCTGACATTGTTCATAATGTCAGTTGTGAACCTTCTGTTTGTTCATCACTACTTCTTACAAACGATAGGATTGGAGGTCGGATGTTTCAAGTCGTCAGTAGTAGACAATCTGATTGCATCTCTTTTGGATGTGACCGTGATCTTTTTGGTTTCATGGCTCATTACATTAAGAAGAGTGAGAGCCAGTCTTGCGATCACATTTGTCATTACATTAATATGGTCATTTGTCAATGCTTTCTATGCCAGATTCTTTCATCAGTATCTGAACTGGTCATCCATGGGTCAGGCAGGTAACCTGTCTGACACTTCCGTCATCAATAGTATGTTGGCGGAATTCCATGCTATAGACCTTTTTTATCTTGTTATGGCTATTTTTTTCTTTTGGCTATTTATCCGTAGCAGAAAGAATAACATAACCAGTAAGAGTCTAAAAACAATTGTTCTTGCATGGCTCATTTGTGCGGCACTTGGGGTGTTCGCACATGCTCTTTATGTCTTCCATCCACATTATGGTGTGGTTTACGCCCTTGAGAAGACCATGTTCACTCCAGAAAAGATGGATGCCATGTGGCCCAACTGGACGGTATTCCATAAGGGATTCTTCCGAAAACTTGTGGTGGACCAACTCACTAGAAAGAAAGAGATTAAACTGACAAAAGAACAAATCGAAGAGATAGAGAAGGCCTATTCGGACCATAGCCTGAGAGTGACAGGACGTACCGCCCCTGACAGTATCAGAAATATCATTTTCATTTTAGTAGAGTCATACCTGTCCGTCACTTCCGACTTGGTTGTTGACGGAAAGGAAATTACCCCGAACATGAATAAACTCAAACATGACAGTACCGTCTATTACAACGGCCACATGCGCCCCAATGTGTCTATCGGTGAGTCTGCAGACGGTCAGTTTATCTATATGGCAGGTCTGTTACCATTACATTCCGAGATAACCGTCAGCAAAGCCAAGCGCGACACCATCATTGGTCTGCCAGAACAAATGAAGAAGGTTTCTCCTGATCTCAAATCCTATACTCTAATTCCCACCAACCCGACATTGTGGGAACAACAGCCTATGACTGAGGCATACGGATTTGAAAGTCTGTATTCTATGATAGACTATCAAGCGGAGGTCGATCCTGAGAATGATGGTTTTCTGACGGACGGCATGATCTTTAATTATGCCTCATCTAAAGATGACACAACTCCACAGCCTTTCTTCTCTCTGATACTGACGATGTCCATGCATCAGCCATACGAAAGTTTCGAGAAGCACGGGTTTGAGGTCACAAACAAGAACTTGCCTCAGCGTTACAAGAACTACCTGAACAGTTGTCACTATTTCGATATGCAGATTGGGAAATATCTCGAAGACCTGAAAGCCAAAGGACTCTATGACAAGAGCCTGATCATCATTGTTGCTGACCATGATGCCCGTGCAAGATATTTAGATATGGAGGGTAAGATATCAGATGATATCCCTATATACATCATCAATGGCGGTTTCAATCCAGCAGATGCATGGCAAGGAGGATGTAACCAATTGGATGTGTACACAACCATTATGGATATCATGGGAATCGACAGTAAATGGCGCGGACTCGGACACACCTTGCTCAACAAAGATTATCAGAACTCTGTCACAACAGAAACGCAAGAACTGTCAGACCTGATTATATATAGCAATTATTTCGGTACAAAAGACAATAAATAAAGCGTGAAGAAAGTTGTGATTATCATCTCTCTGTTTCTCCTCGTGGCCATCATCATTTGGTGGCGTGCCCCCATTATTGGCAACGAACTAACCAAGCAGACCATATATGTAGGACTATTGGATGCATGGCATGGTTCTTCATTAGACGACAGGGCCCATGCCATGTGGATTGACGATGACAGTACGTTAGGTGTGTTTAAGGTTAAAGAAATTGCAGATGCTGTAGGTATCCCACCCTATTTTGCAGTCATTGCCGACAAGATGGAACCAAAAGTAGCAGACTCGCTTGCGTCTTGGCAACGTCAAGGTGCTGGTATTGTGCTGCATGGTCTGAGACATGAACGATGGTGGAAGTGGAATGCTTCACAGATTGAGGCAGATATACAAAATAGTTATCAAAGACTCCACGAACAAGGGTTTGACACTGCGAAAATCATCAAAATAGTCATTCCTCCCCATGGTTGCAATAACATAACCATCAGAAATGTGATTGCACAACAGGGCTGCAAGATGATATCTGGTGCATCCTTAATTAATCCCGATCGACATGTGTTCCAATATGGACGTATTGGAATAGGCCCAGATACCGATTTAGACAAGATGCATGAAAAACTGCAGAAGGCCTATGACAGGAAAGCATTCGTCATCTTTGGCACCCATTCTTCTATACCTGAGGCTTTTTCTGTCGAAAAGACGCAGGAAGTATTACAAATGGCCAAGGAGATTGGTTTTTGTTTTGACATCTATGACTAAAAAGTCCATCTGTCAACCTTTGCTATCAACTTATCAATTCCCACTACTGCAAAGAGTTTCTTTCTGACAGCATCAATCACCGCACAAGCCACAAAGATAACAAAGCATATTCCAATAACCATAAACGGATATAGCCATTTGTCACAATAAGAAGATAAAGACAACGTATTCCACAGCCAGTCACGAACAAGCAGATGGTCGTGAATCAAATATACACCAAAAGTATATGGTGCCGCTTTGACGAGAACAGTCCAAAATCCTCTCTCCGGAATCTGTAGTTGGCGCACTAATACAAATACGGCAACTGACAACATCAAAACAAGGCCATTATAATTCAACCAATATAGAGAAATGCTTCCGTTATTATATCCTCCAATAACTTCACACAGAAAGATCAATAATGTTAGCGAAACAACCACCACGGACAAACGCCCAATAGGAACTGTTTTAAGATGATGCTTGATAAAGCCTGCCATCATAAACAAATAGGCAAAAGACCATACGGAATTGCCATGGGCTACATAAAACCTTTTACCCAAAGGGAAATCTGGAATAATAGAGAGACATAATATGGCACCACCCATCAAAAGGACTGAGTATTGCCGATAAGTGAGTTGACGGGCTAAGATTGCCAAAAATGGAGAAAGAATAAGCAAACCTATATACTGTGTGACAAACCAATAGGCATCAGAACTTATCGGGAAAATACTCTTACCCACTGATATGGCATTAAAGGGTACTACAGCCAAAGCCATAAACAACACCGTAATTAATAAAGAATAAAAACAGGAATAAGACCATGTTCTTACAATCCGACTTGCCTTGAAATTCAAGTCTACAAGAAAATAACCGGAAATCATCACGTAAAGATTCACCGATATACTACTGAAAACCAGCATAAAGTCAGAAAACAACGAATTCGAAAGAGTAATCGAGCAATCTGTATTAAAGCCATAACCATCTCCGACACCATGTGTGAGACAATGATAGACAACAATGAAAAACATGGCCACAGTTCTCAGAACCTCAAAATTGCTTTCCCTTTTCATTATTCCAACTATTTTCATGCAAAAGTAGAAAAAAAAAGTGATACACCAAAGTATTTTATTATTTTTATTTTGGCTTTTCATTCGTTTTTTCGTAATTTTGCATCCATGAAAGAAAAAATCGTCATCACTATATTGGCTGTTATTGGATTGGCATCCTGTCATAACCATTATGAACATAAGACCGTCATCTGTATTCCAGTATATGGCCAAAGTCTGGCATTGGGAGTTGATGCGGAACTAATAACTGACTTTGACTCTTTAGCCAATTATGCTAATGGACGTATTGTTACCGAAAACATGAATCACAGGTATGGTTATTATGACACTGACGAAATGAAGTTGTTCATCAAGAAATTGCTTCATCATCAGAAACATTCCTATGAACTTTCAGTGTATTCGATGGCCCGATGGCTAACCGATAACATTGGAGAAGACACGCTAATCTGTATCTTTCCTGGAGGACAAGACGGTACAATCATTTCAGAATTGGGAAAAGACTCAGAACCATACAAAAAACTACTTCATGACATAGAAACTGCCTACCAATTGGCAAAAGATCGAGGTTGGGGTTTTGAAATGCCAGCACTCTGTTGGATGCAAGGAGAAACCAACGTAAACAGTTATCCAGAAGATCATTACAAAGAATTGTTACTTCAATTCGTGAACAACATCAACAAGGATGTAAAGCAAATAACCAGACAAAAAAGAGATGTTGAAATCATCTGTTATCAAACCAACTCGCTAACCAGGGCGAAATACTTTCAGCCATTAACATACAATTGTCGTGAGACAGAAGTGGCCCAGACCCAGTTAGAACTCATTCGTGGCAATCCTATCTTTCATGCGAGTGGCCCTACCTATCCATACGACTGTGTAGACGAAATCATACACATTGACGGGTTAGGGCAGATGAAGCATGGCATCTTGGCTGCTCTTGCTGCACAAGACATTATCAGACATCAGAAAAACAAGCGAGGACTCATCCCTACAAAAATTGAATGCCTGGATAAAGAGGTGATTGTCCGTTTCAGTATTCCTCATCCACCTTTGGTCATTGATACAATACAAGTTGCCAAAGCCAGAAATTATGGATTCAGTGTCATCACACCCAACAATTGTGATATTGCCACAAATGCCTATTTACAAGATAATTTGATTCACATTTTATGCTCAGAGTCACCAAAAGACTGTCGGATCCGCTATGCTGTCAACGGCGAGTATATGAAGAGTGGTCGATTGCATGGCCCCCGGGGCAATCTTCGCGACTCCCAGGGAGATTCACTTGTATTGACAGTTCACGGAAAGGAATACCCGATACATAATTGGTGTTTTCAATTTGACATGCCATTATAATTGTAGGGAATATTTTGCAAGAAATAACGACTAAGATTTGGAGAATAAATAAATAATTCGTAATTTTGCATAATGAAAGTAATCATATCAAGATATTAATATGGAAAGAAGTGAGATTTTAGCAAAAGTAGAGGATATCTTCCGCGAAGAATTAGAACTTGACGACCTGGTATTAACCGACGAGACAACCGCTGACGATGTGGAAGAGTGGGACTCTCTCAGTCATGTCCAGTTGGTAGCCGCCATGGAAGAGGCTTTCGATATCGAGTTCAAATCCCGAGAGATTCTCTCGTGGGAGAATATCGGCGACCTGATTGACAGCATTGAAAAGAAATTATAGCCCATTATGGTCGTTAATTCTTTAGCGTTTTTGTGGTTCTTTCTGATTGTTCTGGCCATCTATTATCTGTGCCAGAAGAAGAAAGAACTGCAAAATATTTTTTTGCTAATTGCCTCCTATTGGTTCTATTCTCAAGTAGATATCAAGATGACCGTTTTGCTGGTCATCCTCACCTTGACGTTCTGGTTATTGGGAAAAGGAACAGCCTACTATTTGGATAAGGAAGATGAGCGTAAGGCAGCCATTACAACTAACGTCGGAGTTGTTATCGGCATTGGGGCACTCTTCTATTTCAAATATCTTAATTTCTTTGCAGAGTCCATTGCCACATTAGCCTCAAGCATCGGCATTCATCTGAGTTGGACTACTCTGAATCTGGTTGTTCCCATTGGCTTGAGTTTCTTTACTTTCAAGTTAATGAGTTATGTGCTGGATATCTATAACGGTAAAATCTCTGAAGAAAAGAACATCATCAGTTTTGCCAACTTCATCGCATTCTTCCCGACCATCCTCTCCGGGCCGATAGACCGGCCCAAGCCTTTCCTAAAACAAGTCAACCAAGTAAGGCTGTTCAACCCAGACAATTTCATGGTCGGTTTCAGGAGAGTACTATGGGGCATGTTTCTTAAAATGTGCATAGCAGACCGATTGGACATCTATATCAGTGCCATTTGGAACAATTACGAGCACCATTCTGCCATCTCTATCATCTTCGCATCCCTACTATATCCATTCCAGATGTATGCCGACTTTGGAGGTTATAGTGAGATGGCCATCGGTGTAGCCTTGATTCTTGGATTCAAGGTGGCTGAGAACTTCAAGCGTCCCTTCTTCGTCACAGATATCGCAGGCTACTGGAGCAGGTGGCACATGTCACTGACCAGTTGGTTGACGGACTATGTCTTCCTGCCTTTAAACATCAAGTTCAGGAAACTGGGTACAAACGGCACGATTATGGCCATCATGCTGAATATGGCATTTATCGGTATGTGGCATGGTGCCAACTGGACCTTCCTGCTTTTCGGTCTATATCATGGTCTGTGGTACATTCCCTTAATGGTTAACGGTCAGTTCTTTAAGAAAAGGAAGATACAAGTCAATGCCAAAGGATGGCCCCAACAGCCATACGTTTTCAAGATGATAGGCATCTATCTGGTGGTGACTTTCGGTCTGATGCTGTTCCACTCGTCCTCCATGACAGAGTTCTTCCATGTATGGGGAAGTATATTCTCACATTGGAACGGAGGTTTGTTCTTCGATATGAGCACGATGGTCAATGCGGCCATCTGTTCTGTTGCACTTATCTACGTGGATATCCAAGAGGAGTGGTTCCCCAAGAAACAACTTTATCTCCCATCGTGGGCTGAGCGTTGGCGTTGGGAACTGACAGTGGCTGTGGAGATGATCTTTATCGTGCTCTTTGGCGTATTTGACAATAACCAGTTTATCTATTTCCAATTCTAAGATGAAGAAATTATTACTACATATTCTTATTGTCGCCTGTCTGTTTTTCGTAATGGACAGAGTTTTGGGCATGGGATTAGGTTATCTGTACAGCATCTCAAACGCTACAGACGAATATAAGATCAGTTATACCAATGAAAGTACAGAAGATTCCCTACTCTTCATGGGCAGTTCCAGATGTCTGCATCATTACGCCCCACTGATCTTTGAGAAGGAATTAGGCACAAGTTGCTACAATGCGGCTGACTGGGGTATCAAGAACATCTATTTCCATTATGGCACATTAGGTAATATCTTATCCCGTTATACGCCAAAGACCATTATCTTTGAAGTTCATCCCTGTGACTTTCAAGACACCCCATATTCCGGTAAAGAAAGAGCAGGTTCATTGGCGCCCTATTGTGGCATGAGCAAAGAGTGTGATGAGATGTTGAAACGTTCTGGCAATTACTGGTCTTATCAACTGTCATGGGTTTATAGATATACTGGTAGTCTTCCGAGTTTGCTGGCAGGAAAAATGGGTAATATGGACAGGAGTCTTAAAGGGTGGAAGCCTCTTGATGGTGTATTAGACACACTTGGATTGGAATCAGAGGAATATCCATTTCCTCCTGATCAAGAACGTATCGACTTGTTGGAACGTTTTATCAAAGACTGCAAACAAAAAAACATCCAACTGTCTTTAATCGTATCACCCATGTATATCTGTTCCGAGAAAGATGTCTATAGGATTCCCCGCGAACTGGCAGCCAAATATCAGATTCCATTCATCGATCACTACAGAGATTCCACCTTTGTCGGACATCCCGAACTATTCTACGATCTGGGCCATCTGAACAGAAAAGGTGCAGAGATCTATTCAAGAAAGATTTGTGAAGAACTAAAAAGGTGAGTACATTTATTCACCTTTTTCTTGCTCCACGACCTCTATCAGACCAATGTCGTTTTTCCAGAAATAACAGATTAACCTGTTATCAAAGGCAGGAGCCTCAACGGGAGTGAATAATGGAGCATATCCTAAATCGGTCAGTTGTTCATAAACGGCCTGAATATCAGGAACCGTATAACAAGTATGATAAGGAGTCGTGCCTTTCTTCAACATCTTCTGCATCGTGGCATTCTCAGGATAAGGCTCCACTAATTCTATTGAGACCTCACCTTCCTTCCTCAGAAAACAGATTCGTGTCTTCTGGGTATCATCGTTGACGATATCCTCTGCAACATAACCCAAAACCTTAAAGGTTTCTGCGGTTTTTTCTATACTTTTAGTGATATAGCCTATATGTTCAATCGTAAAGTCCATTTTTATACTTCCTTTTTAGTAATATAACATTCTTTGGGGATATAACTCGTCAGATCCAACATATATTGATTGGATGCTGATTCTATCCTTGAGAATCCAAGATTGGGATAATGCATCTCCACCATCTTATTCTTGGGAGTCGGGATATACTCACCCACGATTCGCTTATATCCTTTGGCTTTGGCATACTCCACCATCGTATTCAATGTAAAATTCTCCATACCGCGCTTCAGCACCCGACAACTCATGAACCAAGTATCCACAAACAAGGTATCCTCATCCTGTTTCTTCATGATGATGACAGCAATCAGGCCATTATCCCCAAACTTATCTTCCAAGGTAAAACTCAAATCGATAACATCCGGATCCTGGGCCATACTCTCGATATCTGCCTCCGTATATCGGATAGTCCGCAAGTTAAACTGATTACTGCGCTGGGAAAGTTGGGCTACACGAGGTGTATTGAATTTTGTAAAACCACTAACCGTAGAAATCATATTTAAAGATTTCAAAAAGTCTGCCTCATTGGTAAAAGTCTTGGACAGAGAAACACGTTTGGCCTCCACCTGATACTGTTTAGTACGGTCTTTGTCTGCATTACTGTATGAAGCCGTCTCAAACAGATTCAATGAATACAGATATTCCAGATACATGGCTGGGTCTTCAGGTAGTTCTGGCACTGTAATGCCTGAAATGTTCTCGCGCACCATATTCCTCTCGAACGGATTGTCATCCAAGAACACCATTGAGTCGAAGCCAATATTCAGAATTCCCTGAATCGTACGGATATTATCTACTTTCGTTTCCCAGTTGGCCTGGAAGACGGCGATATCATCCAACTTCAGAATCATGTCCGGATGTTTCTCGAACGGTTCCTTTGCCGTATCTTCATTATTCTTCGAAGTCACACAGATAATGATGCCACGCTGCTTTAACTTCTTAATCCACATCTGGAACTCCGTAAAAGCCTTTCCGATGCCTAATCCATGACCAAGTTCAATACCTTCAAGACCATCATCACCAATGACTCCACCCCAAACGGTATTATCCAGATCCAAAATCAAGCACTTCTTAAACTGTCCTTTGATTGCAGCAATAATATCAACGACTCTTGAGGCGACGTATGGCAGAGCATTGACACTCAGCACCATCTCGGTAGTCATATACACATTCGGAGCAAACATAAACTGACGCCCGAAGAGATTCTGCAACCCCGCAATGTCGCAAATGAAGAGATTCGGATACTGCCTTGCAAGATTCATCAGTTCGAAATTCAGTTTGCGAACCTGATAAGAGAACGACGACTCCACCTTATTGGCATAACTGCCAAAGACAGTGTCTTCTATCTCCGGATAATTGAAATAAATCAGTTTCTTATTGGCAAACAACGGATTTTCACACAACGAGGCAATGAAAGAGAGTCGTTCTTCAGCGAGAAGAGCCTGATTCTCCATTGGCAGGCTACTATGATACTCGCCCAACTTATGTGTTGACTGGAACACAATGATGATATCCGCATCAAACTCATAGAGTTCGCTTGTAGGATCCATCAACTGGCGTTCCACCTGACTATATTCTCCTTCATACAAATCCAGGTTTATCCCTCTGTCTACAGCCTCGCCCTTTATGGCCGTGACAAGCAATTGCGTTGCCGTATCCCCCAATAAAGCGACCTTCATCTTTGGGACATCCAATTCTACCTTTGCTAACTTCTTTAGTTCTCTTAGGGTCTTCATATATTCAATAGTTTGGGACAAAATTACAAAAAACTATTGAATTGATGAAATAATTCGGATATAAGTTCAATAATTCTTCTTTTTTTTGTATTTTTGCAACTGAATAAATAACTATTTTGCAATGAAAAGGATTTATAAAGTGCTTGTTGTCGTAGTCATTCTAATCTTGGGATACTATACATATTTATTTATCAAAGAGAAAACCACAGATTATGGACATAAAGTGGTCCTTTGTATCCCCGTCTATGGACAGAGCCTGGCATTGGGAGAAGAGGCCACAAGAATCACGGACTTTGATTCTTTAAGAATAAAATACGATGGCCGTATTGTCAATGAGCACTTAAATTATCAGTTTGGAGGATATGCCGAGCAAAGATGGAGACGTACCGTCAAAAGATTCTTTGGAATCCACAAAAGGTCCTTTGAACTATCTATCTACAGAATGGCAGAAGAATTAGCCGCCCAAGTCGGAGAAGATACGATCATTTGTATTTTCCCTGGAGGTATGGGGGAATCACCCATACGAAATCTCACAAAACAGGCGACTCTATATCCCAGATTTGTATATGACATCAACGAGGCATACATGCAAGCCAAAAGAAGAGGATGGGAGTTTCAGGTTCCTGCCATTTGTTGGATGCAGGGAGAGTCAGACATCAGAGAATATACTAAAGAAAATTATAAAGAAACGCTCAGACAATTGCATGCAGACTTGAACCGAGCGGTGAAAGTGATTACCCATCAAAAGAATGATGTACACTTGATCTGTTATCAGACTAATGCCGTTTCAATTGCAGACCATTTTAGCATGGCAGATTATGATTGCATTGAGATGAAACCATCTCAAGCCATCGTAGACTTTATCAATGAGGACTCCCTATTTGATGCAAGCGGCCCCACATATCCCTATAATTTCATGCGAGAGTACCTTCACATTGATGCCATTGGACAACAACATATTGGCTATTTGGATGCCATAGCAGTCATGAACATTATCAGAGGAAGAGGAAAGACTTATGGTCTCATACCCAAATCGCTATCTTCAGAAGGCAATGATGTACTTATCGGTTTCAGAGTTCCGAACCCACCACTGGTCTTTGACACTGTCGCAGTTAATAAGGCGGACAACTATGGCTTTAGCGTCATCAACAAGGAAGGAGAAAACATTATCTCACAAGTGTCTATTGAAGGTGATACCGTAAGACTAAAATGCAGCAAATCACCATTAAACTGTAAAGTTAGATATGCCGTAAACGGTGAAAAGTTGAAAAGTGGCCGTCTGCACGGGCCACGAGGGAATTTGAGAGACTCTCAAGGCGAAACAGAAATCATGACCGTCCAAGGAACTACTTACCCTGTACACAACTGGGCATACCAGTTTGACATGCTTTGCAAATAATAATGAACGGGCGAATCAACTGGATAGACTGGGGGAAGGCCATTGCGGTTATGACTGTGGTGTTCTGTCACCTGCCCCAATCCCAGGATTGGTTCTACTACCGTTATCTTCAAGCCTGCATCATTACTATCTTCTTTTTCATTTCCGGATACCTTAAAAAAGACCGGGGCAGCGACAAAGAAAACTGGAAGAAATACTGGAACAGCCTTATTCTCCCATACCTTATTTATAATATAATAGTGTATCCATACTGGTTTATCAGATATTACATACTTAATGGCAACATGCCAGACTTGTTTACGGCCCTTAAGCCTATCATAGGCGCACTTCTGTTCGAACACGAGAGTTCCTATGCAGAACCGCTCAACGGACCGCTATGGTATCTGCCAGCCATACTATTTATGCATGTCACAGTAGATCTATGTAGAAAAACCAAGTATACACATACCATTATGATTGGACTATGCGTTATCTCATTTATATTATATGCAGCCAACAAACAATGGGATTTTGTTCATTCAATGACACCAGTAGGGATATTCCGACGCCTACCTTATTATTATATAGGATATGTGATGGGAAGACAAAAACCATTCCATCAAATGTCTATGTACAGAAACGGATTAGGCTTTATTAGTCTTATCCTGCTCAGTATCATTTTCTTCTATCTACATCTAAATGAAGGAAGAACATTGCCACACGTTATACTATTCTACCCATTCAACCTTTGTTTCCTTTTCGGTTTCATCTATAGTTGCAAATTGTTGTCAACCTTTAAAACAGACATCATTATCAACATCTCCATAGGGACTATACTCATCATCGGACTACACTTCCCCATTATCGGCATATACAACTATCTTACAGGATATACTTGCTATCAGTGGTATGATGCCATGCCAACAGCCTTGCTGATTACCGCAATTCTCTATCCCCTCATTCTGTTCGCAAAACATCGTGTGCCATTACTCATCGGGAGAAAAGCATCAATATGGAACAAACCAAAAGAATAGAATATATTGACGCACTGAGAGGATTCGCGATGATTCTCGTACTCTATTTCCATATTCCAAGTTACTGCTTGGGCAATGCCTATATTGCTGGCAATGATATCTTGGAATGGGTACGTATGCCATTGTTCTTCTTCATCAGCGGATTCGTATTCTACAAGGCAGACAGAATTTGGAACGAAAAAACTATCAGGAAAGTCCTGAAGAACAAATTTATGGTGCAGATTTTACCCATGACTGTTTTTATGACTTTTTTCTTAATTCTGTTTGACTATATGGAACCGGCCTCATTCGGCAGCGACAAAAAAGGCTATTGGTATACATTCGTACTCTTCGAATACTTTGTATTATATATCGCAACCGAGGCTCTGCTGAATAAAAATAGGACAAACTCTGGAGAAATCAGAGTAATGGTTGCCGTCGTTCTGATTTCTGCCATATCTTTCTATTACGCCAAGTATTACAACAGATACTCAGAAGAATTGGGAAGTTGGAAAACTATTCTCGGGTTACTGAGTTTCGTAAAGATCAGACATTTCATTTTCTTCTGGTTCGGCACTATTGTAAGAAAACATTTTTCAAAGTTTAACACCTTAACAGACAATTATTATATCCTTATAGCATTAGCCATCACATTCCTAACATTGACTATATATCCCTCACTATACCATATAAACGGCCTGGAATATATTACATATATGATATCCGGCTTTGCAAGTACAATCCTAATATTCACCCTTTTTAGAAAATTCGAACAAGTCTTCAGCAGAAATCGCTTTGGGAGAACTCTTCAGTTTATTGGTAGGCGAACTCTGGATATTTACCTGATACACTACTTCTTCCTCCCCTACTATTTGCAGGACTTTGGTGCATGGTTAATTCAATACGGCAACATTCCTTTAGAAGTTATAGTCATTCTAATCCTGTCCTTCTGTGTAATCTGCATCAGTCTGATAACAAGTTACATTATCCGGCTCAGCCCATTCCTGGCTCACTATCTCTTCGGAGCAAAGGAGAAAAAACAGAAAAATCGCTAATGATTTGCAAATTAAAAATATAATTCGTATCTTTGCCGAAAAAAGAAAGAGATGGGTACATATATTAATATAGGTAATGAAGGATTTGTCTCCGCCCTCAATGGCGAGTATATAGATAAATCTAAACTTATATCTGTGGTGAATAGTACGCTAAATACAGAAAGAAGGTTCAGTTGCGTGACACGAAGCCGTCGTTTCGGCAAGTCAATGGCCGCTAAAATGCTTTGTGCCTATTACGATCATTCATGCGATTCTCGCTATCTGTTCTCAAACCTGGAGATTGCGAAAGACCCCTCGTTTTATCATTATCTCAACAAATTCCCAGTTATTTATTTGGATATGACAGCCTTTGTCACGCGGTTTAAGGATGATCGCATCGTTGTACATATCCAAGATGAGTTAAAGAAAGATATTGTTACATCATACCCAGATATTCACGTTGAGGATGACGATGATTTAATGCAAACACTTATCCGCATCGTTGCCGCAAAGAAACAAAAGTTCTTTTTCATCATAGACGAATGGGATGCCATCTGTCGAGAATTTACAGATGACACAGGGGCTATGGACGACTACGTGAACTGGTTACGGAGATTGTTTAAGGATGTGAATGCAAACAATATTTTTGCAGGTGTTTACATGACTGGCATTTTACCTGTAAAAAAATACAAGACAGAGTCTGCCTTGAACAATTTTCAAGAATATTCAATGGTGGAACCACGCAAGATGTCCCAATTCTTTGGCTTTACCAAAGACGAAGTAAGATCACTAGCCCAAAAACATCAGATGGACTTTGATGAACTTGTAAAATGGTATGATGGGTATCAAATAGGAGATGAACCATCGATATTTAATCCCAACTCTGTAATGCAAGCCATTGACATTGGCAGATGCCGCAGTTTCTGGGCTTCTACAGGAGCATATGATGCTGTCGCCAATTATATCCAAATGGATTTTGAGGGATTGAAAGATGACATCATCAGGATGATTGCCGGTGAGCGTTGCAATGTTGATCCGACTGGATTCCAAAATGACATGTCAGTGATAAAAACAAAAGACGATGTTTTCACTGTTCTCATCCACCTAGGATATCTCAGTTACAATTGGCAAAAAGACGAGTGCTATATTCCTAACCGTGAAGTGGCAGGTGAAATGGTAAATGCAGTAAAGGACAACAATTGGAAACAATTAATTTATGCCATAGAACAATCAAGACAATTGCTTCTTGCCACCATTCATGGTGATGAAGAGGCTGTAGCCCATGGTCTGGATGCAGCACATGATGAGAACACAAGCATTCTAAGTTATAATGATGAGAACTCTATGGCTTGCGTACTCTCGATTGCCTACTATTATGCGAAAAACGATTATATAATGCATCGGGAACTTGCTACGGGTAAAGGATTTGCAGATATCGTTCTCATCCCTAGAAAGAACATAAAATCTCCAGCCATTGTCCTTGAGTTGAAATACGACAAGGATGCAGACTCTGCAATCAACCAAATCAAACGAAAGAACTATCCTGCCAAGATTGCTGACTATACCAATAACATTCTATTAGTCGGCATAAATTATGACCGCGAGACAAAACAACACAGATGTATCATAGAGCGAGTTATTGGATAATCGTTTTGCAATGGCTAACAACATAAAGTTCAGCGTCACCATACCGGCCTATAAAGATAAATATCTTAAAGAGGCCATCGACAGCGTTCTGGCACAGACTTACCAGAACTATGAGATAGTCATTGTGAATGACGCATCGCCATACAATCTGGATAGTATTGTAAGTCAGTATGATGATTCACACATTCGTTATTTCAAAAACATAAAAAATTGTGGTGCAAAAGACGTAGTGGACAATTGGAACATCTGTTTAAGCCATGCTTTAGGAGAATTTTTTATATGTATGGGGGATGATGACAAACTTACTCCAAGATGTCTACAAGACTTTGCTGAATTGATTGACAAATACCCTGAACTTGACTTATTCCATGCACGAAGTGAGATAATTGATGATGACTCCAACCTTGTAAGTGTTTTAGAAGAACGCCCAGAATGGGAATCAGTCTATTCACTCATGTATAATCCGCGTAATACTCACCTTGGTGACTGGCTGTTCAAAACTGAAACACTTAGAAAGAATGGAGGCTTTTATAAACTGCCATACGGATGGCAGAGTGACGATATCACAGCATTTATCGCTGCTGAAAAACACGGAGTAGCCAACACAAAAGAAGTTGGATTCCAATATCGAGGAAATGGCCTTTCTATCAGTCATGACTTATCCTGCATCGAAGACAAGATTGAAGCAGTCAGAGCCGCAGTAAGATGGCGACTTACTTTTGTTGCAAACAAACAACCAGACAACATAAAAGACAAGGAACTTATAGAACTCATTAAACAAGATGCTCATAAATATGAGTGCGATGAAATAGACAATATGATTGAGTTTGACATCCGTAAACACTTCTGGTGTCGCAGTTGGTTTTGGCTCTTCCATCACAAAAAACATGGAATTACCTTCAGTCGTTATATGCATTGTGTCCTAAAAACCATCAAATATCGACTATCATAACAAGTACATAATGACTATTTTTTCACTAAATTGTCATCCGAATCCACATAATGATTTGTCTTGTGGAAAATTCTGGTAATTCCTTTCAATTGTGTTCTGATATTCTCGAAGAAACTTACATACATAGGTTTATTACCTATAGTACCGTAGCCTGTAATGGCACGACACCGTTTATCTCGAACGAATACTATCTTACCATATTTTTTCAAATTAAAAGCCATAGAGCCGTCTTCACCCCGGATAATCTCCACACGATATGGTTCCTTGCGACCATAATCTGCATTGTATGCAAAGACCAAACCACGAACACTTAACTCTGGACGTTTGAAATGCTGGATCCAAAGGAAAAGGTCACGGGTCATCTCATATATTTTCAATCCGAATTTGGAATGGTTCTCATCGGGAAAATAACTCCATGTGGCTGACGCACAAGAAACGCCAGGCTTCATTAGGTGATCCAACATAATCTTGAAATACTGTGGTGGATAGATCGTATCACTATCTACATCAAAATAGTATTTGCCTTTAGCATGCTGCAAACCACAACGACGAGCATAGCCACAAGAATGCTGATATTCGGTATAATATGGTATACCAGATTTTTCATATATCTCTGCCGTTCGATCCTTGGAATCATTATCAACGCCTATAATCTCCACAGGATATTTACATTGTATTTCACTCAATGCCCATAGACACGCCTGAAGATGTTTCTCCTCATTATACCCTATCACAACTATAGAGGCTATCGGATTTGCACTTTGTAACTGAGCCAAGCGCTCACGTGTTCCATCAATCACATCTTGTGGCACCTCATTAAAGGGCTTTCCATATATTGACAAATATTTATCGTACCAAGCCATATCTTATTTTTTATTTGTTACTGATTCAAATAATTCAACCCACTGAGGCATAATAGTCTCCCGAGAAAAGCGCAAAACATTACGTCGGCCTTTTTCTCCCATTCTCTTTCTTAAGGACTTGTCTTCAATTAATTTACAGATATTATCAGCAAGGGCCTGAGTATTAAGATATTCTACAAGTATGCCATCCTCCCCATCTGTTATCACATTCCGTGGACCGTACGGACAGTCAAATGACACACAAGGCAAGCCACAAGCCATTGCCTCCAAAAGCACCATCGCAAATCCCTCAAAAACGGAACTCATAACATATATGGAACTATTCAGGTATTCTTCCATAATATGATCTGTTGGCGGGTTCATAATAATGACATCCTGAAGGCCTTCATCATTTATCCGATGACGTATATCATTTTCATACTCCCCAGAACCAAATATATTAATAAACCAGTCAGGATGTTTTTGATGAACAAGTTTCCATGCATCCACCAAATAATTATAACCTTTAGCACTATTATACCGCCCAACAATAATGGCCTGTTTATTTTCACATGTACTTGGAGTATCTGGATAGAATGGATATGAATTGGGAATTACATAAACTGGAATCATATTTCCCCAGTCATGCTGATCTTGAGTAGTAAGAACCACCAAAGCATCCAACCGATTAACCTGCCTGTCCATATTCCACCTGAAATACCTTGTTAAGTATTTAAATATAATATTGCGCTGTTCCAACAGATGGAAATTACGAATAAAATGTTTTGTTGTATGAGCCTCTCCTATTTTTTTACTACCATCCTTGATCTTAGTAATAAAACTGATATCACGCCCCAAAGTAGTTATTACAATATTTGGCCGGTCTTTCATCAGGACATCTGTCATCTCCTTACGATATTGGCGCATCAGTTTATAATACATAAAAATACGCATAAGAAAACCATGACCATATTCTTTGGAAAAATCAATGTCTAGGTTTATTAGTCTGACTTTCTGAGAAAGTGGAAAGACCGGTTCCCGTCCCAACTGTGTATCAGTGATAATAGCAACCTCATGACCATGTTCTGCCAACCAGTTCGCTTTTTCCGCAATAACCCTGTCGGCTCCACCTTTTGTAACTAAAGCGGTATAGATATAGTATATTTTCATTTGAATTCTAAATTAATAGCCCCTTATCCAAGCATAACAGCGAATACACAACATACAGATATGAGAAGGAAGATTTCCCAACATATAAAGTACGATATTACGTAATCTCAATTGTTTAAAGCGCATAACATCAAAAAATGGCACAGGATACTTCAGGTTGTCCCTTAATTCCTTAGAAGAAAAAGATGGTGTGATATAATCCCATTTCTTTAATACATTACATATAATATATAGATTAGACAATACAGCAAAAAAGCACCGATTGGGATAATATACTTTATCTCTCAAACCACAACTACCATCCTTCAGGATATTGACAGCATCAAAGTATTGGACAATCTTTGCTTTCTCTATAATATCCTGATTCCATGAATTTGAAAGAGAATTCTCCCTACACAAATACGTATATGTAACATCGGGTAATAAAGCGACACGTTGAACAATCGTAGCCAGATTAAGAGTAAACACCATATCCTCCCAAAAATCAGCCTTAAAAAATCTAAGTTGATGGTTTCTTATCAGATTCAAATTCATCAGATAATTACATGCAGAAGCCTGAAATCCTGCATATTTGCTATAAACATAATTAGCAAAAGCATCTGATTCTTCAAATACAGACTTAGGATATTGGAACAATGTTCGTTCTCCAGAAATCTCAATTCTTTCGTATGAACCAAAAGCGACCTCGGCATAATGCATATTTATCTGTTCCATCAACAAAGATATGGTATTCTCTGCTATCATATCGTCAGAATCAACGAAATACAAATAATCGCCTCTGGCCTCATCAATAATATGATTACGTGTTTCTGATACGCCTCTATTCTCATTATGTTCAATAATCCTAATATCATTCCCTCTCGGATGGTCTGACTGAAGAGACCTTATGATTTCCAAAGACCTATCTGTACTACCATCATCCACCACAAGAAACTCAATATTGGGATAGGTCTGCGACAAGACCGACTCCATCGTCCGTCTGATGTAGTTTTCTACCTGATAAACAGGAATTCCTATCGTCACATCATAATGCATCTCAATCTCTTCTCTTATGCAAACCTATTTTTTTAGCCACAGAAACATATGACTGATACCAGGTCCATTTATTGACTTTATAGTCTGTAGCATAAACATATAGTCCATGGAATCGGGCAATGTTCAGTTGATGCCCCCCATCCACAAAAATACTATTCTTTGGGAAAACATTACGGCGATAAAGCCTTTCCTCATATATCTTTCCATCTAATGTCAGAACCTCCATCAATGAAATATTATCCCCATAGTCAAGATGGCAATCCTGAGTTACGCGCAATAATTTGCCACCAAAGTCGATAAGAGAACCGGCATTACGTCCATACTCGTTATCTACACAGACAGGGGAACTGGGATGCTTCTTAAATTCCCCTTTCAACAAATCATCTGTCATATACAACTCTTGATAGTACATCCAGTCCTTCTGATAAGAAGTGAACAGATAGTATTTTCCATCTTTCTTATATATATGACTATCATTATAGTTGAAATGAATGCCGTTTTTCTTTTCTTGTTGCAATAACGTACGGACAAAAGTGAAAGAGGTCAGATCGCTGTTGGCACGATACAATCGGATGGAATCATTCTCCTGCGACTCAGGTATCATATAGATACCGCCATTATCTTCGAAGACATACGGGAAAGAAAGATGGAAAGGCTCCTGCAAAACAATCTGAGGTTCCGTCCATGTTCTCAAGTCCTTTGTCCTAATCATGGCAATACATCCGGGATCATCCCAATGTTGCTGTTCATAAAAAAGATACAACTCTTCGCCCATAACATATAGAAACGAGTCTGCCTGAAACCTCAAAGGTTTAGGTTTCCATAGACCTTTTAATGGCAACTTATGTATCAGATGTGCTTCGTCAAAAACATCCAATGACAACTCATCACTGACAAACAATGCCGCAGTGAAAGTCACATCCTTACGGAAAAGGGAATGGATTATTTCTTTTATCATACAATTCAATTCTTATTAGAAGTTGTTTCAATCAGATCCTTCCACCGTTTTGCAATCTCAGATAACTCAAAGCGACGAACATTCACAATGGCCTTTGATGCCATCCGATGGCGCAGTGCATCGTTAGACAACATCTGATGTATGGCATCTGATAATTTCACGACATCTCCAGAAGAGACAAGCAGGCCATCCTCTTGATGACGAACAATATCCTTAGGACCACAGGGACAATCAAATGAAATAACAGGGAGTCCACAAGCCATCGCCTCAATCAACGCCATGCCAAAGCCTTCGAAACGGGAACTGAATACAAACAAAGAACTATTCAAGTATTCCTGTTTGATATCGTCTGTCGGGCCATTCAGATGGCATCTGTTTCGGTCAATATGTAATTCTTCCACTACCTGCTCATAAGGTGTACGGTCACCCATGCCATAGATTGCCAACTCCCAATCAGAATGCTGTTTTTCGACCTTAGCCCACGCCTGAAGTAACAGATCAAAGCCTTTCTGATAGACATATCGTCCAACAGCAATGACTCGTTTATTGGTCAGTGGACTTACTTTATCTATTTCAAAAGCCAAAGGATCAGGAATAAACTCCACATTATCCAACTCAGTCCATAAGGCTTTGTCTTCTTCTGTTAACACCACAAAACGATCTAGTCTTTTCAGATGCGAGACCAAATTACGCATCCAATATTTGGCAAACAAATTCTTTATCGCATTAGAATCTCCTGCCTCAAAATTACGATAGTTTGCACGGTTCACATGGAGTTCACCTATTTTCTTACTGCCATCTTGAATATCATTGATAAAATTAATCTCTCGACGAAGCAAACTAATCGTCATATCTGGACGAATGCGCATCAGTTCATCACTCAACTTCTTTCTGAAAATACGCTGTTTCTTCAGATAAACAAATGCTTTCTTTACAAAAGAACAAGTCCATAATTCCTCAAAGTTAATATCAAGGTTTATCACCTTGATCTTGTCGGAAAGTGGATAGAAAAGAGGCTTATCTTTCCCTTCTGTCAGAATAATGGTTATATCATAGCCAAAATGCTCTGCAAAGTAATTAGCCTTTAAAGTTAAGACTCGCTCTACACCACCAGCCATATATAGTGCCGGTGTGCAATAGACGATCTTATATATTCTTCCTCCCATAGATGGTTTTATTGAGTGCAAACTTACAAAAAAATTTGGAAATAAAAAAGAAAAAACGTATCTTTGTCGCAATTTTATTAGAATTATGGTCAAAGTCAGTGTCATTTTACCTGTTTATAATGTCGCACCCTATTTGGATGAGACATTTGAATCGCTATTGAACCAATCCCTAAAAGAGATTGAGATTATTGCTGTGAATGATGGTTCTACTGATAAGAGTGAGGACATTATCAGGAAGTATGCCGCACAGGACTCACGTATCACTTCCTACAGCCAAAAGAACCAAGGACAATCTGCGGCTAGAAACCTTGCACTCCAACATGCTACAGGAGAATATATCTACATGATGGATTCGGATGATGTATTAGCAGACAAGGATGCTCTGCAAATCTGTTATGAATACGCAGAGAGATGCAAGGCTGACTTTATCTTCTTTGACGGTGACACTTTGCAAGAAGAAGGTGCTGCACAACTCTCTTGGGATTACCATCGTACTCAGGACTTAAAAGAAATGAAAGCATATAGCGGGGAGTTCCTGCTTAATATGATGCTCGACAATAGTAAACACAACTGCGTCGTATGGCTTTTACTTATCAACCACAACTATCTTAAACGCATCGGACTTGACTTCTATCCTGGCATTATTCATGAAGATGAACTCTTCACAACCAAACTAACCTTACAAAGCAATAACATATTCTGCCTGAAAAGGAGTTTCGTCAAACATCGTGTCAGATCAGCCTCCACGATGGGAAAGCACTATTCAAAAAGAAATATCAATTGCTACTTGACTGTTATTGATGAATTGCTTAAATGGCAAAACAGTCCTATCATCCAAAAATTCGCCAAATATACTTTGAGTAAAGTATTCTATACTGGACACCAAATTCCCTTCAAAGAAAAGTTTAGTGTATTCTCAAGAGCAATGAAATCTGGTTATCTCAAATATATTGGATGGAAATCCGTCTTTGTATTCTGGCTCAAGCAAAAAGACTAAGCCTCATCGACGACCCGTTTCATTTGAATCTTCCAAGTAAGGTTTTCAACCGTCTTTCTGATTTCAGCGGGGTCAAAATGACGGGACTCAATAAAGTCGACTATCTGTTGGACATCAATAGGTGACTCGTCAGGCTTGGCCTTAACAATATATGATTTATTCTCAAAATCGCTGTCAATCTCGGAATAGATAAACGGGATGCCACGAGTCGCATATTCACGATTCTTCAAGGTTTTAATGTATGTAATTCCACTGCGATGACGTGCCAAACTGCCTATCGCAAAACAACTCTGATTAAACACCTTATTGAGTTCCTCGCCAAACAACTGACCATGGAATACCACATGTTTCTGAATTCCGTACTGATCAATCAAGGTTTGAATACCAGGATAGTCGCCTTGGCCATATAAGTCGAACGGATCGATATCACCAACAATATGAAAAATGATATTTCGGGGATTCTCCACCTTTTTATAATACTCTCCAAGACCGGCAATCAGACGGTCATAGCCATGCCAAAGATGTACCTCGGCAACACCAATGAAATGTAATGCATCGTCAACAGGTTGGAAATGATGCAACGGAATGCTGTCGAAGTCTACACCATTACTGATCCGAATGGTTCGCTGCCCAAAAATCGTTTCGGCATCAGAGAACGTGACAACAGCAGACTGTTGACGGTAGAGACGATTGCGAAACATCTGATCAATCTTCAGGCCAAGTCGTTCCTGACGGGAGAACGTTTCAAACTCCTGATCATACGGATAAGTAGGTATCTCCGTCACTGCCTTGATACCTGACTTTTTCAGTTTCTTGAAGAAACGAATCAGAAAGGGTGAAGCATTCTGGAAACAGCGGGCATAGACAAACTGGATACCGTTTTCCTTACAGTAATCGTAGATACAATCGAAATCTATGCGCTGACGAAGACCGGCAAGTGCGCCTGTTCCATAGTCCTTAATGACTTTGTCATCGACATACCTACAACGATGACCATTAGCATCAAAGTCATAATAACAAAGGTGGACTCCGTAACCATTCTCACGAAGGCCCTTCACTTGATAATGGATTTTCTTACTGATGCCACTGACCTCCGAAAAACCGTGATAAACAAGGAACAGAATCTTCATATCTATATTATTTGTGGCAAAATTATATAAAAATTTGGAACTATCCAAAATATTTAGTACTTTTGTCAACGTAAAAGTGATGAATGACGATGAATAACGAGGAGATCAGAGGGAAATTCAAGGAAAGTCCGAGGTTGAAGAGACTGGTGGACTGGTTGATTATGAACCCTGTACAGACACGGCCAAGATGGTATGTCCGTATGCTGGCCCCCCTCTATCAGCACAGAGGGCGTCACTCGAAAATCCACCGTTCTGTACGAATGGACACCCCACCCTATCGCAGATTCTCGTTGGGCGACTATAG
>JAFZNI010000189.1 GCA_017551005.1 Prevotella sp.
GATGTCAGGTGCATCGGGCAAGTATTTGTTGACGAACATCTGGTTGACATAGAGGATGGGTTTCACGCCACAACGCTTCTCGACGGCTTGTAGCCAGGTGCGGATGTTGCTCCACAGGGCCTTCGAGCCACCCATGGCCTCAATCTGACTGTTGGACGGTTCGATGTCGAGCACGGGGGGCAAGTCGCCTTTGCGGAACAGGGTGTGATTGATGAAATAATCCGCCTGCGCCGCCCCTGTGCGCTTGGTGGAGAAGAAGTGGTAGGCCCCGATAGGGATGCCGGTCTTGCGGGCGGCGGCATAGTCGTGTACGTAGTAGGGATTGCGCACGCTGACACCTTCCGTCGACTTGATGAAGACGAACGAGACAGGATAGTCCACCTTGCCGGAAATCTGTTTCTTGCTCTTCGAGCCGAGATGACTGATGCGCAGTTTATTCCAGAGAATAGGGTACTTCTTGCGACCCTTGCCGTGTTGGTAGCGTGAGATGTCAATGCCGTAGATGCGTTCCGAGGTGTAGTTCATCCGCTCGCCCTTGAACGTGCCCTGCTGCCACTGTCCGGTCTTCAGCACCGTAGCCACCTCGTTCTCCAACATCTGCAGACCGAAACCATGACGCAGGTCGTTCTCCCAGTGTCCCTCGAAATAATGGTTTTCAACAGAGATATACGAGCCGTGTCCCTCCGCCTTGGCATCAACGATGGTGCCGACCCTGCCGCCTCGGAAGGCTCCCTGATAGATACCCATAGAGTCGATGCGGATGCCGCTGGTCAACGTGTCTTCATCCCATTGTCCGATGGTGATACGTCCCAACGAGTCGCGGCTGATGGCAGTACCCTGTCGCTTCTTACCCTTCCAGCGTCCTATATTATATATAGGTATGGTGTCGATGACTTCGCTGTGCCGTTTCCCTGCGGCGAAGGCTGCCACCATCTCGTAGCCCTCATCTTCCACGTTGTGACGGTCCAGATAGTAGTCCAGTTCGTCCTGACGGTCTTCTGCTATCTGTTTGAGGATGGAGTCGAGCCGCAGGGCGGGGGAGATGCTGAAAGGTCTGCTGGTCAGCGTGTCGCCCGCAGCCTCTGCCTTCTGTCGTTCTGCTTGATGACTCCAAACCATCCAACAGCCTGCCGCTATTGCGGCGACAACCAGTATCAGAAACGTATATCGTAGCGATTTCTTCATTCAGATTGCAAAATTAGTAAAAAAATCCGTGATAATCTGTGTAATCTGTGGCTTTTTTCGTAATTTTGCCCGCACAATTAACTCAACATCAATGATTATGAAGAAATTGTTAGTTTTCGGTCTGTTGCTGATCGGGATGACAGCACAGGCGCAATGGGGCCAGAGGCCTCGGATGGCAGAACCCGGACTCACTGACCAGACGGCAAGGAAGTTCACACTCGACCTGACCGACGACGGGAAGGCGCAGATGGTTTGTTTCCTGCCCACGACACCGTCGGGCAAAGCGATTGTAGGTATCCCTGGTGGTGGTTATTCGATGTTGTCGAATACCCACGAGGGAACGATGGCTGCCGACTGGCTCAACAAGAAGGGCATTGCCTACTTCGTGGTGAACTATCGTCTGCCGGAGGGTGACCGTACCATTCCGATGGGCGATGTGGAGAAGGGTTTCCGTATCGTGCGTGACTCTGCCGCCCTCTGGGGTATCAACCCCAGCGATGTGGGTATCATGGGTTTCTCGGCAGGCGGTCATCTGGCATCTGTCATCTCCACCCATTCCCCCTTCGAGGCGCGTCCGAACTTCACAATCCTGTTTTATCCGGTCATCTCGATGGATGAGCGCGTGTCGCATGTCTGGTCGTGCCGCAACTTCCTCGGCGAGGAGGGACAGAAGGATCCTAAGTTGGTGCATGACTTCTCCACCAACAATGCTGTGCAGCGTCATCTGACACCGCCTGCCTGCATCATCATGTCGGGCGACGACAACCTGGTGCCACCGCTGACCAACGGTCTGGCATACTATACCGCCATGCGTAATGCCGGCAACGACTGTATGTTGCTGCTCTATCCTACGGGTGGTCATGGCTACGGCTTCGGACAGTGGTTCACGTATCACGACGAGATGCTGGCTACCCTCGGCAAGTGGCTGGATCAGTTGAAGGCGCCCAAGACCGATGCTATCCGTGTGGCCTGCATCGGCAACAGCATTACCGACGGACACGGCATTGACTTGGCACCCCGTAACGGCTATCCCGCCCAGTTGCAGCGACTCTTGGGCGATGGCTATGCCGTGAAGAACTTCGGTCTGAGTGCCCGCACGATGCTGAACAAGGGTGATGTGCCTTACATGAACGAGATGGCCTGGCGCGATGCACAGGCTTTCAAACCCGATATCGTGGTCATCAAGTTGGGTACCAACGACTCGAAGCCTCACAA
>JAFZNI010000190.1 GCA_017551005.1 Prevotella sp.
CTACGAGGGAAAACCCTCTTCGTCAAAGTTTTGGTATCGCTCGCAGAGCCTTTGCCCTTCGGGCGAGCGATCATTTATCACAGTTTAGGGCGGTTTTGCTTGTGAAAAACATTCCGCACAAAGGGGTCTTTAGAGGATGTCCTATTTTCGGAATCTTCTTCGATTCTTGCCTTGCGGAGCAAGACAAGGAAATCGACATGAGATGCTGTCTGAGCGAAGCGAGTTTATCGAATGATTACGAAAATCGGACTTCCGGCCCCTGAGTCAGGACGTTTTTACAAGCAAAACGACCTCGGATAACCAAGAAAAAGCCCTTAGAGAACCTCAATGACTTTAGACTACTTCGATGTCTTGGGGGAGGACGCGGGTGAGGGCGGAGCCGAGGACGGAGAGGCGGACGAAGATGTAGGTCTCGCCGGAGAGGCGGGTGACTTCACCCTCGAAACCCTTGAGGGCTCCACGGACGATGCGGATGCGATCGCCGGCGCGGAACTGGGTGGAGACGAAGTCAACGGGTGAGTCCGCATTGCAGAGCATGAAACGGAGCATCTGCATCTCACGGTCGGGGATGACCGCCAGGGGATGAACCCCAAACTCATTGGTGGAACGCGCCTTGTCCGTCAAAAAATAACTGATGTACGGCAGGCGGACTACCTCGCGACGCTCTTCCTCCGTGAGGCGGATGAAGATACGGGCGGAAATTAAGACATGCTCTACTTTCTTCTTGCGACCGTTTGCCCAGACATGCTCCTCCATCTGACTGGCGACGTATGCCTCGTAGCCCTTCTGAAGGAGTTTTTCGCGGATGAGTTTCTCGGAATTCCTGTTGACCACAGCGACGTACCAAAAGAGTTGTTCCGGCTCTTCAGATACGCCTACGGCGTCGTCAACGCCACGCGTTGCCGCACAAGAATCGGGATTTTCAGGCATGTCACTCATGTAATAAATACAATAAGCGGTTGCAAAGATAGTGAATTTTTATGAAACTTCCAAAGAAAACAAAAAAAAAACCGCTTTTGGCGGTTTTTTTTTGAGGAGACTGGAGTCAGGAGACAGGAGTCAGGAGACAGGAGTCAGGAGACTGGAGTTAGAAGAACAAGTAGCGGTTGTCCACTACATTGGCCTTCCGATAGAGTTCCTGCATGAAACGACCAGCAGCCTGAGAGGCACGCTGAGACAGTTGCAGTTCCTGTTCCTTGGCATCAAACTTAGCACCCTCGCGAGGCGTCTGCTTAAGCACCTGGAAGACATACGCACCGGCATTACCCTTGACAGGTGCCTTGCTGAAAGCACCCTGCTTCACCACGGCCACAGCACCTGACAGGGCAGGCTCGGAAGCGCCTACAGAAGAGAGGAACACAGGGGCACCGAAGGTGATCTGCTTCACGGTGTCAATCTTGGCACCAGCCTTCTCGGCCTCGGCAATGCTCTTCACATTAGCCAGTTTACCCTTCAACTGCTCGAACTTCTTGTCAGCGAGGATTTCCTGTTTCAACTCGTCCTTCACCGCCTCAATGTCGCGGTAGCCCACAGGATGGATCTTGGTCATGGCGCATACCAGCAGATGGTCGTTGTTGCCACACTCATAGAGCGGTGATACCTCACCCTCCTTGGCATCAAAGATCCACTTCATGGTCTCACGGGTAGAACGGAGGCCAGCCACATTATGCTCGCTGTTGAGCATGTCCTTGCGCTCCTTGACGGTATAGCCGAACTTAGCGGCATTCTTCTCCAGATCGGCGAGCGTCTTGTTCTCGCTGACATACTGGCTGAACTTATTGTAGGCATCCGAATAAGTCTGCTTGGAGAAGTCGATGGTGTGCTTCACCACAGCCACATCGTACTTGTCCACCATCGCCTTACGGGCAGTCACCTGCAGGACGATATTGCCAGAGGTGAACTCGAGGTTCTTAAAGTCGTTGACGGCGAGTGTCTGAAGACTGTTCAGGTAGTTCTTCGACTCCTCGTCCATCGTGCTGCTGTTCTCGTACATGGCAGAGGTAAGCCACTGCTTGGCACCTGTCTGACCATACTTCTTGGCGAGTTCCTCAAAGTCGGCACCAGCCTTCAGCGCATTATAGACACTGTCGGCGCTCTTCTTGGCGGCCTCGATGGTAGCGCCACCCACCTGAATCTGACGGTACTCGATAGAGTCAGGTGCCTGTGTCTTGGAGAGCAGTTTCACCACATTCAGGGTGTTGTCAGACTTGGTCTCGAAAGGACGGGAGGTCTGGCCCACCGACAGAGAGTCGATCATGGCTGCGATGTCAGAAGGATAAGCCTTCTTGGTGGCAGC
>JAFZNI010000021.1 GCA_017551005.1 Prevotella sp.
AATTGAAATATTAACAAATTATTAAAATGATAATATTTCACAACCGAAACATTAACAAATTATTAAATTGTTAATATTCTACAATCGAAATATTAAAAAATTATTAAATTGTTTATTTTTTAAAGCGAAAAAATATAGAATTGAGTTCAAGGCTTAATATTCTGCCTTAAAACGATAGTGGTTAAACGGATTGGGTTTCTTTCCACTCTTTGGGCGTCATGCCCGTACTGATTTTGAATATTCGATAAAATGTTTGCTCATTGGAGAAACCTGCCTCTAAGAAAATCTCATTGATCTTCTTGTTAGGGTTGTTGAGGATAAGTTGCTTTGCGTATTCCAAACGATACTCGTTGACGAACTGAGCAAACGTATAGTTAGGTCTTACGTTACTGATGCATTTAGAGATGTAGTTGCGATTGGTATGCAGTGCTGTTGCAAAATCATTCAGTTTGAGGCTGCTGTCCTGGAAGATTTTTTGGGTCTCCATCAGTTCCCTCATGCGGCGCATCAGTTCTATATCGGCTTCGTCTGACGGATCTGCCTCCTCGTCTGTCGGGGCAGGAGATTCTTCTGCTATGATTGTCTCTGGCGTGTGTCTTTTCCTGCGCCATAACCATACTGCCAGTGTAATGGCGACAATTGCCAAGACTAATAATAGTATCTTCCAGGGGCTGATGACTTCTGCTGCCTTTGCGGGTTGCTGGCCGACGTGCAACAGCCAGACATATGCGGATGGCGTGAAGTTGCTGTGGTGTAGCATGCCGCCTGCAATCAGCAGATTCCCATTGTCGTCCACCACAGGAGGAGTGTCACAGATGGTCGGTAACGGGTCTGTATAGTAGAGTGTCAACGGTGCAGGCTGACTATCTGTGACCTGAGAATAGTCGATGCAGAGAATATAGTAGCGATTGGCTTTCTCAGGATCTGAGCGGAAGTCGCCGCTGATGCCTATCATGTAGCCACGTCCTGCTTTCTGATCGACGATGACGGGCATATGATAAACAATAGGTTCCCATTGGCTTTTCATGGGAACAGGACAGGTGGTGGGCAGGAGCGAGAACTCGCCGTTCTCTACTTTGGCGATGGCTACCTGACTAATACTGTCTATGACGGGAATCAGATAGGCATAGAGACCTTTTGCCTCGTCGCCAATAAAACTCTCTGCATTACGGTAGTGGCTGACATTCATAGGATGCCATTTCTCAAAGAAGGGAATGTGAAGCGTGTCGCCTTTCAGACGGTCTGCTGTCCATTGGATGGTGTCACCTTTTATGCCTTCCGTTCCGAAAATGAGGGCATCGTCCTTGGCTGTGCGGAGGATATAGGGGTGGCTGCGACCTATCGTCGCATCTTTGATATATGTGAAGTGCTTTTGCCCATTATAGACCTCTATACCGTCGTTGTGATACCAGTTGCCACTGATGACCACCTTTCCGCTGTCCAATTCCAAGCCGGTTGCACCAGTGCGCTTCTGTTCAATGCTACCAAAACCATTGAAGGTATGGCTGACGGGGTCATACAATTCTGCCAGATAAGTTTGTCCAATGCCGATGGGCTGTTCGCAACCTCCACCGAGTAATACTTTGCCAGATTCCAG
>JAFZNI010000191.1 GCA_017551005.1 Prevotella sp.
CTTATAGAGTTCAATGGTTGCGTCCTCGTTGATAGGACGGTTCAACTCTACTGTCTCACCGTTTACACCGCAACTTACCACGCTGCGTGCGAGAGCCGGAGAGATGCTCTCTGCAATCTGAAAGCCAGTCACGCCCTGCTCATACGAACGAACAGATCCGTCTGGAAACGTAATGTTAATCATATTTCTTTATATAAATTCGAATTTCGGCTGCAAAGGTAGTGAAAATCGAGAGAAATGCAAAGAAAAAAAAGGTTTTTCTTTCAACATTCTTCATTACTTACTTCTCACGATACTTTTTAATCACACTATAGGCATCATAGAGGCCCAGTTCACCGGCTTTGCTCAGATCGGTCACGCCCTCTGCCGTCTTGTTGGTGTGGAGATAGACGAGTCCACGGTTATAATAGGCCTCAGGGATGTTTCCGTCAATCTCCAGGGCGCGACTGAAATCATCGAGCGCCCGATGATAGTCGTTCCGGATGGCATAGAGACAGCCTCTATTATAATATAGGTACGGGTTATGGGGAGCCAGTTTGATGGCCTCGCACAAGTCGCTGAGCACATTAGCCGACTTCAAATCGATATTCGTACCCTGCGAAGCATTAAACTCATTGATCTTCGCCTGACAGACGGCCCGTTGCCAATAGGCAAGCACTGCCGTAGAGTCCATCTGGATGAGTGTCGAGAGGTCATCGATGGCCGCATCGAAATTCTGGATGGCACTGTAAGCGACAGCCCGCTGTATAAGCAGAGGCTTCACCACCTGATCCCCCATGGCCTCACCAATGGCGATGGTGACGGAATCGATGAAGGCGACATGACGGTTCATCCTCGCCTCATCAATATTTGGCTGTGAACTGCTGATATGCAGTGTATGAGTCCCAGACTGTTGGTTAAAGGCATCCACATCCTTGTCGAAGGCAATGTACGAGCGCACATTGTCATAGACGGCAAAGAATGAGAGGGCGAACATCGGTTGCCACGCCATCTCCACCTGTCGGTTCTGCACCTTCCCCCGATAGTCACTCTTATACTCATGCTCCACCTGCTGTTCATCAGCCACCACCAACTGGTTATATTTGTCGGGGTCTGTGTCACTCTTGCGACGCATCTGCCGCTTCGAGAGTCGGGGCTGTTTGCCGCCATAGCGCTTGTCCATCTGGGCTTTCAGGATACGGAACTCATCAGCCTCGGCCTGTCTGGTCATTCCTAAGCGACGATAGCATGAGGCACGGTGATCGAGTCCGAACCAGAAATTCGGAAATTCCTCTATCACCTTGGAATAGTCGCGGATAGCATCCCGCAGGTTACCTGTCTGCTCCAACAGCAAGGCGCGATTGAAGAGCGCCATCAGGTCATTGGGTTCCAGACGGAGCACAAAATCAAAGTCCTCTATACCTCGGTTGTCATCACCCACCTGGGCACGCAGCAACCCACGGTTATAGTGACCAATGAAATTGTTGGGATCAAGATCCAGAGCCGTATCATAATCCGCCATCGCCCCACGAAGCCCATTCTGATTATAGCGAGCCAGCGCACGGTTGATGTAATAGCCGGCATTCTTCGGTTGGAGGTGAATAGCCTTGGTCAGGAATCCCTCACCCTCCTTCCACTTCTGACGCGCCAGACTGATGACAGCCCGCTCTGCCCAGATACCAGCATCGTATGGATCCAGTTCCAGACTCTTATCCAACGACTTGACGGCCTCCGTCGTATCTTTCTGCAACAGATATATCTCCGCCTGCATGGCGTAGCCCCGGGCATAGTTCGACCAGCGGGTCAGCATCGTGTCAATCTCTGCCAGTCCACGCTCATAGTCTTTCTCATTGATACGACAGAGGATACGGTTATGCCAGAGACTCTGATTGTCAGGGTTAAAACGGATGGCACGGGTATAGTCGTCTATCGCCTCCGTGTATTTCTTCTGATTGATGCGACAGAGACCACGCAACTCATAGATCGTCATCACATACGGATTGCGCTCGATGGCTTGGGTGCAATCACTCTCCGCCCCACGGAAGTCATCAAGGTAGAACTTGGCGACTCCACGGAAGAACCAAGGCTCATAGAGATACGGCTTGGCCGAGATGGCCTGATTGAAGTACTGGATGGAAAGCACATAGTCCTCGTAATAAAGGGCTGAGCGCCCTATCATCACCAGACGGTCTGTGTTGTACTGGGCAAAAGAAGAGAAAAGTGAAAAGTGAAAAGTAAAAAGTAATAGCAGCGACCTAAGCCACTGACTCTTACACTCATCAAACAAGATTATCAAACTCTTCACTCTTCACTTCGTGACTTTTCACTCTTCACTTCTTCACCGGTTTTGTCCGATAAGAACAGCGGTAGCGACCCTGTATCAAGGCGCGTAACTTGCTCTGTATAAGTTGTTTGCGGAGCGGAGAAATACGATCTACGAACATCTTTCCGTCGAGATGGTCGAACTCATGCTGCATCACACGGGCCAGATAGCCTTCTATCCACTCGTCATGATGCTGGAACTCCTCATCGTCCCACTCCACACGGATACGTGTAGGGCGCACCACCTTCTCATGGATGGCGGGCAAAGAGAGACAGCCCTCCTCTGAGGAGTTCGTATCCGACTCATCGTACTCCACGATATGAGGATTGATATACGCCTTTCGGAACCCCTTATACTCTGGAAGATCATCAGAGAGCACATCCAGGTCAATCACGGAGAGACGGATGGACTTGCCGATCTGAGGCGCAGCAAGGCCTATCCCTTCTGACTCTGCCAGTGTCTCCCACATATCAGCAATCAACTGTTTCAAATCGGGATAGTCGGGGGTGATGTCTTCGGCCACCTTGCGGAGCACAGGCTGGCCATATATATAAATAGGTAATATCATTCTTTCAAGCCCCCTAAGTTAGGGGGATGGGGGTCTGAACAAGCGTTTATCAGACCTTTAATATGTTTGACTATGGAGCCTGCGCCTGTTCAGACCCCTATTGCCCCCTAACTTAGGGGGCGAGTACGGCTGCGGAGATAGTCTTCGAGGATGATGGTAGCGGAGATCTCATCGACGAGGGCCTTGTCCTGACGGGCTTTCTTTTTCAGACCACCGTCGAGCATCGCCTGATGGGCCAGTACGGATGTAAACCGCTCGTCAAAGTATTCAATAGGTACTTCGGGCACTGCCTTACGCCAGCGGTTCACAAACTGCTGCACACGCTGGAGATTCTCACTGGGCTGTCCGTTAGGCTGTCGTGGTTCACCGATGATGATACGCTCTACCGCCTCCTTAGCCAGATAGGCCTTCAACCAGTCGAATAGTTCAGACGTAGAAACAGTCGCCAACCCTCCTGCAATAATCTGCAATGGGTCGGTGACTGCTATACCTGTACGCTTCTTACCGTAATCGATGGACAGTATCCGCGCCAAATGCTTATTGCTTAGAGAGCAACCAAGCATCCTTGTAAGCCTCCTGCTCACGGAACTGGTCGCGACTGCGGGCTGCATCTGCCTTGTTGTCGAAGGTAGCAGCCACCACACGGAACATATTACGGTCTTCGTTCTTCACGATCTGGGCATCATAGCCAGCACTCTTCAAGCGCTGCTGCAAACCCTCTGCATTTGACTGCAAGCCGAAAGAACCGACAACCACGCTGAAAGCCTTCAGGCCATTACCACTGACGACAGCCACCTTCTCCTGACGGACAGAGACATTGTCGTAGTTATCCACCTTGCGAGCCTGATTGGCAGCGGTTGTCTGAACAGGAGCCACCACAGCGGGCTCCTCATAAGCCGGTTGCGCTGTCTGCTGAGCCTGAGTGTCATACTGCTTGGCCTTCTCGTAAGCCTTCTTGTAAGCACTCTCACTTGATTTACAACTTGTCATTGCCAATGCGAGGCATAGTCCTGCGCACAATACGATGTACTTTTTCATTTCCTTAAATTATTTAAATGTTATACTTCTGTTTCAAATATTTGCTGCGAAATTACAAAATCTCGCGCAAAATGGCACAAAAATGCTGCATAAAGTTTGTTAAATAACGGAAATATCGCCGTTTTAACAAAAAATCGCAGGAAAAATATGGTTTTTTCCGAAATAATTCCGTATATTTGCCAAGTGTAAACAAACGTTTAATTCAAAATAATATCATTATGAAGAGTTTAGGTTACTTAAGTGCATTCCTCGGTGGTGCCATTGCAGGCGCAGCCCTTGGAATCCTGATGGCTCCCGAAAAGGGACAGGACACCCGCGTCAAAATTACTGATGCCGTAGAGGATTTCCTCAAGAAGCATAACATCAAACTCAGCCGCAAGGAAGTGGTTGACCTCGTTGACGATATTCAGGACGCAGCCGAAGAAGAATAATGCTTTCGAGCGACAAGAACGTAGAGACCATCGCGCAACTCATTGAGGTATTAAAGCATTACCTCGGGTTACAGACGGAGTATCTGAAATTAGACGTGATTGACAAGGTGGTAAGGCTCTTCACGGCCTTCGCCTTGGCAGTCGTGTTCTTTATGATACTCATTGCCGTACTGCTCTATCTCTCGTTTGCGTTCGCTTTCTGGCTGGCCTCGTTTACTGGTACCGCCCTCGCCTTTCTCATTGTGGGGGTCGTCCATCTGCTCCTGTTCATTGTATTCTTCTTGATGCGAAAGAAATGGATCGAGAAGCCTTTGGTGCATTTTCTCGCCGGCCTCTTGCTGAGTAAATAGTAAATTGTAAAATTGTAAATTCCCCGGTGCTACCTGTCAAGAAACAAACCCACGAATTCCGTACGCTGGAAGAGATTCGCCAGCGGAAGGACGAACTGGCCGATGAGATCCAGCAGGACAACGGCAAGTTCACCTCGCTTTGGAACCAGGTGTTCATCAAGAAAGAAGGAAACACCAGGTCGGATTATATTGCCGGACTGGTTAGCAATGGCATCGTGGCATTCGACACATTCCTACTCATCCGCAAACTGATGAAAGGGTACGGATTCCTGTTTGGGAAATCCAAGAAGAAACGCAAATAATCAGATTTCCACAATCTGTCCGTCGTATGCCAGTTGGATGCCAACTGGCAGTTTTTTGTTGACCTCTTCGTGAAGGCCGATGTCGTGACAGGAGTGGATCAGATAGGTCTGTCTCGCCCCTACCCTTTGGGCAAAGGCAATGGCATCATCCACCAACTGATGGGAGTGATGCGGTTTATCGAAACGCAGGGCATTCACCACTAGCACCTCCACATCTTTCAGATAGGCCATCTCACGCTCGTCGATGGTCTTCATATCCGTGATATAGGCCAGTCCACCAATGCGATAGGCAAGGATGGGCAGTTTACCGTGCATCACCTCGAAAGGGATCACCTCCAAGTCACCGAAAGACAAGGGTACGTGGGGTTTGATCTCGTGGAGTCCGATGGCAGGTACGCCTGGGTAGCGGTGCTCCGCAAAACAATACGGCAACATCTCCATCATTCCCTGACGGGCGATGGCATCGGCATAGACATTGATCTCACCAAACTGACAATAGGGGCGGATATCATCCATACCCCCCATGTGGTCGTAGTGGGCATGGGTAATGAGGATGGCATCAATCTTTCGGAAGGGCTGTGGGAGTATCTGCTGACGGAAATCAGGACCGCAGTCTATCAGCAGACGCGTCTCATCAGTCTCCACAAGAACAGAACAACGGGTACGCTTGTCCTTGGGGTCTGCGCTCCGGCATACCTCACACTGGCATCCAATCACCGGTACGCCACACGATGTTCCCGTTCCTAAAAATGTCAGTCTCATTTACAATTTGACAATTTACAATTAGACAATTTACAATTGATTATACGATGTTGACTTCGGGGTGGATATCGATATCGAACTTGGCCTTGACATCAGCACGGATGGCATTGCAGAGGGTGACAATCTCTGCACCTGTCGCCCCGCCACGGTTCACGAGCACCAGAGCCTGTTTCGAATGAACCCCAGCACGCCCAAGGGACTTACCCTTCCAGCCACACTGGTCAATCATCCAACCTGCCGGAATCTTCACATGGTCTGTATCTACATCGTAATGTGGCATCCCCTCGTATTGCGCTGCCAATTGCTCATATTTCTCACGACTCACGATAGGATTCATAAAGAAACTGCCTGCATTGCCCTCCACCTTCGGGTCAGGCAACTTGGCATTACGGATGTCTATGATGGTGTCGCGCAGTTGCTGGGCGGTAGGCTCTTTGATGCCCTTTCGTTCCAACTCTGCACGGATATTGCCATAGTCAAGATGGGGCTTGAAGGTCTGCGATAAAGCATAAGTCACACGGGTTATCAGGAAGCGGTTCTTCCATTCCTGCTTGAAACGGCTCTGCCGATAGCCATAGCCACAATCCTCTGCAGGAATCTCGACCACCTGACCAGTTGCGATCTCCACAGCCTCGATGGTCTCTATATAGTCCTTCGCTTCCACGCCATAGGCTCCGATGTTCTGCACAGCACTCGCACCTACATCACCAGGAATCAGCGAGAGGTTCTCCAGTCCATAAAGTCCTGCCTGTAGCGAAGCCTCAACAACCTCGTCAAACACCTCGCCACTGCCGCAGGTCATCCTGAATCCTGACTCCTCAAACCCATAGCCCAAGACGTCCGAACGTACCACAATACCCTCAAAATCCTTCGTCAACAGGAGGTTGCTGCCGCCACCTATAATAATATATGGTGTATCCGACTCACGCAGGATCTGAGCCACCTGCTGAGCCTCCTCAATGCTCGTATATTCCAAGAATCGCCTACACTTGGCCTCAATGCCAAATGTATTATGTGCTTTCAGACTATAATCCCTGATATCTCTCATTTCTCCTGTCTCCTGTCTCCTGACTCCTGACTCCTGACTCCTGTCCTCTACGTACTCATTTTCATCAGCAGCCAGCGGTTGTTCACCTTCTTGAAACGCAGTTCCATTTCCAATCCGTTGGCAATGCCACGCAAGATGAAGATTTTCTCATTACCCACAGGCTCTGGCTGTCCGTAGATGATGTTATAGAGCACCTTCGAGGGCAACTGCGGGGCAAAGGCCTCCCACGTATCGGGGGTGATAAGGCCCTCCATCACGTTAAAGTCATCATCAGGATCCGGCCCCACGAAAGTAACCGTCGAGTTCAGGCTCTTCAACTGGAAAGCCATATCCGACACGAAATGCAGATAGAAATCGAGGAACGAGGCATTCGTATTCTCCGAGATGGGCATCTCCTGCACCTCGCGCAGCATCCACGCTCCACGGATACGGTTGAACACGTAGTCTTTCACCAGATTCTTTTTGAGCATAATCTTCTCCACGATAGCCTGATTGATGGAGGTGTCCTTCATCAACTGCATCTGCTTCTCATTGTCGAAAAACAGCGTGTAATACCCTTGTCGCATAAAGAAGCGCTCCATCTCCCACTTCTTTTTGTCGATAGCCTCCGTCTTGTCGCCATTCCGCACCGTCAGCGGAAAGACCACACGATCCATCTGCAATTTCTTGTTGGCGGCAAAGTTGAAGACAAAGTCGTCAAAGAGTTCATCCATCGCCTTTGGCGTGGGCGTCTCTCCGATGAGTAGTTCCAACGTATCGATGGGAGCGGTGTCAATAGTATCAGCCACGGAGTCGGCTTGCACCTCTTCTGCCCTCTGCATCTTGCCTCCCGTACAGGACAGCATCAGCAGGACACTTGCGACAATCGCAATCAAAAACCTCTTCATCTGACTATCTGATGTCGTGGTAATCTGTCTTATTCTCTCAAATTTGGGGCAAAATTACAAAAAAAGCCACAGATTACACAGATTATCAGAGAAATTTTGTAATTTTGCACGCAAATTTCATAAATTGTAAATTGTAAATCGTCAAATTGTAAATTAAATGATACTTGATAAGATAGACGAACTCCTGAAAGAAGTGCAGGAATTGAGTGCGAAGAACGCTGAGGAAGTAGAACAACTCCGACTGAAGTATCTGAGTAAGAAAGGCGAGATAACCGCCCTGATGAATGACTTCCGCAACGTGGCTGCCGACCAGAAGAAAACCGTCGGCATGAAGATCAACGAACTGAAGACACTGGCTACGGAACGCATCAACCAACTCCGTGAAGAGTGCGAGACACAGGAAACTGGCGATGAGGCCATCGACCTGACGCGCACCCCCTACCCCATACAGTTAGGTACGCGCCACCCGCTGACCATCGTCACCAACGAGATCATCGACATCTTCTCACGCATGGGCTTTGTCCTCGCCGACGGTCCTGAGGTGGAAGACGACCTCCACGTGTTCACGAAGATGAACTTCGCTGCCGACCATCCTGCCCGTGACATGCAGGACACCTTCTTCGTCTCGCAGCATCCCAATGATGTCACGAAGAACATCCTGCTCCGTTCACACACCTCATCTGTTCAGGCCCGTGTGATGGAGAATATGCACACGGAGAACGGCGAACTCACGGCTCCCATCCGTGTCATCTGCCCAGGCCGTGTCTATCGCAACGAGGCCATCACCGCCCGCGCCCACTGTTTCTTCCATCAGGTGGAAGGACTCTATATCGACAAGAACGTCTCGTTCACCGACCTCAAACAGGTGCTCCTGTCATTCGCCAAGGAGATGTTCGGCCCAGACACCAGCATCCGCCTGCGCCCCTCTTACTTCCCCTTCACGGAGCCTTCTGCTGAGATGGACATCTCCTGCTTCATCTGTGGCGGTAAAGGTTGCGGCTTCTGCAAGCATACCGGTTGGGTGGAGATCCTCGGCTGTGGCATGGTCGATCCCAACGTGCTCGAACTCTGTGGTATTGACTCGAAGATCTACTCTGGCTACGCCTTTGGTATGGGTGTCGAGCGCATCACCAACCTGAAGTATCGCGTCAGCGACCTCCGTCTCTTCTCTGAGAACGACACCCGTTTCCTCGAAGAGTTCGAGTCCGCCGACTAATCCCACGGACGGTCACCACTACATACGCACGCGCACATGCGAGTGGATGGTCTGCGCTACCACTTCTGAAAAATTTATTTTTTTAAATAATCGGCTGAAAGTTTGGCACTTTCGGCCTTTTTTTGTATATTTGCCACCGATAATTATAGAGTATTAACTAAAACTGTATGAATATAAAAAGATTTTTAACTGCTTTGTTGATGATGTCTATATGTTGTATCTGTAAAGGTGGTACAATATATGGCGGCACATGTGGTGAGAATGCGAGATGGACATTTGACTTCGACAAAGAAATTCTAACAATATCTGGATATGGTGACATGACAGATTTCGAGTCAAATGAAGATACGCCTTGGTATGAGCATAAATGGAAAATTGAGAAAATAGTCATTGAAGACAGCATAACCTCTATAGGTTCCTATTCTTTTAATATTATACCTCATTGTACGTCTGTTACTTTGGGCAATTCTTTGTTCAGTATTCATGAGAAAGCATTCTATTATTGCAAGTATATAAAAAAACTTGTTATTCCTGACAATGTAAGAGTTATCGGTCGACAGGCTTTTGCAGACTGTTCTGGAATAACGTCCATAGACATGGGCGAAAACGTTGAAAGAGTGGAAACTGGCGCTTTTAGTGGACTTAATAATTTAAAAGAAGTTAGAATAAAGTCTTTAAATAATTGGCTGGGGATTCATTTTGAGAACTATTCAAGTAATCCATTATATTATGCTTCCAATTTGTATATTGATGACCAATTGACCCAAAAACTTGTAATCCCAGAAGGGATAGATATCGTCCGTAAGTATTCGTTCTGCAATGTAAATATTGACACTTTGTCTCTTCCATCGTCATTAAGTTTTTTCGATGTCAATTCGTTTATCAATCGCGACTCTATAAAGTACATCGTTGTAAATCCATTGAATACAGTCTTTGACTCACGTGAAGACTGCAATGCGATCATAGAAACAGCAACCAACAGATTAGTATTTGGTGGTAATATATCGACAATTCCCAATTCGATAGAGTCTATTGGTGACTCTGCCTTTTATGGATGTAAATCTATGACCAATATTTCTATTCCCGAGTCAGTCCAATCTGTTGGTAAATATTCATTTTGGTGTTGTCTGAAGTTAGAAGGAATAAACATTCCCAATACTGTTAAAAAAATTGAGGATTATACATTTTACAGATGTACTAGTTTGACCGAAGTTAATATACCCTCAAGTGTGACTTCAATTGGAAATAGCGCATTCTGGAATTGTGAGAAACTGAGGAAGGTTGTGTTAGGCTCTGGAATCACTTCAATTGGGAATAGCGCATTTTCATATTGCAGTTCATTAGATTCATTGGTGTTTTTGTCAGTCGATGCTCCTCAAATTAGTGACAACTCTTTTTCTAATGTGAAAGAAGATGGTATGATTATTTGTCCCGAAGAGAGTGATTATACTAGTTTGATTAAGAATCTAAAGGAGGGATCATTGGCTTATCAAGGGTGGCGACTATGTAATCAGAAAAAACCTATGTTAAATGAGATATGGTATACAACGACGGATGACAATATCATGAATCCTAATGTTTCATACTGGTCTCAATATAATTATTATGTATCCAAGATTTATCCAATAATCATATCAAACTCCTATTTTAATGGTATGGGAGTAATACGCTTTGATATGCAAATCCCATATATCCCTGATGGGTGTTTTAAAAACGATCTCACATTGGCAAGTGTTATATTGCCTGATAGTATTGACGTCATTTATTATGATGCTTTTTTGGGGTGTAATAATTTGAAATCTATTCACCTTCCTGAAGAATTGTCAAATATTGGAGATAAAGTATTCCAAAATTGTAAAAACCTGAATGCCATTACCATTCCAGAAAAAGTAGAGAAGATAGGGGAATATGCTTTTCAGGACTGCGTAAGTCTTGAACGTCTTTATATTCCTGCTTCGCTTCGTAATATTGGAACAAGGGCATTTCAAGGAACAAAAAACTTGCGAAAAATAGAGGTTAACGAAAGGAATTCTATCTTTGATTCAAGAGATAATTGTAATGCTATTATTGAAACTAAATCTAACTCAATTATGTTAGGAATTCCAGAAACAATCATTCCTCATTCTGTAAAAAGCATCGGCGACTATGCTTTCAGTAATAACACAAACCTTAAGTCTATTGTGTTTCCAAATTCTATAGAGACTATCGGAATTTCTGCATTCAAGGACTGTACGGAACTTCAGTCAGTGGAGTTTTCTGACTCTATTACAACGATAAGCAGTGGGGCGTTTAGTGGCTGCAGGAGTCTGACATCCATAGATCTTCCGAATTCAATAACAAGAATAGATGACGGGGCTTTCTCTTATTGTAGTGAATTGGTGTTTTTGGACTTACCTGAAAACATTATCACCATTCCTACTATAACAGGTTGCTCAAAACTAAAACATATTTCTGTGGGAAGTAAAATAATTGGTGCAGTCATCTATGGTCATATTACTTCTTGTGATAATTTACGTTCTATAACCATTGCAACAAAGAACGAACCTGACATTGTCAGGCGTTTGTGGACTTCAGGACCCATGTATTTTTATTATACAGAGAGCGAAGGGAATGGGGTGCTATACCATCCGGTAGATGCATCTTATTCCAATTGGATGAGTCAGTTGTCTCATTTTGGATGGACAGAGGGGACTATACCTATGCGAAATGCAAATGAACTTTGGTATAGGACATCTGATGGTGAGCCTTTACTGTTGAATGACGTTTTTGTTGGAAACGTCGTTAGTAATGGTTATAAAGCTGGATATGGAATAATTCAGTATGAGACACCTGTTACGAGAATAGAAAAAGACGCCTTCAAAAACTGTGAGCTATTAACTTCCATGATTATTCCTTCAACTGTAGAAGAAATAGGTGACAGCGCATTTGCAAAATGCAATAATTTGAGAAATATGACTGTTGAATGGAATACTCCAATTGCCATATCAGACAATGTATTTGACAGATCGATGTGTAATGTGCTGTATGTTCCGCAAAACACGAGGCGGTTATACGAAAATGCTCCTGGCTGGAGAAAGTTCCAGAAGATAGTACAGCCATATAACTATGTTGAATGGGTAAGATTCGAAACTGAAGAACGTTCTGTTAGAGAAGGTGACACACTGATGGTTAATCCAACTGTTTTTCCAGATGATGCTGTCATACGTGATCTGGACTGGTATTCTTCTGACGAGACTGTTGCCATAGTAAAGAATGGTATGGTTATCGGGAAAAAGGTTGGAACAGTTAACATTAAGGCTGTGACAAAAGACGGAACGCTTTTAGCAGACTCCTGTGTTGTAAAGGTTACTCCTGTATTAGCGGAAAATATTATGTTGGATTGCCAGTTTGTACATATGCTTAAAGAGCATACCGCACAACTGAAAGCAGAAGTATTTCCGTATAGGACAACATATAATGATGTCACGTGGACATCAACTGATGAGAGTATCCTGAAAGTGGAGTCTGGCATTATCACAGCATTAAAATCTGGTAGTGCAATGGTTATAGCCACTACTACTGACGGAACTTCGCTCACTGCTCAGTGTGAAGTGAAGGTCGAAGATTATTTCCCTGCTGACGTTAACTGGGACTCGGAATTTAATATTGCAGATGTTACTGGAACGGTTAGTTTTATTACTGAAAAGAATACGGAAGGACTAGTGTTTGATGCCGCTGATATGAATAAAGACGGAATAGTGTTGGTCAACGACCTGAAGGATGTCCTGGATATTGTTTTGGCCGCAAATACAGACAAAACTACAGAAAGACAGTCTGCACGTAAAGTATCTTCACGAAGGGACGGAAGTCCAGGATTAGTTGTTTCGGATTGTCAATTTATATCCAGTACAAATAGAAATATAAGAATAGGTTTTGTAAATGCAGATAAATTCACAGGAATACAATGTGATTTTGTCTTGCCAGAAGGGATTTCATTATCAAAAGTCAGTTCTGGCATTGATATGGGTAATCATCATATCGTCACAAAGGAACTGGATGACAGGACAATAAGGGTTGCTGTGTATTCAATGAATAACGAGTGCTTCTGCAACAACGCTACCGACTTCCTGGTTTTAAATCTCGAGACGGAAAACGTTGGCCTGGATGACATCTATATTAATTTACGGAATGTCATAGTATCCACAATCCAATCAAAGACGGTAAAGTTGGATGATATTACTATTGTGCCAAAAGAGAACCAATTAACAGGAATAATAGATCAGCCTGCTTCATATAATGAGGGCGTTTATACGAAGGCGTACAATTTGAATGGAGTGGAGGTTGATGATAGTTATAAGGGAATTGTCTTAAAGAAGGGTAGGAAGGTAGTCGTAAAATAATCGAATGAGTATGAAACGGACTTTAAAAAACAATATAATCAAGACGTGTGTGATGCTTTACATGCTGATGCATGGAAATATCCTTTATGCTCAAGGAAGTATTAATATGGAGGCTGGTGATTTTACTACACTTACCTACTATGGGGTCTCAAGGATACAAAGTGTGGGATGGCGAACGAGCAAGCCTTCTGTAGTAGGCTTTAACACCACTGCAGAATATATTGTCAGTGCAATTATAGAAGCTTATAACGAAGGATCGGCAACAATAACTGCGACTTACTATTATTGGGATACAGATTATTTACATCTGCTTCATGGTGAAGTAAAATGGTATGTTACAGTTAAACTGCCAGAGCCTTCATCTATAAACCTTCGTGTGGACTCTGTTACTATAAACAAGAATAAGTACTTACAGGCGACGTTATACCCGGAAAAGGCCAAAAGAGAACTGACATGGGAATCATCTGACGATTCAATAGTCAAAGTTGATGAGAATGGGGTAATAAGTGGTATAAATCTGGGCTCTGCAGATATTACTGTTACGACACATAACGGGCTTTCTGCAAAAGGAACTGTTACTGTCCATCCTGTGTATGTCAAGTCAATTGAAATTCAAGAATTGGAACCTGTTTTGTGCGGTCGTCCGCAGCCTTTGGATGCAGTCATCGCTCCTGAAGACGCAACGTTCAAAGACCTTGTGTGGAGTACTTCTAATGATAAGATCGCTACGATTGAAGACGGGATTCTTTATCCCAAACAATGTGGTGAAGTAAAATTGACTGCCATTGCAACAGACGACCATCATGTCTCTGCTTCACGCACTATCCAGATTAATCCTGTTTTAGTGGAAAAAATAGAGTTGAGTCAGCAAGAAGCAGAAATAATCAAGTATGACACACTAGATTTATGTCCTACTTTATATCCTGCCGATGTGACCTACAAAGATGTTGTTTGGACTAGTTCCGATGAAGATGTTGCGATTGTTCGTGACGGGAAAGTCATTGCAAAGAAACCTGGCAAAACAATTATTACAGTAATTACAACAGACGGGACAGAACTTAGTTCATCTTGTAATGTGACAGTGCTTGCCTATGACTATCAAGCCACACTCACTTCTGGAGCAGCAATCCATTCTGATATTAACATCAATGAAATCACCTTACCTCTAGTGTTAGAATGTAATTTCCCTGCTACTCACTTGCAGTTCGATGTCCGTTTGCCCAAAGGTCTACGGTTTGTATCTGCAGAAAAGGGAGACATCCTAAGCGAAAGTCATAATGTGACGGTATCAGATATGGGAACAAATACATATAGGGTTTTATGCTCGTCGGATAACAATGCAAGATTTATTTCCAGATCAGGAAATGTTGCAGTCTTGACATTGAATGTTACCCGAGACATGGACAGCAACAACGATGAGATTGGTCTCGAAAGGATATTCGTATCAGATATTGATGTTCCCTCGACATTATTCAAGATTCCAGACCATTCAATGGAAATTAACGCTGTCTTCGATGAAAATGGGGTATGTGGCTTTGCCATTTTCAATTCAGAAACAGGAACCCTAACCTTCAAGTTCGGTGTTAAACCAGAAGGTGACAACGTATGGGAGACAGATAACACGACCTTCGACGAAGACAATCGTGCTCCTTGGATTAAAAAGGGATTGAATAGAGTCGTTTTTGATTCTTCTTATGCAGATGCACGTCCGACAAGTACGGCATTCTGGTTTGCTTTCAATTCCATTTATTCAATCAACCCAGATGATATTTATTTGACAGAGATAGAAGGCATAGAGAATCTAAACACCAGCAATGTAACAAATATGAGCAAGATGTTCAAGTTTTGCCAAATTCTGGAGAACCTCGATGTCAGTCACTTTGATACACATAATGTGACCGACATGAGTGGCATGTTCTTTCAGTGTAATGCTCTTAAGAGTCTTGATGTCAGCAACTTCGACACAAGTAATGTGACGGAAATATCCCGAATGTTCGGCTATTGTAAAACACTGACAAACCTTGATCTTAGTAATTTTAACACCAGCAAGGTAACAAAAATGGATTATATGTTCTATCAATGTATTGGGCTGACTGATCTTAATCTAATAAATATTGACACCAGTGGCGTGACAGATATGAACAATATGTTCTGTGGATGCAGTAGCCTGACAAGCCTTGATGTGAGTAAGTTCGACACCAAGAATGTTACAAATATGTACAGTATGTTTGATGGTTGTAGCAGCCTGACAAGCCTTGAAACAAGCCACTTCAATACCAGTAACGTGACAGATATGACCAGAATGTTCCGTGGTTGTAGCAGCCTAAAGAGCCTTGATGTGAGTAAGTTCGACACCAAGAATGTTACAAACATGTATGGTATGTTCTATGGTTGCAGTAACTTGGAGAGCCTTGATGTGAGTAGTTTCGAAACCAAAAACGTGACTCAAATGGGTTATGGTATAGGAAGTTCTTCTGGCAATGGTATGTTCCAAAATTGCAGTAGTCTTACAAGTCTGGATGTAAGTCATTTCGATACCAGCAATGTCACCGACTTTTGTTTTATGTTTGCTGGCTGTTCAAAACTGAAGAGTCTTGACTTGAGTAATTTCAATACTTGTAGGGCGAAGAGCATGGATTATATGTTTGCTGGCTGTTCAGCACTTACCAGTATCGACGTAAGTAACTTCGATACGAGTAGTTTATTCTCCAAAGTTGTCTATCCTTCAGGTGGCAATGCATATAGCAATATCTCTATGTTTGAAGGTTGTACAAGCCTTACCTCTCTCGACCTGAGCAGTTTCAATACTGCCAGTTTAACGGGAATGGGCAAGTTCTTCTCTGGTTGTACAAATCTGACAACGATTTATGTAGGTGACGGATGGTCTATTGAAAATGTAAAATATAGTGCAGACATGTTTAAGGACTGCACAAAGTTGATAGGTGGTGCAGGAACAGTCTTCGATAACAGTGTAACAGATGCCACCTATGCGCGTGTCGATGGCGGCACGAGTGTTCCTGGTTATTTCACATATACAGCATATACCAGAGAAGATGTAAATAGAGATGGTAATCTTGATGCCAAGGATATCACCGACTTAATCACTTTCATTGCCGGCAAGAGTCCTAATGGTGTCACTGTTGCCTCCGCTGATGTCAACAGCGACGGCGTGGTGAACATCGCAGACATCGTAATGGTTTCAAATATGGTCGCAAGGAAATAAACACCTCATGCGGGGACACACCTCACGCGGGGACAGGAGTGCTGTGAGACGCTGTTTCTCTTATACGCGCGCTCGTGCGTGATAGAGGATGGTCTGCGCTACCACTTCTGAAAAACAAATTTTTAAAATAATCGGCTGAAAGTTTGGAACTTTCAACCTTTTTTCGTATATTTGCCCCGATAATTATAGAGTAATAACTAAAACTGTAAAAATATGAAGAAATTATTTCTATTAGCAATGATTATTGCAGTCGTGAACAGCACCAGTTATGCTGCCACATTACAAAGAACGATCCTTTCGCACAAAGGAAATCTCACTCAGTATGATGCCAACCACTGGCAAGAAGCATTCGACAATGCCGTAGCAGGTGATACGGTGTTTTTTACTCCTGGCAATTTTGTAGGTATACTTACTATCACAAAACCAATCACACTTATTGGTGCGGGTATGTCAGAAAACGATGTGTTTTGGAAGGATACTGATTTGGCAACAGCGTATGCTGGATGTGCCACGACATCAGAAAGTACCTTTTTAGATTATGTGATAATAGACATTCCAGGGTCTCTTACTCTGAAATCTACTTTGATGGAAGGTTTTAGAATTAATAGTGTTACAATTAATCAGCCTGTCACAAATCTTTCCATAAAACGTTGTCAAATATGCTTTCATAATGGATGGGAATTAATAGGAGAAATCAATGCATCAGAACCAGTTACTAATCTACAACTTGAGGATTGTTATGTTTTGTATGGCAATTTTGCCAATTTTGTAAATCCCGATATACACAATTGCTTTTTTGGCTCAATTGGCAATACTCCAGAAGAGACTGAATTTACGAACTGCACTATTCAGGATATATGGGGTACTTCCAACTGTTCATTCATAAATTGTATCGTTCATTTTGCTAGTGGTTCAAACAACACTTGCGTGAATTGTATACATGATGATGCTGTTGGAGATCAAACCACTTATGTAAATAGTTGGCATGTTGGTGGTGCTGCTGGTTTCACCAAATCCCAATTGCAATCGGGTGGCTACATTGGCAACGATGACACGGTTGTTGGTCCTCTTGGCGGCACGGCTCCCTTCACGCTGATTCCCAGTCAGCCGTATGTGTCATCTAGTACGCTGACTTACAATAAGACAACAAAGAAACTGAGCGTCAACGTAACTGTAAAGAAAGGACAATAATATGAAGAGGCGACATATCTTCCAATTATGTCTTGCCTTGTTGTTATGTTGTCCTTTGCTCCTTCAGGCGCAGTCTTCTCAGACGAAATACCAGTACTGGATAGACAACAACAAGGATGAAGCCGTTTACGGAACAGCAAACGGCGAAGACATTAGTCTAAATATCGATGTGGGTTCGTTGCCCCCTGGCATACACTTCTATAATGTCAGGGCATACGAAACCGTTGGCACCAAGATTAAATGGGGCACCCTATACCGCTATCTCTTCTGCATCCCAACGGCTGAAAACGAGAGTACCCCCGGTGATTTGCAAAGTTACGAATACTGGTTGGATAACGACTACGAGCATCGTGTCAGCGCAGTTGCGAGTGGTGCGGAAAATGTCATACAACTCAATGTCGATGTGAGCACTCTTGCTTCAGGTATACATTTTTATAATATAAGAGCGCTTGACAAAGACGGCATCTGGGGTTCAACTCAGCGTTATGTTTTCAGTATTCCTACTACCCAGCAGGAAACAACTGAAAGGCTGATTACGGGCTACACTTATGCCTTTGATGACAACACACCTACAAGTGTGGTATTCGATACACCCGTAACGGAGTACACGCTGAACAAGCAGATAGAGGTTCCTTCCGGCCAGCCTCCGATGGTTATTGACGATGACTGTGGCTTCATCTTTGATGAGGACGAGAACACGGCAACGCTCAACCGTAATGTCAATGTCGCCTTCTCTCTGATCTTCAAAGACGAGAGTGGTGCTATATGTTCGCCTGTCACTACTAATTTTGTGGTTCAGGACGTACTCACAGAGGTCGTACAGCCTATTACGTGTCCTGGCACTGTTACTATTGACAGTCATGCTAATGGAGGATTCAGTGTCATCCGCATTGATGTGGAAGGCACAACAACACTGAAACTCCAGGTCACTGGCGCTTGCAACCTCCGCCTCTATTCGCCCTATAGTCAACTTTTAGACAGTTATGATGAAACTGCCCTGACAGCAAGTGTGACAAGAGAGTTTGAGGAGGGTATCTACTATGCTGTGGTTTATGGTAACACAGAAGAGGTCACCTTGTCGCTTGCTGGCGAAGGCGAGCCTTGTGGCTATGCCATCCTCGACAGCGAGACAGGTACACTGACCTTCAAGTATGGTATAATGCCCAATGGCGATAATGTATGGGAAACGGAGAATACCGACTTCAACTATAACAATCCTGCCCCTTGGGCTACTGAGGCTTTGAAGAAGGTTGTTTTCGATACATCATACGCAGAGGCTCGGCCTACATCGACGAAATATTGGTTTAGTTGTGCTTCAAAATTGACAGAAATCACAGATTTGCAATACTTGAATACCAGTAATGTAACAACCATGTACTGTATGTTCTATGAATGCAGTAGCCTTACCAGTCTTGATGTAAGCCATTTCGATACAGGCAATGTGACAGACATGGTTCTTATGTTCGATGGTTGTAGCAGCCTTACAAGTCTTGACTTGAGCCATTTCGAAACAGGTAATGTAACAGATATGCACACTATGTTCTCCAGTTGCAGTGCTTTGACAAATCTTGATTTGAGCCACTTCGATACGAGTAATGTGACGAATATGCACCATATGTTCGAAGGTTGTAGCAGCCTTACAAGTCTTAACTTGAGCCATTTTGAAACAGGTAATGTTAAAAACATGGGCAGTATGTTCTCTAGATGCAGTAGTCTTACGAGTCTTGATTTGAGCCATTTCGATACAGGAAACGTAACAAACATGGACTTTATGTTCTGGGATTGTAGCAGTCTTACAAGTCTTGATGTGAGCAAATTCAATACCAGCAATGTGAAAAGCATGTACTGGATGTTCATGGGTTGCAAAAGTTTGACCAGTCTTGATGTAAGCCATTTCGATACGAGTAATGTTACAGATATGGGCAGTATGTTCTCTGGTTGCAGTTGCCTTACGAGTCTTGATGTAAGCCATTTTGAAACAGGTAATGTTAAAGACATGGAAAGTATGTTCTCTTATTGCACTAGCCTGACAAGCCTTGACGTGAGCCATTTCGATACAAGGAACGTCACTGAATTGAGACGTATGTTCCGAAATTGTAGTAATCTTACAAGTCTTGACTTGAGCCATTTCGATACTCGCAATGTTGCTTCATTTGGTCTGGGAAAAGAAAAAGCCGGTTATTCTGTAGGTGGAATGTTCCAGGGGTGTGAAAGCCTGACAAGTCTTGACCTTAGCAGCTTTAATACCGCAAAAGCGGAATCAATGGGATTCATGTTCCAAGGTTGTAGCAACCTAAAGACCATCTATGTTGGTGAAGGCTGGACAACAGAGAATGTTATAGACAGCGACAAAATGTTTGAAAACTGTATTGCTCTTGTTGGCTGTGCAGGTACTGTGTATGACAGCAATCATACAGATGTCACCTATGCTCGTGTCGATGGTGGTAATGAAAGCCCAGGCTACCTTTCTGTCAAAAACTACGTACCGCCAGTGGAGGTTGGTTATGCCGTACTGAGTGAAGATGGTACACTGACCTTCAAATACGGTTTCAAGCCTAAGGACGACAATGTGTGGGAGACAGAGAATACTGACTTTGGTACAGTCAACTCTGCTCCTTGGGTTAGCGAAAATTTGAAGAAGGTGATATTTGATGCCTCATACGCTGAAGCACGGCCAATATCTACTGCTAAGTGGTTCTTGAATGCAAATAATCTGACGGAAATCTTAGGACTTGAGTATCTGAACACCAGTAACGTGACGGATATGAGCAGCATGTTCTATGCCTGCCGAAGTTTGACGGCACTAGACTTGAGTAATTTCGATACACATAATGTTGTCACGTTTGGAGGTGAAAAAGAAAGTAACTTTGGTTATGTACCTGGAATGTTCACTGATTGTGACAAACTAACTGTCCTTGACCTCAGCAGTTTCAGCACAGCAAAAGTAAAAACAATGAACGTTATGTTCTCTGAATGCTGGAACCTTGAGACAATCTATGTTGGTGAAGGTTGGACATCAGAAAATGTCACAGAGAGCAATTATATGTTTAGAAACTGTCCTAAACTCGTTGGTGGCAAGGGTACGAAGTATAATGCTAACTATGTCGACAAGACCTACGCCCGCATTGATGGAGGCACGAGTGCCCCGGGCTACTTCACCAGTAAGTCACCTGAGCAGGAAGAGACTGACTATGCCATATTCGACAGCGAGACAGGTACTCTGACATTCAAGTACGGTGTAAAGCCGGAAGGCGAGAATGTCTATCCGACAATTTACGACATGGCTGAATATAAGAAGTTATATGGTGACGGTTTTATTTCCCCATGGCATCCTGTGTACAAAGAATTGAAGACAGTCGTCTTTGATAAGTCATACTCAGTAGTTCGTCCCAAGAGCATGGAAATGTGGTTTGCTGGTTTCAGTCCTTTAACGATAATAGGACTCGAAAACCTCAATACAAGTGAGGTGGAGAACATGTCGTATTTGTTTTGGGATTGTAGTAGCCTCACTGAAATTGACTTGAGCCATTTTGATACGAGGAATGTAACAGACATGAGCGGTATGTTCTCTGAATGTAGCGACCTAAAGACAATATATGTCGGCGACCAGTGGAGTACTGCAAGTGTCACGGATGGTAGATACATGTTCTATGACTGCACAAGCCTTGTTGGAAGTGCAGGCACCAGATATGACAGCGGACATATTGACCATACCTATGCTCATATTGACGGTGGAACACGCAACCCTGGCTATTTCTCTAAGCGAATAGATGTGAACGAGGATAATGTCCTTGATGCCAAGGATATCACCGACTTAATCGCTTTCATTGCCGGCAAGAGTCCTAATGGTGTCACTGTTGCCTCCGCTGATGTCAACAGCGACGGCAAGGTGGATATCGCTGATGTCATCATGGTGGCAAGTACTACATTAAGCAAGTAAAACTTCGAATATAATTAAGAACAGAATGGAAATGAGAAGATTCTGCATACTTATTGCGTTTGCAATAGTCTGTATTTTGGCTAATGCGCAACAAATCACAGAACAGCAGGCTCTTGAGAAGGCTCAGGCTTTCTTGAAGGGGAAACAGTTTAGATCGTCTGCCAAAACTCGAAGCCTCAACAGGGCGAGATCGAAGACGGTAGACAAGGAGAGTATGTATATATTTAATGTGGAGAACAAGGGAGGCTTTGTCATCGTTTCTGGTGATGAACGCACAGAACCCATATTAGGATACTCTACCTCAGGCGAGATTGACTACGACAACATGCCTGATAATCTGCGCACGTGGCTCGAAGGCTATGAAGCACAGATTAAGGCTATCAACGAGAATCCCAAGTTGGCTGTACGCAAGACAGAATCTGGTAAAGCCGCAATTGCTCCGATGATCCAGACTAAATGGGGACAGGGCGTTCCTTACTGTTCATTGTGTCCGGAAGACGATAACGCTAGATGTCTTACAGGCTGTGTGGCAACAGCAGTCGCTCAGGTGATGTATTATCATAAGTGGCCTCAGACAAGTAAAGCCATTCCAGGCTACACGACTCAAACGAAGGAAATAGTTGTAGAAGATCTGCCCGAATATACCTTCGAATGGGATAAGATGAAGTATACATACTCATACGATGACACAGGTGATGCCGTTAATGCTGTGGCTAAACTGATGAGATATTGCGGCCAGGCAATGGGTACGGATTACACGTCAGATGAGGGCTCGGAGGCTAATGTCTATGAATATTCACTGATACATTATTTCGGCTATAGTGAGAATATTTCTGAAGTGTCACGAAGCAGGTATCTGACCTCAGAATGGAATAATCTGCTATATGATGAACTGGCGAACAAAAGGCCCGTTTTGTATTCTGGTTTCTCTGCTGCGAACATTGAAAACATCTCTGGACATCAATTTATACTTGATGGATATGACGATGGCCTATTTCACGTTAACTGGGGATGGAGCGGTTCATGCGACGGATTTTTCCTGTTGTCAATAATGAATCCTGTTGCTCCTGGTGGTGATAACGCTCTCGGTGCAAGTATGTACGTAGTCAATCAGACTGCAGTTCTGGGAATGGAACCGTCGGGCTCGGTTGTTGATAATTTGCCTGAAATCAGTGCTGAGATAGTGGGCTATGCCAATGAAACTCGTTACCGTGAATCGTCAGATCAGGACTATGGCTCGGTATATTTATCCGGATCGGTGTCCTATCGCTTTATAGAAAAGCCTGATGCTCCTCTCACAATAGAATTAGGTTGGGGAGTATATAAGAGAAACGGAGAATTTGTATCATGTCTGGGATATGTGCCACTAAGCCTGGAAGAGGCCAGTGGTTCTATCAGTAATAATTTGGATGCTTGGTTTGGAAAGGAAATACCGGAAGGATCTTTCTATGCATATCAGATATATCGCGTTGAGGGAGAAACAGAATGGCATTTATGCCCAAATTCTCCGTCGGCAATACTTGTGGACAACTACTCGAATTGTCTGAACATTTACAGCGAATCAGCCAATAATCCTTCCTTTTATATTCGAGACTTCGAAGTCCTCGGGTTGCCTGAACCAAATGTACCATTGAATATAAGATTGAAACTATATACCGAAATGCTTACCAAAACCCAAACTATTTATCTTTGGGAAGGCTATAATGGTAACTGGGAGAAGATTGGGATGTATCAGGCATATATGAATCAGGATGAAGAATACAATGTATATGTCACATACCTACCTTCATCAGACAAACTGGGTGAGGTGACATTGAGATTCACATATACTGAAAACGTCAACTATGCCCCGAGGGATTTTACTCTGCAGATTGCTCCTCTGAAAAGTATCAGCGTCAACGGTTTCAACTATGTATATAATGAAGAAACGAAGGTAGCAAAACTTGTAAGTTATTCTGTGCCTGGCAAGAAACATGTATCCATACCTGGATATATAGATATTGGCGACCAGTCCACCTTTGCAGATCCAGACGAGATTATAAGTTGTTCTGTAGACTTCATTGAGGACGGGGCTTTTGAAGGTTATGGAATGACGTCAGTAGACCTTCTTAGTTCTAATCTGAAGTATATCGGGAAAAATGCCTTCAGGTCGTGTCCTCTGCAGAAAGTGTCACTGCCTTGGGGACTCTTAGGAATAGGTGAGAATGCATTTGCCGAGAATGATAATCTTCTGACCGTTATTTCCAGGACCACTCATCCTTTCGGAATACCAGATAATGTGTTTGACTATTCTGCTAATACTACATTGTATGTCGCCAAAGGTGAGAAGTCGTTGTATGAGTCGTTGTATGGCTGGAAGAAGTTCCGAAATATTGTTGAGGTAGATGACTTTGAGAATGTAGTTACATACCAGATAGAGATAAACGATAAGAATTTCCCCGATGAGAAGTTCCGTAATTATCTGCTTACTGACCAATTAATGCAACATGAGGCTCCTGGTTCTGACGGAATATTTACCGACAAAGAAATAGAGTCGATACGATTGCTTGAACTGGAAGGAAAGAATATCCAGAGCCTAAAAGGAATAGAACTGTTGCCAAGATTGAATAATATCCGATGTGATGGTAATCTGATTACATCGCTTGATGTATCTTCATTACAGGATCTTGAATATCTGAGTTGTTCCAATAACCAATTGACATCTCTCGATTTGTCAAATAACAAGGAACTGAAATTATTGCAATGTCAAAGAAACCAATTGACTTCACTTAATGTATCGAATTGTAAAAATCTGGTTTCACTTGATTTCTCAGAAAACAAACTCGCATCTTTGGACTTATCGTCATGTATAAAACTGAGAGAACTGAGTTGCCAAAACAATCTGCTGACAGAACTTAATGTGTCATTATTTTCTGAATTAAATTCATTGTCATGCGATTTCAATGATATTGCGTCATTGAATGTTTCTGGTACTGCAATGAAATACCTTGTTTGTAATAATAACAAATTAAAATCTTTGGATCTCTCGAATCTCACCGAACTGATATACTGTTATTGCTACAACAATGAATTGGAGTTACTGAAGGCCAATGGCTGTACATCAGTTACTTCATTGCATTTCTACAGTAATAAACTTAAAGGTAAGGTGATAGATGACCTATTTGAATCACTTCCCAAGGTTCAACCATCATCTGACCCCTATGGAGCCCCTATGCGATTCTATGATTTGTATGTTATCGACCCCAGTGATCCGAATGAAGGTAATGCTATTACTCCAGCACAAGTTGAGGCTGCAACAAACAAGGGATGGAGGATCTGTGAGAGATCGAATGGTTTATATCCAGGCAGCGATCCTACAAAGTATTTATTTATTAATGAAGAGAACTTCCCCGATGAGGATTTTCGCAACATTCTCCTCGCTGAGTGGTTTGGAGAAGACGGGGTTATTACAGATTTGGAGTTGCCAATTATAACCACGATTACAATTAACGGCTATGTTGAAGACCTGAAAGGAATAGAGAATTTCACAGAACTAGAGTCGCTAAGATGTAATGACAATATCATTACTTCACTCGATTTGTCAAAGAATACGAAATTGAAAGAACTGGTCTTCGAGAAAAATCTCCTTAAGACTATCGACCTTTCGGAGAATAAAGAATTGGAGGAAGTGATTTTGCAGCACAATAAACTGACATCGATAGTGCTTCCTGAAAATGCCAAGATAAAAAAACTTGATCTGGAAGACAATAAGTTGACATCACTTGATGTTACAGGATGTCCATTGCTTGAAGAACTGAGTTGCTTTGATAATAAATTAACGGAACTGAAGGTTGCAAATTGTAAGACCCTGGGAAGGCTTTGGTGCGACAACAATAAACTCACGGTTCTTGATCTCACTGGTTGTACATCGCTATGGAGTTTGTATTGTGGCAACAATCAACTGACAACACTCGACTTGACCAAACTCGTAAAATTGACTGCACTTATTTGTTCTGGGAACAAATTAACTTCTCTAGATGTTTCCACCATTAAGAAACTCCAGTCGATAAGTTGTGATGATAATGAGTTAACTTCATTGGATTTGTCTAATAATATTGTTCTCACATTTTTGCATTGCTGCCATAACAATCTAACTACTTTGGATTTCTCGGGTTGTCCTAAGATCGAGAATCTCTGGATGTATAACAATAAAATAAAAGGTGAGGCAATGGATGCTCTTATCGAGAGTCTACCTGATGTAAATAATAAGTACTTGCCAATAATTGACCTTTCACCAAACTCTGGGGATAGGAATGTGGTTACAGAGGCTCAGGTGGCAGCGTTGGCTGAAAAGGGATGGTTGACTTATTCATATGATAATGGAGTGCTTTTACCATACGAAGGTGGTGAGGGCATACTAATAGATGTGAATAGCGATAATGTCCTTGATGCCAAGGACATCACCGACTTGATAGATTTCATTGCTGGCAAGAATCCAGATAATGTCACTGTTGCCTCCGCTGATGTCAACGGCGACGGAGTCGTGAACATCGCTGACATCGTAATGGTTTCAAATATGGTCGCAAGGAAATAGACACCTTACGCGGGGACAGGAGTGCTGTAAAACGAGTGCTCCTGTCCTACTATGATCTTATAGTCATCCATATATGATTATTCTTGTAACTTTCCACCATTATTTGCCTGACAATAAAAAGATGCTATACCATGCAACATACTCAATTGCATTATACTGTCTAAATTCTGGTAATGTGATTGGTTCTTGGTTTCATTATATAGGTCCATCAATTCACTATAAAGATGTCTTTGTCTTTTGGGGCATAGAAGATAATAATAAGAGGCATCTTTATGAAGGCCAAAAATATATTCAAATGTATCCCTTGAATTGACTCCTAAAGCATTCTGATACTTCATGACGAATGATGCTATATGTAGCGAATCATCAGTATATAAAGTATTCCTTTCGACTATCTCTTGATTGGAATTTAGAGCCTGGGGATATAATACATCTATCACCATAGGCAAATGCCGCTCTGCGTTCTCTGCAAAGGGCTCATTTTTGATTTCTTCTGGCTTTTGTCCACAAGAAATGACAAATAATAGGCAGATAAGAAATGAATTTTTCATGTCATTCAAACGTTTCTTCCATATTGTCTTGTGCAGTTCCGCACGTTCTGCTTGATTAGGCATGAGTCTGTTGGTTAAAACGGCAACGACCGACTATTGGGCATAATAGCCTTCGACCAGTTGTGCTACTTTCTGGATGTTGAAGTAATCGTCGTGATCCAGTTCGTAGGTGGGCACAATGCCTTCATCGATGTTCTCGCCCTTCGTGTCGGTCAGACGAGCCCGATGTGTCGAATAACGATAGCCGAAGCCGTCGGCTGAGGGATTGAAGAGCACGCAGCACGAGCCGCCACCTGACCGCTGGCCCAGAATGGGAATGCCGTAGTCTTTGAGCAGGGCAGGCAGCATGTTGCCGCACGAGAAACTGAAGGGGCTGACGAGTAGGGCAAAGTTCAGGTGGTACTTCACCTCGGCATCCTTCTCGTCGAACTTGCCGTCCAGGTTGCGGTCTACGTCGAAGGTACTCTTCATTTTCTGGCCTGTCAACACGTTCTCATAGTATATATCGGCCTTGTTGCAGAAGATGGAGGTGATGAACATGACGACATCTGACGAGCCTCCGCCGTTGGTCGAGATGTCGAGCACGAAATTCTTGACTTCAGGGTCGCTCTCAGCCTTCTCAAGCGCATCGGTAAGTGCTATCAACCAGTCATTGGGATAGTCGGCAACGGTGGGTTTAGGACCTTCGCCCTTGTAGAACTTACGCCAGCCGGAGTCGTCGCACATGAACGAGTTGAACCAGCAGTAGGCGGTCGCGCCCTCCTTGTAGTACTTCACGCCTTCCCCTATCTTCTCCGTACGCTTATTATTCAAAAGACTCCTAAGGAGGTACCGATCGATTAAGACTTGTTCAACGTCGGCATATTCGGGACAGTAGGTAATGAATTCTGCTAACTTGGCACTTCTGACAGCATTCATCTCCGACCAGAAGGTGCTCCCGTTGTCTATCCCGCTGATAACGGTTACGTCGGTATAGGTATGTCCGCCATCGTTCAGCAGACAGCCCAGCGTTGAGGTACCAGCCACATATTCGTACATGTTCTGCGACTTCAGCAGTTCACGCGCCATCTGTCCTGCCTGACCGTAATCCAGCAAAGCCTGATCCAGCCCTTTCTCCTTCAGTCCTTTGTTCTCCAAGAGCGAACGTCCCGGGTAGCCGAAGAAGTTGGTCAGCGTGAAGCAGAGGTTCTTGTAGGCGAAGTCGGCCATATCGGCTGTGCGTGTCTCGTTCAGGATGGGCGCAATGAAATTCTGCGGATAGCCGTTTTCCAGGCTGTATGCACCATTGGGCGCCACCATCACCGTCTGTCCGTTGAAGGATGCCAGATGCATAAAGCCGTCGACATAGAGGTCGGCTATCGTGGCAAAGGGGAAGTAGACATTTGCATCGTCAGCCCTCAGATCGATACCGAATTTACCATAGTCCAACGCTACATGTACCTGCTGGGGTGTCTTCTCCAACGATTTCCATCGGATGATGGGCAGTGCGTCGTAGGTGGTATTAGGCATACCCGGCTGCACCATACCCATCATGTTGGTGAAGGCTTCATAGTCATCGCTCTCGAAGACGTCCGTCCTCACGTCGACCGTTGCCGTACCACAGGGACTGAACAGCGCATACTGATGGTCGGCAGTCTTTGTCACCTGTACTGTCGTACCAGGATACATAATTTGCTGGAAATTACTGATGCTGACATACGCCACATTGGGCATGTCGTTGTAGAAACGCAGCATTACCATGCCCTGCGACTCACCATTGGGATCAACAACAGGCACCAGCCGTTCCAGGTAGTCTTTCTGGTCGGGATTGACGGGTTCGGGTACTGGGTTGTCGTCTATAGAACAAGCAGACAACACGAAAATAGCAATCAGCAGGCATTGCAACTGACGCAGGTGTAATAGTTTAGGCATACTCATATCATATTAATTTTGTTCGTTTATCACTTTTTGCAAGGACAGGGCGATGTTATTGAATGACAGTAGCCCGGATGATGCGAATATCGTCGACGGGACGGTCGTAGTCGTCGGTCATGACCTGCTGGATGCGCTCGACGACATCAAGGCCCTCGGTGACCTGACCAAACACGGTGTACTGGCCATCCAAGTGGGGCGCTCCGCCTGTCTTGCGATAGAGTTCCAGCAGTTCTTCCGTCATCTTGACACGGTGGTCGGTCTGCTCCTCGACCTTATCACCAATCTGGTAGAGTTGTTGGGTGGAATAGGTGCGTCCCCAGACGATATAGAACTGACAACCACCGGAGCGACGCTCGGGATTGCTCCTATCGCCCTCGCGGGCCATTGCCACCGCCCCACGCTGATGAGGATGCAGCAGACGGCCCTCAGCATCGAAGAACTCACTCTCGACGGTATAGTCGAGACTGCCATTGCCCAGCATCACACCGGGTTCTGCATGACGACTGGTGGGGTCGCCACCCTGAATCATGAAGTTCTTGATGACACGGTGGAAGAGCAACGAGTCATAGAATTGTTCGTTGACCAGTTTCAGGAAGTTATCACGATGACGGGGCGTATCGTCGTAGAGCGTTACCACGATGTTTCCCGCAGTGGTTTCGAGCATCACCTGACGGCTCTGGGCCATCATCGGAACGTAGGCGGTAAAAGCAAGCGCCACCATCAAGAATCTCATCTTTTTCATTTTTCTTTAGCAGTTACAACAGTGACGATATAGGCACTCAACAGCACGAGGATACCGGCGACGGGTTTGTCCCAGGTGAGCACATCCTGTCCGAGCCAGATGGCGACGAACGAGGCGATGACTGGCTGGAGATTGGTATAGATGGATACCGTGGTGGCCTGGAGATACTTCATCGCAAAGGGGATAAGGAAATAGCCGAGGGCGGTGGCACAGATGACGATGAAGGCCATCTCGAGCACGCCATCCCAACCCCAAGCGGAGGTATAGAGTGCATTCACGGGAAGTTCAGGAATGGCAATAGGTACGGTGACGATGGCAGAGATGAGGAACACATACTTCATCTGCGTGACAGGCGAGTACTTCGAGGCCACATTGCGGGTGATAATCAGGTAGATGGCCCAGGTAAGCACACTGAGGATGGCGAGCGAGATACCGATGAGGTCGTTCTTGCCAGAACCTAAAGACTGGCTCATCAGCACCATCAGCACGGCACCAGCAATACCCAGCAGTACACCCAACGACTTCATGGGGGTGATCTTCTCACCGATAGTCAGGGCGGCACAGAGCATCACCGCTACAGGTGTCAGCGTGGCAATCAGCGAGAAATACACAGGACTCGTGTAATCGAGTGCCCAGGCCGTCAGTGTCTGTGAGATGACGAAGCCCAGCAGACCACCGAAAAGGATGGTGATGAGGTCTTTCCGCTCAACTTTCTCCTTGGGCAGGAAAGCAGCGATGATCCAGAAGAGGATACAGGCTCCAAGGGAACGAGAGGCCATATAGCCCATCGGTGTCACCCACTCGTCGAGCAGCAGTTTTGTCACTGGTACGCCAAGACCGAAGATGGTGTTGGCGAAGAAGATGGCGCTGTGCGCCTGAAGTTTCTTGTTCATTTTATCATTTGATAATTTACAATTTGTTTTTATAAAGGGCAAGACGGTCTTTGAGCGGCATCTTGGCAAATTTCCGCCATTCAGTGGCTGGTCCCTTCAGGTAATTCAGGTCGTGCATGCGGGCGTAGGCCTCCATCTCAAAGGGGTTCAGCAGATAGGCCGCATTTCTCAGATGACACGGACGGTTACGCTTGCGCAGTAGGGCGACACGATTCTTTGCCCAGTACCATATATATAATAGGTAGAAGCGGAGCCATGAGTCGCCACAGGACTGTGCCTGACGCAGATGGATCATCTCGTGGTTCTTGAGGGCGGCGAATTGCAAATTCGCCGCAACGCCGGGGGAGGCCGCAACGCCGGGGGAGGCATTGAAGTGGTCTGCCAGTTCTTGTGTCGGTGCGAGAATCTTCCCGAAGAAGGTCAGGCCCTCGTAGCCTTTAGGGAGCCAGAAGGTGTTCACCACAGCAGGCATATCCGCCACCCTACTCGGACGTACGGCATTCCACATGATTGGTATCACACGAAGCATCATCCACATAATCGGGGGCAAAGGTACAAAAAACATTGAACATTGAACATTGAACATTGAAAAAAAATTAAGCAACTGCAAATTTTTCTTTTTTCTTTGTTTTTTTGCTCGTTTAATCGTATCTTTGCATGCAAAACGAATCGACGATGGACGAGATACAGAGAATCAACCAACTGCGCAAGGAACTGCACGAGCATAACTACCGCTATTACGTGCTGAACCAGCCTACGATCGGTGATCAGGAGTTTGACTTCCTGATGCATGAGTTGCAGGATCTGGAGGCGAGACATCCGGAGATGGCAGACCCTAACTCCCCCACCCAACGCGTGGGCAGCGACCTCAACGCCGAGTTCCGTCAGGTGGAACACAAATACCCCATGCTCTCACTGGCCAACACCTACAATGAACAGGACGTGGCCGACTGGTATGAGAGTGTGAAGAAAGGGCTGGCTGGTGAGGACTTCGAGGTGTGCTGTGAGATGAAGTACGACGGACTCTCCATCTCGTTGACTTACGTTGATGGCAAACTGACGCAGGCAGTGACGCGTGGCGACGGTGTGCATGGCGACGACGTGACAGCGAATGTAAAGACGATCAGGTCGATTCCGCTGGTTTTGAAGCAAAGGAGTCAGGAGACAGGAGACAGGAGACAGGAGAATACTCATGCTATTAAGAAGTCCCTCAAAGGAGATCTTTTCGCAACATCCAACGACGAAGGTAATCTACAGACTCCTGACTCCCGACTCCTGACTCCTTATCCTCACGAGTTTGAGATCCGGGGTGAGATCCTGATGCCGTGGAACGTCTTTGAACGACTGAACAAGGAGCGCGAGGCTGCTGAGGAACCGCTGTTCGCGAATCCCCGCAATGCCGCCAGTGGCACGCTGAAGAGTCAGAAGTCGAGTCTGGTGGCCTCACGCCAACTCGATGCATACCTCTATTACCTGTTAGGCGAGGAACTGCCAGCGGATGGACACTACGAGAACCTGGAGGCGGCTCGTTTATGGGGCTTCAAGATCAGCGAGGGTATGAAGAAGGTGAAGACTCTGCAAGAGATCTACGACTTCATCAATTACTGGGACAAGGAGCGTAAGAACCTGCCTGTGGCTACCGACGGTATCGTGCTGAAAGTGAACTCCCTTCGCCAACAGCGTTCGTTGGGTTTCACAGCCAAGTCGCCTCGCTGGGCCATCGCCTATAAGTTCAAGGCAGAGCGCGTCTGTACCCGTCTGAACGAAGTCACTTACCAGGTAGGGCGCACAGGTGCCGTCACCCCCGTGGCGAATATGGATCCCGTGCAACTCGCAGGCACCACCGTGAAGCGTGCCACACTCAATAATGAGGACTTCATCCGCTCGTTCGACCTACACATCGGCGACTACGTCTATGTGGAGAAAGGCGGTGAGATCATCCCAAAAATCGTAGGCGTGGATATCGACCAGCGCCCCATCATCGCCCAACCCGTACAATTTATCAAGCGTTGTCCGGAATGCGGCACCCCACTCGTGCGCTATGAAGGTGAAGCAGCCTGGTACTGTCCTAACGACACGGGGTGTCCCCCACAGATCAAGGGACGCATCGAACACTTCATAGCCCGCAAGGCCATGAACATCGACTCCCTCGGTCCTGAAACCATCGACGACTACTACCGTCAGGGACTCATCCATAACATCGCAGACCTCTACGACATCGATGTGCAGCAGATCAATGGCGACGGCAGTCGTACCAAATCAGCCCAGAAGATCGTGAATGGCATAGCCGCCTCGAAGGATGTTCCATTCGAGAGAGTGGTGTTTGCCCTGGGTATCCGTTTCGTGGGCGAGACCTCAGCCAAACTGCTGGCCCGTCACTTCAAGAACATCGACGCGCTGATGGCGGCTGGCTTGGAGGAACTACAGGAGATAGAGGGTATCGGCGAGGTGATGGCTAAGAGCATCATCACCTACTTCCACGACGAGAAGAATCGAGAGATTGTGGAACGTCTGCGTGGCTATGGACTCCAGATGGAACTCTCTGAGGCTCAGACGGCACAGACCTCAGACAAACTCGCAGGGCAGAGCATCGTCATCAGCGGTGTCTTCGCCCATCACAGCCGTGACGAGTACAAGACCATCATCGAGCAGAACGGTGGCAAGAACGTGGGCAGCATCTCAAACAAGACTTCCTTCATCCTCGCGGGTGAGAACATGGGGCCCTCGAAACTCCAGAAAGCCGAAAAACTTGGCATTCGCATCCTCAGCGAAGATGAATTCCTAAAGATGATTGAAGATTGAACATTGAAGATTGAAAATAATAATGGAAATCAAAAGAAATATAAAGACTCAAATCATACGGAGATTGTTTCTGTTATGCCTATGCATTCATTGTTCATTGTTCAATGTTCAATGTTCAATCTCCTTCGCCCAGTTCGTGACAGGAAATGAGCAAACGTACAAAGGCCCTGGCGATGCCCGTTGTCTCGACATCATGGGTGTTCCCCTCGAAGGTCCTGACTCTGTGTTTGTACCAGCCCTTGAGAGCGTGGGGTTCGAACGCGTCATCTCTGAGGATGACGAACCTGACGACTACTACTTCCGTGGCGACTACTACGGTATCAAGGCCAACCTCGTGGTGAGCGTCGATGAAAAGACAAAACTGCTCTCCTCCGCCCTCGTCACCAGCGGGCCCTATCGCACCTTCGCCCTCTACGACAGAAATAACCGTTACTTCCTGCTGAAACTACAACGTCAGTACGGCAACTTCGACGCCAAGGGTGACGGTTCACTCCATACGATGACAAATCTTGGTTACATCAAGATATCCAACACCCTGCACGACGATAAGTCGCGCACCATCAAGGTGTTCTATATGAACACCACACCTTATTATAAAGATGCCTGCAATATGGGACTGAAAGGGGCCGTGCAGGAAGTGATCACGGAGAATCCTGTGGCAGAGAACGGCATTGAGCACTTCGACCCGCAGGGCAAGAATACTGGCTCAGACATCATAGACCGCCAGTACTCCCCCACGGGCTACCTCGTCTCTGCTGCCATGCAGGAGCCATCAGGAGCCAAGAGTCTGCTGAGTTATGAGTACGACGAGGAGAACCGTCTCATCAAGCGTACCCTCATCAACACGACAGAGGGCATCCGCAGTGTGAATGAATATAGTTACAACAATGATGACGAGATCAAACAACAGACACAAAAGGTGTTCGACAAGGACAACGAGTGTATCGTATCCATCACGATGAAGAACAACTATACCGCCCATGACGATGAAGGCAACTGGATCAAGAACGACCTGAAACTCATGTACTGGGAGAAGGACCAGCAACCACAGAACATGAGCGTCACCCAGACCCGCACCATCAGTTACTGGGAGGATGACGAATAAAAAAAATGATACCCAGATTAAACTTTTCAGAAAATACTTCGTCTAAGAAGCATCTAACTTTTATCAACATCATTAATTAATTAACAAAAGAAAAAATGAAAAAAGTATTTATGATGATTGCCATGGTGGCAGTTGCATTCGCTGCTCAGGCACAGACCAAGTTCCACGACGTAGAGGTTAACGAAGCCCAGGGTGCCGTTAAGAAGATCACCACCAACGTGATGGGTCAGGCACAGGTTGTTTCATTCGACCAGAACGGTAAGCAGATTGAGGGCCTCAATGATGCCAAGTATGACGCTAACGGCTATCTGCAGTCAGCAAAGAGAACCATGTTCCAGGGGCAGGAGACCACCATCAACTACAAGTGGGAGAATGGCAAAATCGTGAGCCAGTCAATGGAGATGATGGGCAACCAGGTTGTCACCAAGTTGACTTACAACGACAAGGGTGCTGTTGCAGCACAGTCGATGGACTTTGGTGGTCAAGCCATGGAGATGCCTTACACAGACTACAAGTATGACGCTAAGGGCAACTGGATCAGCCGCAAGATGTCTATGATGGGTC
>JAFZNI010000192.1 GCA_017551005.1 Prevotella sp.
GGTTCGTTAGGTATGGCTCTGGGTGCCTTCGGCGTGGCTGTGACCTTCGGTAACGACAGCCTTGCACTCGTCACCGCTGCCTCACTGCTCCTCTATTCTGCTTGTTTCATGTTCTCATGGGGTCCCATCTGCTGGGTACTCATCGCCGAGATCTTCCCCAACACCATCCGTGGTGCAGCAGTGGCTATCGCTGTGGCAGCACAGTGGATCAGCAACTTCATCGTCTCTTCGACATTCGTTCCGATGTTCAACATGCACCTGACGGAGGGTGACGACTTCGGCCACTGGTTCACTTACGGCCTCTATGGCATCATCTGTGTCATTGCAGCCCTCTTCGTCTGGAAACTCGTTCCCGAGACCAAGGGCAAGACGCTCGAGGATATGACTAAACTCTGGAAGAGCCGCAAATAATCGAGACACATATCATAAAATAAGCCCGCTGATTGGCGGGCTTATTTTATTTTCCTATCACTAGTCTATCCGTATCTATATCTCCGGAGCCTATCTTATGCTTATTCATCTGCTCCACCTTTCCATCCAGATTGATATCGCCGCTGCCATTCAACTGGCAATCCACCGTCTTACATCCTTCTCCGAAATGAACGGTGATGTCACCACTACCTCGCAGGGAAATATCCGTATCGCGGACATTCCACTGTGACACTTCCATATCGCCAGAACCGATCAGTGAGATTTCAGACGACAGGGCATCCAGTCGTTTGAGCGTGATATCGCCAGAGCCGACAAGTTCTGTGACACAATCATCACAGATGATTTTATCGAAGGTCATATCACCTGAGCCACGGAGAGAAATCCGCATCTGATCGGTATCCAGATTACCCGTGCAGACAAAGTCGCCAGAGCCGTTCAGGCTGACGCTGGTCAGATCTGGCGAACCGACATGCACAGACACATCACCCATATCACCAAAAGAGACATTGAATATACCGATCTTACCCTTGTTGCGGATGGTGAGGGTACCATCCTCCACCGTCGTAATGATCTTATCCAACACATTTTCCGGACCCTTCACGTTAACAGAAAAAACATCGGACTGGAAGAAATAGACCGAAGGGGAACCATATACTTCAATCTTGTCGAATCCCTTCAAGGGACGAGTCTGTACCACTCTCGGGCCACCCTCCCAAGAGCCATTTGTATACACGCACGACACGATGGTCTGTGCCATCATCAACAGCAAGAGGCTGCGTAAAAAGAAATGTTTTGCTTTCATCACTCAATCTGTTTTTTGTTTCGTTTCTGTCCGTTTGACGCGTCCAGATGCCAAAAAGTTGCAAAGTACAGGATTATTTCTCGAAATGCTGGTAATCTTTCATGCTACGCCAGTTGCCACCCCATTTGAAACCATGCTGGATAAAGAGTCGGTAGAGCAGATCGCCCTTGACGATCTTGTACGGATACGATTTGCGACGGTCTGCATAGGGAATGCCATTGGAGGGAGATATCAATTGGCGTCCGTCTGCCCCCTTTCGTACCCAGGGATTATAGCGTGTATTGATGTCGATAGCCATTCCCATGGCATGTTTTGAGAGTTTCTTCGTGCCAGACACGGTACGGTAGCAGAAACTGGAGGTGTTATTATCTCTCATCGACTGCTCATCATCGGCCTCATAGTCATCAATCAGCCGGATTTTTTCTATCGGATAACGTGCCTGATAGAGTTGGCGGAAGATATCCACCAAGTCCTGGGCGATGGCTTTGTTACAGACGAGTTCTCCCTTGTGTACTGTCCCCTGTGCATCCACATGGAGCACCTTGACATGGCGCAGGTCATTTCGAGCCACAGTACATCCCTTAGGATATGATTTCCCCTGCATCCTGACAAAGAGAGAGTCACTAAGCGGAGAGACAGAAAAATCCTGCGCCTGCATCCCGACAGACGAAACGAACAATAAGAATAACAGATAGACAAGCCTCATACAGAGAATCATGTGAGGGGCAACAAAGCCCAGAAACGGGAGCCCTTTCCCGGTTCTGACTCCACACCCACCGTACCGCCAAGTTGTTGGACAAGCAACTTCACCATAGGAAGACCAAGACCTGTACCTGGCACATATTCATCAATCTTCACAAAGCGCTCGAAGATACGTTCCTGGTCGTCCTTCGCAATACCCTTTCCAGTATCACTGACCCAGAGACGCACATGGCTGTCTTCCACATCATAACCCATGGTGATGGAACCTGACAATGTGAACTTAATGGCATTCAACAGGAAGTGCTCCATAATGGTCCTCAATTTCTCCAGGTCAGAATGGATCAGCATCTCGTTTTGTGGTAAGTGCAGAGTGATAGGTACCTCCGTACCCACCTGATTCCGTGTCTGTAACTCCATCAGCAGTGGATTCAGGTCGACGGCATTCAATGCCAGACTATTGGCGCCAGCCTCTATCTCCGACATACTAACCAGTCCATCGATGATCCGCAACAGTTTCTGATTGTTGTTCTGGATCTCCTGAATCAACTGGTTGCGGTCGTCCTCACTCTGAACCACGGGAAGAAGATCGGCAAAGCCGACAATAGCGTTAAGAGGCGTACGGATCTCATGTCCCATATTCGCCAGGAAGGCCGTTTTCAGACGGTCACTCTCCTCTGCCTTGTTACGGGCCAGAATCAGGGCGTTCTCCATATCCTTACGATTGTCGATACGCATGGAGGCACCCACAATCTTCAAGGGGTTCCCGTCAGCATCGCGCTCTCCGACAGTCGCATAACTCTCCTCCCAATACGATTTGCCTGGAATAACCGACTTGACTTGATACTGCTGGTAAAAGACATCAGTCTCGCCCAGACATATCTCATCGAGTGCCTTTCCCACCCTCGACTGGTCATTGGGGAAGAGTTGCAGTACCCAATCGTCGATATTGGTGCCGGCCTCAGGAATGAAGTTGCCTGTATCTTCGCGGTAGTCATTATCGAAAAAGACCGTCCGCATCTTGGGGTCAACATGCCAGGTGGCCAGATGCATGGCTTTCAGTACGAACTCGTACTCCACATTGCTCTGCATCATCTTCTCAATCTCTGACAATTCATTTTTCAACTGCCGTCTCCTGACATATTGACGGTAAATCAGGAATATCAGGAGCACGAAGAGGACTGCGCCCAAGATCCACATGATCTGGACGGACGAGACGTTACGCAAAGAGAAAGATAGAATGTTCTCTGCCATATTCGTGATTGTTGACGTGGCAAAATTAAGAAAAAAAACGGAATCACACAAAATATAAGGTGATTTTTTGCGATTTATTTGTTTTTTTGCCCAACTTGCATTAACTTTGCGCTCGAAAAGTAGACAATGTCAACTTTTTATAGGGATTTTCCACATTTATATAAAATGGAGCAAGAATTTGAATTAATCGCCAAAACGTTCATGGGACTGGAACCTGTGCTGGCGAAAGAACTGACCCAGTTAGGGGCCAACAACGTACAGATTGGTAGACGGATGGTTTCGTTTACAGGTAACAAAGAGATGATGTACCGTGCCAACTTCCAGTTGCACACCGCCATCAGGATTCTGAAACCTATCCGGCACTTCAAAGCCAAGAGTGCCGACGACGTCTACGAAGAAATCAAGAAGATAGACTGGCTGAATTACCTGGAACCGGAAAAGACCTTCGCCGTTGATGCCGTGGTCTTCTCAGAAGAGTTCCGACACTCCAAGTTCGTTTCTTACAAGGTCAAGGATGCCATCGTCGACCAGTTCCGCGAGAAGACGGGCAAGCGTCCGAACATCTCCGTAGCCAATCCTGATATCCGCCTCAACATACATATCGCAGAGGATCACTGTACCCTTAGTTTGGATTCCAGTGGTGAGTCGCTCCACCGTCGCGGCTACCGTCAGGAGAGCGTGGAGGCGCCACTCAATGAGGTATTGGCAGCAGGCATGATCCTGATGTCGGGCTGGCAGGGCGATACGGATTTCATCGACCCGATGTGCGGCTCAGGCACCATCCTCATCGAGGCGGCTCTCATCGCCAGGAACATGGCACCAGGACTCTTCCGCAAGGAATATGCCTTCGAGAAATGGGCAGACTTTGATGCCGACCTCTTCGATGAGATCTACAATGACGACAGTCAGGAACGGGAATTCAAACACCATATCTACGGCTACGATATCGACATGAAAGCCGTCAATACGGCCCGTATGAATGTGAAGGCTGCAGGATTGTCCAGCACCATCACCATCGAGCAACAGGACTTCAAGGATTTCGTGCAGCCCAGAAACAAGAGTATCATCATCACCAATCCACCCTACGGAGAACGTATTTCCACCCCCGACCTGCTGGGAACCTATAAGATGATCGGTGAACGCCTGAAACACCAGTTCAAGGGCAATGACGCATGGATACTCTCCTATCGCGAGGAGTGTTTCGAACAGATTGGCCTAAAACCCAGTATTAAGATCCCGCTCTTCAACGGCTCACTGGAATGTGAGTTCCGCAGATACCAGATGTTTGACGGCAAACTGAAGGACTTCCGCTTTGAAGGTGGTGTCGTGAAAACCGAGGAAGAAAAGCGTCAGATGGCTGAGAAGCACCGTTTCAAGAAAGAGCGCGAGTTTAAGAAGCGCTTAGAGGAAGCCGAGCAGAACGAGGAAGCCGATATCCGCTCGTTCACCTTCCACCGTCATGACCTGGAGCAAAAAGAACGGAAAGACCGAGAAAACCAGACTATTCGGAAAGAACGTACTTTACGGAAAGACTGGAAGGACCGCGAAGACCGTACAATCCGAAAAGACCATAAAGAGCAGAGAGGACGTGATTTCAAAAAAGGAGGGCGTGACTTCGGAAAGGGAGGGCGTGACTTCGGAAAGAAAAGCCGCAACTTCGGAAAAGGAGGACGTGATTTCAACAATAGAGACAGGAGGTTTGACGATGATGTCGAAGATTAAGAATCTGTTTGGTGTACTGACGCTGATAATCCTTTCTATTCCCATGACAGCGCAAGATAAACTCTTCACCCTTGAAGACCTGAACTTCGGCGGCACGAACTACGCCAACATGCAGCCCAAGAACATGTGGCTGACGTGGTGGGGCGACCAACTGATACAGACCGATGTGGAGGAGTGTCATACCATTGATGCCAAGACTGGCAAGAAGACCTTGCTCTTCACCCTCGACGACATCAACAAATGGGCAGAGAGCAACGAGGAGGACAACCGCTACGTGCGTCATCTGATGAACGCCACTTTCCCCTACCCTGACAAGCCCCTCGTGGCTGTAGGCAATAAGAAAGCCTTTATCCTCGTCGATTTCAAAGAGAAGAAGATCGTCTGGCAAGACAGTATCTCTGGTCAGACCGCCAACGACTGGAACGCCCAGTCACGAGCCACCGCATACGTAGAGAACAACCAACTCTTTGTGGTCGATGGCGAGGGCAACAAACGCCAACTCACCACCGACGGCTCACGCGAGATCGTCTATGGGCAGAGCGTCCACCGCAACGAGTTTGGCATTGAGAAGGGTACTTTCTGGAGTCCTGACGGGCAGCGCCTCGCCTTCTATCGCATGGATCAGAGCATGGTGACCGACTATCCGCAGGTGGACATCTTCCCCCGTTCGGCTAACCACGTGCCCGACAAGTACCCCATGGCTGGCGAGACCTCGCATAAGGTGACTGTGGGTGTCTACGACCTGACGACCGACAAGACCGTCTATCTACAGGCAGGCGACCCCACCGACCGTTACTTTACGAATATCGCCTGGAGCCCTGACAGCAAGACCGTCTATATGTTCGAACTCAACCGCGGACAGAACGACTGTCGCCTCATCTCCTATGATGCTACGACAGGTGAGCGTATCACAGATCTCTACCGTGAGACCAGCGACAAATACGTCGAGCCCATGCATCCCATCCAGTTCCTGCCTTGGGATGCCACCAAGTTTATCATGCAGAGCCAGCGCGGCGGCTATAACCACCTCTATCTGTATAACACGAATGGAGAATGCCTGCGCCAACTCACCAGTGGTTCTTGGGTGGTGATGGATGTCATCGGCTTCAACAAGCGTCAGAAGAGCATCATCATCAAGGCCAACCGCGAGCACCCCCTCTATCACAGCCTCTATAGCGTCGACATGACAGGAAAGATGCAGCGCATCGACACCACCGACGGCGTACACTCGGCTTCACTCTCCCCCTCAGGCAACTATCTCGTCGACCGTTTCTCTACGCCGACGAAGTCACGTGTAATCGATGTGGTGAACCTCACGAAGAAAGCACAGCACACCAATCTCCTTGAAGCCGACGACCCCTGGCAGGGCTACCAGCAACCCATCTTCGAATGTGGCAATATCAAGGCGGCTGATGGTGTCACCGACCTTTACTTCCGCATGGTGAAGCCCCACGACTTCAACCCTGAGAAGAAATACCCCACAGTGGTCTATGTCTATGGCGGTCCTCACGCCAACAACGTACAAGCCTCCTGGCACTGGGCCTCTCGCCCCTGGGAGACCTACATGGCGCAGAAAGGCTATATCGTCTTCATCCTCGACAATCGGGGGAGCCAGTATCGTGGACGCGACTTCGAACAGGCAACCTTCCACCAACTCGGGCAGATTGAGATGCAGGATCAGATGAAGGGTGTCGACTATCTGCGCACCTTACCTTATATAGATATGAACCGTCTGGGTGTCCACGGCTGGAGTTTCGGAGGTTTCATGACCATCTCCCTGATGACCAATTATCCTGACGTCTTCAAGGTAGGCGTGGCAGGCGGACCCGTCATCGACTGGAAATGGTACGAGGTGATGTATGGCGAGCGCTATATGGGTACGCCCCAGAACAATCCTGAAGGCTACGCCAAGGCCAGCCTCATCAGCAAGGCAGGAAATCTGAAAGGCAAACTGCAGATTATCATAGGCTACAACGACAATATCGTTGTTCCCCAGCACTGTCTCTCGTTCCTCGATGCGTGCATCAAGGCTGGCACCCAGCCCGACTTCTTCGCCTACCCTGGCGAGGAACACAACATGCGAGGCCACGCCAGCGTCCATCTCCACGA
>JAFZNI010000193.1 GCA_017551005.1 Prevotella sp.
AAGCGTGATCCGGAGGCCAGGGGCGTTGCCGCCAAATCATAAAAGAAGTGGTTGCCATGCGGCAACCACTTCTTGCAATCACGTCCTTTCGAACCTGTCGGGATGAGGCGACTCGAACGCCCGACCCCTACGTCCCGAACGTAGTGCGCTACCAACTGCGCTACATCCCGGATTCGAGAACCCACAATCGCAGGCGATTTTTTAAAATCGACTGCAAAGGTACGGAGTTTTTTTGAAATACGTGCAGAAATCGCGAGTTTTTTTTAAATTTTATGCTGACGGTAGTATTTGCGGAACTGGTCGTACTCATCACACTTGCGGATATAGTCTTCCTCCGGCTGATCGCCTGTCAATTCGTAGAGAGCCTGGAAGGCACGGTACTGTGGGCCATTCGTATTGTATTTGTCTACGTATTCAGATTTCCCATCATCCCATACACTCTCTTTCCACAGTTTACCATTACTCTCACTATAAGGTAAGACACCATAGAGTTCCCTGTAACCCATGCCGAAGATGGCCTTGCGCTTCAGGGCTGGGTCGGATGACATGGCCGCCTTCTGTAGCATCTCATAAGCCTTCTGGCCAAAATCAACCTCGTTGACACGCACCTTGTCGTAGGCTCCCTTAAAATCGCGCATCAGCCACCAGCAGTCGCCGTGTACGCTGGCCTGGGCATAGTAGATGGCGAGGTTGTAGTAACGCTGATCCTGAGCCTTGCCCTTCAGGAGGTTGAGTGAGCCTTCCATCATCTGCATCTCCTTACAGAAGTCGAGTTTGAGGTGCTTCCACCATTTCACGTCTCTCTCCCATGCCTCATCACTGTTGAGCCACTGGCGTTTTATCCACGGTTCCACATTGTAGTGGCGAAGAATAGAATAATAACGGTATTCTCTACTACGATACTCGTTGTAGAAGGAGACGGGGATGTCTTTGAGCCACTGGATGGCCTTGTCCCACTGACAGAGACGCATGTACTTCGTGCCGATGAGTTCGGAGAGCACGGTGTCGTTCTCGTGGAGGTTGGCCTTCAGGTATTTGTCGAGTTTGTTGTTGCCAGGGGTGTTGGTATAGAAGAGAAACTTCTCCGTACTGCTGACGTTGAGCGTGTCGAGGTCAAAGCCACTACCAGCACTGTAGAGCGCACGACAGATGGCGGCAAGGCGCACGGGGTCGGATCTGTAATGAGGCACGAGCACATAGTTGGTGAGGCGGTTCTCGGCACCGCTGAAGAACCAGTCTTCATCACCTTTCTGCTTCAGCCATTGCAGTTCGTCGGCCAGATAGTCGTCGAAGGCTTCACCGGGCTTGGCCTGTGCAGCAGTGATGTAGAGCATCAGCACATGAGCATTATCCTTCATACGGGCTGTACCGTCGAGTTTGACGGCTTCGAGGATGTCGTTGGCGGCTTCCTTCTGGTTGCCGGCGAGGAACTCCAGCCAGGCCTTGGCACTCTTCCACATGATGGGACAGTCAGTCTTGCCCTCGCGGACTACCAGTTCACAGAACTGTTGCATCTGCCACGATTCCTGTTGGTTGATGTCGCGGATGAACTGCTTGCCAACGGAACCGCCACCACCGCCATTGACAGCATCGGCAGCCTCCTGGGCATTGTTCACGAAATCTTTCAGCAACCATGGCAGGGCCTTCGAGGTGGGGTTCTGCTTGTAGTGCTGGCTGATGGCAAGGTAGGAGCGTTTCTTATAGAACTGTGTCATCAGACTCTCCTCATCGTCCATCTCTGCAAAGAGTTCGCCAGCCTCTGCCTCACGGCCAGTCTTGTAGAGGGCACCGGCATAGATGTTCTTCATCATGTCCTTGTAGACCGTCTCGATGAAGTCTTTGGCAGTCTGTTCCCAGTAGGTGACGTTCTCGTTGTGTTGACCCAGCATCATGTTACAGCGCATGTAGAGCAGGGCATGCTGGGAGCGTAGTTTAGACTTCGTCTTGCCGAGAGCGTATGTGCGGACGGCCTGGAGGTCACGCTTCTGGGCTGCAATATCTTCCTTCGTGGGATAGTTCCACTCATACTGCTTCCGTTCCTCGATATCGACGCAGTCGAGATACTTCTGCAGGTTCTGTATGTAACTGACCATCAGACCGTCGCCCTTCTGTTGGGCAGCCTTGATAGCATCGTCGGCATTGAAATAGAAGTATTCATCCGTCGAGCCGAGGTAGGCTTTCCAGTTGTCGTTGCAGATTCTCTGCACACGGCTCCTGAAATTATTGCCAACAAAGGGGCTGAACAGGTAATAGTTGTCTGTACCCCCTCCGGCACAGGCAAGCATCGGCAGCGTCATGGCTGTCATCAGACTAATGATGATAAATCTCTTCATAGGTTTCTGGTTTATATCTGTTAATATTTTCTTTGTCTAGATGATAGGTGATGATAGATCGACTGAGGTTCTTGCGCTCTTTCTCCATCGCCTTCTTTACTTTGAGTATCTCCTCGGCCTCTACGGTATGCTCCACCCTGACGCCGTGGATATCCCTGATCCAGTGGAAGACTGGATAGGCAGCAGCCAATGGCAGCGGATATTGGTCGAGCCGATTCAGGTAGGGATATACGTCGCGATAGTCGAGGATGGGGTTGCGCTCTTCCCACTTGTTGGGATCGCCAGTGTTGTAGATCATCAGGGCGCCATAGTCCACAGGCGGAGCCTCCATCGCCAGTTGGTGCAGGCGGATGGTGGTGGAAATTCTAGGGTTTCCTAGGTCTTTCCTAGGATTTCCTAGGTTCCAGGAAGCACTTACTTCTTCGAGGAAGGCATAATAGGTCTTGCGGCTCTTCGAGGTATAGTCGCAGTCAATCTGTATCTCGCGGACGTTCCTGATGTCGTTGGTCTCGTTCATCTGGAGAATACGCTTGACAAGTTTCTCCGCAAACCCCTTGTGCTTCTGATGCATGCAGTCCTCGGTGATATAGACGGTGGGGATAATCTCAATGCTGTCGGGCAGAGTGTCGGAGAAGGTGATAGTGGCATTGGGCTTGGGCTCGTCCGACTCACCCATCACCACATCAAAGTAACGGCAATACACTTTATTGATATGATACTGATGGAGGAAAGCCCGTTCTGTGGAGTCGAGCCTGAAATCCGTACGCCAATAGTAGATGGCATTGCCTTCCTCTAACTCGGCCATTTCCTTCTGCCCGTTGCATCCTGCCGTCAACAGGCTTATCATCAACCCTATCCCTATGATGTTTCTTCTAATTCTCAATGTTCAATGTTCAATGTTCAATGATTACAGCAGTTCTGGCAGTTGGAAGAGTTTGTTGCTGTTGCTGCCCTTGATGAGGATATAGTAACCTTCAGGACAGTCGCTGGCGATAGCGGTCTTCACTTCCTCCACATCGTGGAACTTACGGAATGGACAGTCGATATCCTTGAAATTGTCGCCTACGAGCCACACATCGTCATAGCCTGCCTGTTCCAGAAAACTCACCATCTTACGGTGTTCCTTATCACTCTCGTCACCCAGTTCGCCCATCTGTCCGAGAATAGCCATCTTCCGGTCGGCCTGAATCAAACTGAAGTTCTCTAAGGCTGCCTGCATGGAGGTGGGGTTGGCATTGTAGGCATCCACGATGAGATGGTTCTTTTCCGTGACGGTCATCTGACTGCGGTTATTCGATGGCACATAGTTTTCGAGGGCTTCACAGATTTTCTTTCGTTCCACACCGAAGTTGATACCTACGGAGATGGCAGCCAAGAGGTTGTCGATATTGTAGGCACCAATCAGATGCGTCTGTACCTTGTGCCACTTGGTACTGCGCCCCTCTTCCTCTAATGTCATCAGTGGTTCGCGCCAACGGATCTTCAGGAAAGGATTACATTCTATCACCTCACCGCTGATGCAGGCATACTGATTGTCAGGATTGGTGGAGTAGGGGGTGATCCAGATGTCCTCATCGTCGCCAATCTGGTTCATCAGGTGCTCGTTGTCGGCATTGATGAAGATGAGGCCGTCCTCACGGGTACGGAGGAAATCGTAGAGTTCGCACTTGGTCTTGATGACACCTTCGAATGAACCGAAACCCTGAAGGTGGGCACGACCTACGTTGGTGATGAGACCACAGGTAGGCTCTGCTGTCTCTACCAGTGTCTTGATGTCGCCGGGATGACTGGCTCCCATCTCTATCACGGCAATCTCGTGTTCCTTCGTCAGACGGAAGAGCGTCTTGGGTACACCTACGTCGTTGTTGAAATTGCCTTGGGTGTAGAGCACATTGTATTTCTGCGAGAGTACGGCAGCAACCAGTTCCTTTGTGGTGGTCTTGCCATTGGTGCCGGTGATGCCAATCACAGGGATGTCAAACTGCCGACGGTGCTCACGGGCCAGATCCTTGAAGGTTTGAAGGCAATCCTCGACGAGGATGAGCCTGTCCTGATATTGTGCATTGTGCATTTTGCATTGTGCATCGTCTATGATGGCATAGGCGCAGCCTTTCTCCAGTGCCTGAAGAGCGAACTTGTTACCGTCGAACGACTCACCTTTAAGGGCGAGGAAGATACTTCCTTCCGGACAGTCACGACTGTCTGTCGTGATGCAGGGATGCTGCTGATAGAGTCTATATAGTTCCTTAATTTCCATAAACTTCTCAATTTTTGTGCAAAATTACAAAATAATTATCAATTATCAATTGTCATTTATCAATTATTTTGTATCTTTGTAGGCGATTATGGATTATACGTTGAATATACACGGCCATCTGATGGGTCTCAGCGTGCCTCAGGTGATGGGTATCCTGAATGCGACACCCGACTCTTTCTATGCAGGAAGTCGCAAGCAGACGGAAGGAGAAATCGCCGAGCGCTGCCACCAGATTGTCAGCGAGGGAGGCACCATCATCGACGTAGGAGGTTGCTCTACCCGTCCGGGGGCAGAAGTGGCATCTGAGGCGGAGGAGATGGAGCGGTTGCGCTTCGCACTGACTGTGGTGCGTCGAGAACTGCCTTCCGCCGTGGTTTCCGTTGACACCTTCCGTCCTGATGTGGCGCGAATGACAGTGGAGGAGTTCGGTGCCGACATCATCAATGATGTGAGTGAGGGTAGTCCGGAGATGTTCAGGATGGTGGCCCGTCTGGGTGTACCTTATATATTAATGTCCGTGCAACCCACGATGCACGATACCCTGTTGGCCTTTGCCAGGAAGGTACAGCAGTTGCGCGACTTCGGTGCCAAGGACATCATCATCGATCCGGGCTTTGGCTTTGGCAAGACGTTGGAACAGAACTACCAGATAATGAACGAACTGGAACAGTTGCAGGTTATGGAACTGCCTGTGCTCGTGGGTGTCTCGCGGAAATCGATGATCCACAAGACATTCGGTTGTACGGCCAACGAGTCACTCAATGGCACGACGGCACTCAATACCATTGCTTTGATGAAGGGTGCAGCAATCCTCCGTGTTCACGATGTGCGAGAGGCAATGGAATGCGTAAGCATTGTCCAGCATTTAAATTGTAAATAGTCAAATTGTAAATTGTAAATAGTAAAATAGTAAATTACAGCGTGTTTTTTGAGTTTGGCATAAAAGACATCATCGACATATTACTGGTCGCTCTGATGTTGTACTATATCTACCGGCTGATGCGTGATTCGCGTTCGTTGAACGTGTTTATCGGCATTATGATGTTTGCCGCCCTCTGGCTGTTTGTCTCGCAGATCTTAGAGATGCGTCTGTTGGGTACCATTATGGACAAACTGGTAAGTGTGGGTGTGATTGCCATGATTGTCATCTTCCAGGAGGACATCCGGAAGTTCCTTTATAACCTGGGTGCCCATCAGCGTATGAAGGCTCTTACCAGATTGTTCAGATCTAAGAAAGGAGAGCATGAGGCGAAGATGGAGGTGATGACAACCATCATCCCCATCGTTATGGCTTCCCAGAATATGAGTCGTGAGAAGGTAGGTGCGCTGATCATCATTGAACGGGATATACCACTCGACGATATCATTGTGACAGGCGATCAGATTGATGCGAATGTCAACCAGCAGTTGATAGAGAACATCTTCTTCAAGAATGCGCCGCTTCATGACGGAGCCATGATTATCTCTAAGAATCGAATCAAGGCGGCAGGATGTATCCTGCCCGTGAGCCACGATCTGAGTATTCCGAAAGAACTGGGTCTGCGTCATCGTGCAGCCATGGGTGTCTCGCAGGAGAGTGATGCGGTGGCAATAGTCGTTAGTGAGGAGACGGGCGGTATCTCTGTGGCTATCAAGGGCGAGTTCCGTTTGCGTCTGTCGGCAGAGGAGTTGGAGAGTCTCCTGAGCAAGGAACTGGCAGATTCGGAGTGATTCAATTTTAAATACAATTAAATACAAACAGACATGGATTTATTAAGTCAAATTGTTGCGCGTGCCAAGTCAAACAAGCAGCGCATTGTGCTCCCCGAGGCAACGGAGGAGCGTACACTTCGTGCAGCCGACAGGGTAATGGCTGATGATATTGCGGACATTATCCTGTTGGGTAATCCAGATGAGATTAATAAACTCGCCGCAGAGTGGGGACTGACCCATATCGACAAGGCTACCATCATCGATCCGGAGAACAGCCCAAAGGCTGAGGAGTATGCCGAGAAACTGGCAGAACTCCGTAAGAGCAAGGGCATGACCATCGAGGAGGCCCGTAAGTTGGTGAAGAACCCGCTCTACTATGGTTGTATGATTATCAAGACTGAGGGTGCAGACGGACAGATCAGTGGTGCCCTCTCTACGACTGGCGACACCTTGCGTCCCGCCTTGCAGATCATTAAGTGCGCCCCTGGCATCACTTGCGTGAGCGGTGGACTGTTGCTCATCTCGAAACAGAAGCAGTATGGTGAGGATGGCGTGCTTGTGGTGGCTGATGTGGCGGTAACGCCTATGCCCGATGCCAATCAACTGGCTCAGATTGCTGTCTGTACGGCTCAGATGGCTAAGGCAGTGGCCGGATTTGAGGATCCCCGTGTGGCCATGCTGAGTTTCTCAACGAAAGGCAGTGCCAAGCACGAGGTCTGTGACAAGGTGATCGAGGCTACCCGTCTGGCCAAGGAGATGGCTCCTGACCTGAAGATCGACGGTGAACTTCAGGCTGATGCCGCCCTCGTTCCCAGTGTCGGTGCCAAGAAGGCTCCTGGCTCTGACATCGCTGGTAAGGCCAACGTGCTTGTGTTCCCCAACCTCGAAGTGGGAAATATCGGCTATAAGATGGTGCAGCGCTTAGGTGATGCCATCGCCATCGGTCCTGTGCTCCAAGGTATTGCCCGTCCGGTGAACGACCTCTCCCGTGGTTGTTCCGTAGATGACATCTATTATATGGTTGCCATCACAGCCTGTCAGGCTATGGACGCAAAGAAGTAAAGACCTACCCCCAGCCCCTCCCTATATGGAGGGGAGTGAATTGTAAATATAGTATTAACATTCTTAATTATGAAGATATTAGTTTTGAATTGCGGATCGTCGTCGATTAAGTACGCACTCTATAATATGGACGACAAGAGTGTGATGACCAGTGGCGGTGCTGAGCGTGTGGGCTTGGACGGTGCCTTTGTCAAGGTGAAACTGGCCAATGGTGAGAAACGCCAGATTATGCACGACATCCCTGAGCATACCGAAGGTGTGAAGTTCATCTTCTCCCTGCTCACCGATCCTGAGATAGGTGTGATTAAGAGTCTCGACGAGATTGATGCCGTGGGTCATCGTATGGTGCATGGTGGTGAGAAGTTCAATAAGTCTGTCATCCTCACCGACGAGGTGTTGAAGACCTTTGAGGAGTGTTCTGATCTGGCTCCGTTGCATAACCCTGCCAACCTAAAAGGTGTAAATGCCGTGAAGGAGTTGATGCCTGGTCTGCCCCAAGTGGGTGTGTTTGATACCGCCTTCCACCAGACCATGCCGCCGAAGGCATTCATGTACGCCATCCCCTACGAACTCTATGAGAAGTACGGCATCCGCCGTTATGGCTTCCACGGCACTTCTCACCGTTATGTGTCGCAGCGTGCCTGTGAATTCTTAGGCATCCCTGCTGAGGGCACCAAGATGGTGACCTGTCACGTGGGTAACGGTGGCTCTATTGCTGCCGTCGTCGATGGCAAGTGTATTGACACCTCGATGGGTCTGACTCCGTTGGAGGGGCTGATGATGGGTACCCGTGCTGGCGATATCGACGGTGGTGCCGTGACGTTCATCGAGAAGAAACTGGGTCTGGATGCAGACGGCATGAGCAACCTGCTCAACAAGAAGAGTGGTGTGGCAGGTCTGACGGGTGGCTCTTCCGATATGCGTGATGTGGAGAATGCCGCCAAGAGTGGTGATGCCCGTGCCAAACTGGCTCAGGACATGTATTTCTACCGTATCAAGAAGTATATAGGTGCCTATGCTGCTGCGATGGGCGGACTCGATGTGGTGGTCTTCACCGCTGGTGTGGGCGAGAACCAGATCGGTATGCGTTCAGAAGTCTGCAAGAACATGGAATTCCTGGGTATTAAGTTCGACGAGGAGAAGAACAATATCCGTGGCGAGGAAGCCATCATCTCTGCTGACGACTCGAAGGTGAAGGTGGTTGTCATCCCTACCGACGAGGAACTGATGATTGCTACCGACACGATGAACCTGTTGAAGTAAACGATTCACAAAAGGGCACCTCTCAGAGGTTGCCCTTTTGTGATGGAAAGATAAAATAGATTTTAAACCAATCCAACAATTTTATGAGAACTAAAACCATTAAAAAGAATGTAGCGAGGGCGGCCATGACGCTGCTGCTCGCCATGTTGACCACCACAGCGTGGGCAGAAGATTTTATCACAGACGTGATGCTCATCGGTGGTAACAAAGACGAGACGGACGCCCTGAAGGAGTCTTATGGGAAGCAGGGTTGGATAGTCATAGACAATGACCTTAATGCTGGTGCAAAAGGTGACTATATCTATCTGCTCTACAAGATGGAAACCAACACCGATGGCTACAACTATGGCTATGTCACTGGCTTCTACCTTCAGAATAAAGGTGCTGCGAACACTTCCCCCACTTTGAGTTACAACGGACACGTCTATAATCTCGTATCCTACGATGGCGGTGACCATTTCAAAGGGCAGAAAGGCGATCTGAACAGCAATACAGGTTGGGAAACTGATGCCATACACCTTTTCTATACGAAAGACATATTCTCCGACAATAGCGCTGTTACTGGTATTTCCTTTAATAGCAACCGCAGCGGTGCTGTGGGTAAGAATGGTGGTTCCCCTGGCTATGATCTCAACGCCAATGCAGGTGGTAAAGAAATCTATATGCACTATACCACTGCTACCACTGTGCCGTTATTCTCTGGTGAAGGTACCACCTCCAACCCGTTTCTTATCAGCAGTACCGACGACTGGAATAACCTCGCTGCCTGTGTCAATAGGGGCTTGAATGCCGATAGGTGCTACAGTCTTACTGCCGACATCAGCGTCTCGACGATGGTTGGTAAGGGCGGCTATCCCTTCTGTGGCACCTTCGATGGAAACGGAAAGACAATCACTGTTGATATCAATAGTCCGGAGGAGGCTACTGCCCCCTTCTCTTCTGTCAAGGATGGTTTCATCGAGAACCTGACTGTCGCTGGTAATGTCAGCAGTAGTGCCTACCACACGTCAGGACTTGTGGGCGGTTGTGGTGGCAATAGCGTCATCAGAAACTGCAACGTCGCAGCCACAGTAAACAGTAACGAATACGCGGGAGGTTTCGTAGGCCATGGCGGAGATGGTAACACGTTAATCATTGAAAACTGCGTCTTCAGCGGTACCATCAGTGGCTTCAACAAATTTGCAGGTGGACTGTTAGGCTGGTGCGACAACCTGACGCTGAAGGTGAGTAACTGTCTGTTCAAGGGAGCGTTTGCTCCTGCCAGTGGTGGCAAATTCCATCCCATTGCCCTGAAGTGGGACAAGGGTGTCGTCGACGCCATCGTAACCGACACTTATTACCTGAACACCGTCAGTCCTTCGGCGAATCTGGGTAATTATGCCATTGCTGGGGCCCAAGGCGAACCAGTCAGTGCAAGCCTCGTTGAAGGCGAGTGGGACAGGGCGGTAACGGCTGCTGATGGAAATACCTATTATGCGAAAGACAATAGGGTACACCTACCTTATTCCTGCGGTTTTGAGAACGGTCTGGAGGGCTGGACCATGTTAAACTGCCACGAAAACTCTGGCGTAACGACGACTGAAAAGAGAAATGGTTCTAACAGTTTCTATTTTTATGATTGTGAATTAGACCAGTACCTGATCTCTCCAGAACTATATGCTACCTCGCCTGTGGAAATGAGGTTCTGGATAAAGGGAAGGAGTGAGAATCTCGCTGGTTTCTGTGTAGGTGTGTCCACCACTACATCCGACCTCTCTGCCTTCACCTGGGGTGAACGGCAGATTGGCACAATTAGTAACTGGTCCGAGGTCGTAGCCAGAATAACATCTGAAGTCAAGTATATTGCTATCCATTACTTTGAAACCAGTTCGCAACTTTTCCTGGATGATTTCACTTTTGTGGAACCTTATCCCAATCCTGCCAACCTCAAGATGGACGAACTAACGGCTCATACAGCCAAGTTGAGTTGGGAGGCAGCACCAAATGCCAATGTACTAAGATATATTTACCGATATCAAAAGACGGGTGATGAACAATGGTTACAGACAACTACCACTAACACTTCTGCCACCCTCACAGGCCTGGAGGCCGAGACGGAATACGAATTCCGCGTGAAGGCTGTCTATGATGGAGACGAAGAGAGTAATTATATGGCTGCTATTTTCACCACCAAGTCCGAAGTAATGCCCCTGCCTTTTGAAGAAGGTTTTGAGAACGGTATGGGGGGCTGGAAAACTATAAACTGTGATGAGAATTCTGGAATAAGTACGGATGCCTGTCTTGAGGGCAGCAATGGCTTCAAGTTCGCTAAGTCAGATAATCAGCAGTGTATCATATCTCCACGGTTAGAAGGTAATGAACCCATGAGGGTGACGTTCTGGTTCAGGAACGCTGACAGCAACAGTTCGGCTAATTTCTATGTAGGTAATGCAACAGAACTCACGAATAGCGGTATGTCAATTAGTGGACGCGTTACCGCCTCTGGTGGCGAATGGAAGCAGGGAGTGGTCTACTGTCCTGTAGGAACCAAGTATTTCTTTATTATCTATGACGGCAGTGACGATGCACTCTACCTCGACGGTTTCTATTTCTGTGTGGGCAAGAAGGTCGTGAAGGGTGATGCCAACGATGACGGCGAAGTCAACTCAGAGGATTTGGTTGAGATGATAAATGCCATAGCCGGTCATCCGTCAGAGAACTTCAATCTGGATAATGCTGATCTGAACGAGGACAAGATTATCACTGTGGCCGATATCGTCCTGCTAGTCAATGATGTTCTGGGCAAGTAATATCCTGTCGTGTGAGGGAGGGTCATGATACCCTACATACATTTAGGGAAATCCCGCTGCACAATTCGGGATTTCCCTTTGTTTTTCCCATTCAAAGTCCTTACCTTTGCAGTGTGAATAATAAACAAATGTCGAACTAAAGATATAGAAAGGGTACAATTATGAAGAAGATCTACACAATGCTGATGATGGCGATGATGGCACTGGCCTTCACCTCTTGCGAGGATGAAATGATCGCTGATACCTTAGAGGGTACTTGGAGTGGAAACATGTTTATCTCCTCTTACTGGGATGGCAGAACCTACGATGTCACCCGTACGGAGATCACCTTCGAGATAGATCCGTTCCGTTTTACCAAAGGCTCGGGCTACTGGGTGGACTACTATAGGGGAGCACCTTGGGACTATGTGGCCAACCACATCGACTGGTCTGTCAAGAACGGTGTCATCTACGTTTATTTCATCGAGGATGGCGACAGGATAGAGATCCACGACTATCACCTTGACTCCAGACGTTTCTATGGTACCATCTACGATGGTGACAATATGGTCGACTTTGAACTCTACTGCATAGACCGTCCGTATTATAATAACTACAGATGGGGTTACGACAGTTGGTACGACGACTACTACTGGGCACGCACTCGCTCTGGCGATGCTGACAGCACAAAGGTGATGGAGAAGCCGAAGCGCTTCGTGAATCCGGAACTGAAGAAATAAAAGAAAAGCCGCTCCCATCGAGCGGCTTTCTTTATGCCCCTTCTCAAATTTCAAAATATTAACCAAGAAAAATGATCAGAAGAACCGACCCCGTGATTTGCGTCCCTTCGGTGGCAAGCGAGCAGGCTCGAACGCTCAGTGAGTTCATTGCAGTAGGAACTGGAAAAGGCCAATATAACGGATGCCTTTATCGTCAGTATATTCCGCAATATCGTTTCCCACAATCACAATCTTCCTAAAACTGTCATCAATCTTTAGGAGCGATTTCAGTTCTTGTTGCTTCTTTTCTTCTGTATCTAAGGCAAAAGCAGACTGGATATAATACTTATCCGTCCCATTGCTGGCAATGAAATCTACCTCGTATTGGATATATTCCGTTTTGCCGTTGCGCATCTCGCGAGTCTCTACCACCCCAACATCCACGACATATCCACGCATACGGAGTTCATTATATATCACATTCTCCATGATATGTGTGACCTCCTGCTGACGGAAATTGAGTTTGGCATTTCTCAGTCCGACATCGGCCGCATAGTATTTCTTGATACTTTCGTAGTATCTGTTTCCTTTGATATTGAACCGCTTTGCGCCCTCGAACAGGAAAGCCTCTTCCAGATAACTGATGTATTTGCCTATGGTATCAGGGTCGATTTTCACCTTCTGTATACTCTGCAGAATATTGCTTACACGATTGGGATTCGTCAATGAGCCAACAGACGAACAGAGTGCATCAGCCAAAGCCGACAATGCCTCACGGTTCTTCACATGATGACGCTCCACGACATCATCCAGATAGGTTTTATCCCACAGACGCTGCAGATAGGCCACCTTCTGTTCTGGCGTACGCTGTTTCAACAGGCCAGGCATTCCACCATAGGTATAATACTCTTTCCAGAGTTCACTTACAGGCTCTGTACGGTTGGTACAAAATTCCTTGAAAGAGAATGGATATACCCTCACCTCGTTGCCACGTCCTCGAAATATGGTCTTTATATCAGAAGAAAGGAAATGTGAGTTGCTGCCAGTAATATAGACGTCAATATTATCCTTGGCATTCAGACCGTTCACGATTTTTTCAAAACCATCCACCTCTTGCACCTCATCGAGTATGATATAATAAGGTGCATGTTCTGAGGTGATACGGCTATACAGGTAGGATTTCAATGCCTGACGATCAGTAAGGTCGCCATTTTCTTCTTCATCATCCACATCGAACGAGACGATGATAATATTCTCCTCTGGTACGCCTTTCGATAACAGGTAATCCTTGAAGATCCTATTCAATAGCCATGATTTACCTGATCGTCTGGGTCCAGTGACAATCTTTACTTCTCCGTTATCCATCCTGTTGATGAGTTGTTGGAGATAAGTCTCTCGTTGAATGTATTGAGCCATATTATTCGGAATTTTCTGCAAAATTACAATAAATTCCGAATACGACCAAACATTTATTCGGAATTTTCTGCAAAATTACAATAAATTCCGAATAGTGTTATGGTTCGAGGTGGATGGTGCGGGTAAGGGCGGCAAAACCTTCCCCAGAATCACGGGGATCAAAAACCTGTCCCTCCGATCCTCTTCAGGTGCCGTCAGCAGGGAAATTAGACACACTAACAAAAACACAATACTCTTTCTCATATTCGTTCGTTTTATTATTTTTGAAGATACATAAAAGGATGCCCAAGGATCAAACCTGTCCCCATGAACTCTGATCTTTGATCTTTAGAAAGTGATTTGCTTATGTAAATAAATAATGCATCCATACAGAAATACTATTCCTCCAATTCCCCATAACAGAGCCAAGATAAAACAAACCCATCTTATAGAAGAAGGCTCTTTGTCTAACTTTTCAAAAGACGATTTGTACTTTTCTTTGTCTAACCAGTAATACCACCATAATACAACTACAAATCCAGTTATCACAAAAAGAATTTCTAAAGTACTTGAGGAAAGACAATTGAAAAACCCACATTGCGCTCCACCTCCAACAATCAATAATACTACTGAATAGGTGTATATAAGAACGGTTAAACTGAATAATACACTACCTGTTCTAGTATTATAATGTGGATATGGACGAACCTCAAATATGTAATCTATTTGGTAAAATCCATAAAAAATTAAATTAATAAATTTGCTCATAATATGCAAAGGTAAATAATAAATTTGATATTACCAAACTGGTTGATAAGAATTTTGTATTGAATTAATATAATTCTCAAATTCTTTCAATGAAGAATAATTATAATACAAATCATACCATATATCAAAAAGAGAATTTCCAAGGTTACTTCCAGGAATCACGGGGACGGTTCTCCTGATCATTTTTAGTTCGGAGGAATCGGCCCCAAAAACTGTTTGTCATTCTTATCTGTCGTGCCATATTATTTCCAGAATCATTGCTCCACCTGTACCACTCTTTTGCCTTATCTGTCGTGCCATTGATTCTGATGTCTTATACAATACGAGGGACAAAGATATAAACATATTTTCATTTAACCAAATATTCAGTAAAGAAAATGATCAGGAGAACCGACCCCGTGATCTTTGTGGAGAACCGACCCCGTGATCTTTGTGGAGAACCGACCCCGTGATCTTTGGACCCCGTGATCTTAGGATCAAAAGCCTGTCCCCAAGATCCTTTCATCGCTATAATTACAGAATATTAAACAATCGAATAATTTTTTCTTAAAAATAAACATGTAGATTGTTGGATAATTTTTCTTTCTATATTTTATTATGAACCTATTGTTTCTCTTATGTCCTCTATATTTCCTGTTATATCTAATTGTTAGCAACTCTCCTTCAAGTTTCCATTTGCCATGGAGAGTATCACCATCTACATCAATTTTCCTAAATTGGTTATCACTAAAGAAATAGATTTTCTTACATCTGCCATAGCCACATCCAATACCATAATACTCTGTCACAGAATCATCCAAAATTGAATCTATTTGTGCTTCATTGACAAATATTGTTTGCCTTTCTGTCCATATTTTATCCACAAGGATAGAGTCATTGCCATAGACGGCCAAATTGGTAAATAATAACATATAAATAATTAATACTTTATTCATAATGATTTTCTTCATCTTTTCTTTCTGGTAAATCTAATTCTTTTCTAACAATGTTTTCATTTTTAACAGCATTTCCTGTTTCTGTACCTGCAATTGCAGGTGCAGCGTGTCCAACAATCTCATGAATAAGTACTTCTGCTGCGGTCTTTTTCAATTCATTCCCGTTACTATCATGAACTAAATGCCCCTTTTCTGAAACAACAGTTTTTACATTTGTCTTAATAGTTTTGTCGGTAAGTCCCCCTCCCATCTTATTGACATCATATGTTCTGGATACTTTCCCGTCTCTTGCGGTATATTTATCACCAACGCTTATAGTTAACACACCTTTTTCAGAGATAGTAGCGTTTAGTCTTTCAGAATAATGAGCCGATCCATTTTCATTTATTCCACCTTCTTTATCAATACACATGGATCCTTTCGCATCAACTTTGTATTGAGTCTTGGAATAAAAATTAATCATTTGTAAGATTGATGGCTGAGATTTTTTAGGAATAAGTATTTTCTTACCGTCTGGATCAATAGCATTAATAGGGTTATTCCCACAATATGCATACGGACTCACGTCATAGTACTTCTCGCACAGGGGATCCATCCTGTCCCATCTTGCGGCGATCGGGTTATACTGGCGGGCACCGTAGTCGTAGGTG
>JAFZNI010000194.1 GCA_017551005.1 Prevotella sp.
CAACCTCTCTTCCACCCGTGCCCTGCGCGATGTGACGGAGAAGCATGGCGGCACGTACACCGCTGCTGCCGTTGGCGAGGTGAACGTCACCACGAAGATGAAGGAAGTGGGAGCCGTGATTGGCGGCGAGGGCAATGGTGGTGTCATCTATCCTGAGAGCCACTATGGCCGTGATGCCCTCGTAGGCATTGCACTCTTCCTGTCAAGTCTCGCCCAGAAGGGCTGCACCGCCTCAGAGTTGCGCAAGACGTTCCCTGACTACCAGATTGCTAAGAACCGCATCGACCTCACCCCTGAGACTGATGTCGACGCCATCCTTGTGAAGGTCAAGGAGATGTTTGCCAAGGATAATTCTGCCGTTGTCAACGATATCGACGGTGTGAAGATTGACTTCCCTGACCGTTGGGTACACCTCCGCAAGTCGAACACCGAACCTATCATCCGTGTTTACAGCGAGGCTCAGACCATGGCTCAAGCGGATGAACTCGGCAAAAAACTCATGCAAGTCGTCTACGATATGCAATAAATATAATCCCCGAAAGTCCTTCAACTTTCGGGGATTTTTCTTTAATAGGGCCGTTTACGGGAGTGCGGAGCAGTAAAAATTCCTCTGCACTGAAATATTTTTTCCACTGCGGAGCAGTAAATGCCCGAATACATTGTATTAATACGTGCGCCCGCCCTCGCAACAGAACCGCAGGGCCTTACTTCAATGTATCAAACTTGGCGTTCTTCTCCAGCGTCCAGTCCTTGCGTTTAGACAGTTCGTTGTCCTTGCCCTTGAACATCTTGGCGGCCTGCTGGTCGCCCTTCAACTGCCATTGGAGCCAGGCGAGGGCCACCACGGAGAACTCACCGCCATGAGGCTGACGGTAGGTGCCTCCATGACCTACGGGGAAGTTGGCAGCGCAGGCAGGCACATGGTCGATACGGTGGAAGTCGTCCATACCGTTGCCGTAGGCAATATCGGTATCACCACCGAGGAGGTACATGATAGAAGTGTGGATCTCCTTCAGTTTCTCCTTCGGGGGCATGGGCATGCCACCTACGGCAGAACCTGCATTCTCGGTATTGAAGAGTCCGCTGTTGCAGATCATCAGGGTCTTGATACGCGGGTCGGCACAGTTGAAGAGCGTCTGCAAACCGCCACACGACATACCTGCCACACAGATGTTCTTCACATCAATCTTATTATAATAAGGTGACTGGGGATTGGCATTCTGTGCGATGGCCCAGTCGATGGACTCTATCTGCTGTTCTGTGGTTGACATCGGCCCGCGATAGGGCTGGTCGTCCATGGGGATAAAACCTGTAGCCAGCACGATGAAGCCGTAGGAGGCAATCTCGTTGAGGAAGTTCACATGTTCCCACGGAGAATTGGTGCAGGCACCATTACCCCATACCAATACGGGCAGGGGATTGTCCTTACCGAACTTGGAGAGATCCTGCGGGACAAAGAGGGTGTGAGCGGCCAGCGAGGGATCGTCTTGCATGATGGCCTTGTAAGGGCCGGTACCACCGTCCTCGAGGATACGGGAAGCGGCATTTGCCAGTGTCAGCGTCATCAGGGCTGCAGCCAGGCAGAGCATTCGTTTTGCTTTCATAATCTTGATCGTTTTGATGAGTTAAATATGGTTTTATGCCGCAAAAATAATAATAAACTCGGAAAAAACCAAATTTTTCCGAGTTTTTTCTGGACTGAATAATAAAAGTCGAGGCCTAAACCAACTGTCGGGCCCTGTCTAAGGCGATATTGATATGCGAACAGATATTGTCCTCGCCGAGCATCGTGTCGAAGCCAGCCTTATGGAGCACGGCCTGCACCGTAGGATTCACACCGGAGAGCACCACCTGGATGCCTTCCTGTTGTGACATCAGACAGAGGTTCGTCAGGTTATGGATACCTGTGGAATCGACAAACGGCACTTTTCGCATACGGATGATACGCACCTTCGGACGCTGGTGGCGCAAGGCTCCCATGATCTCCTCGAACTTGTTTCCCGCTCCGAAGAAGTAAGGACCGTTGATCTCATAGACCTCCACACCCTCAGGAATCGTCAGATGTTCCAGGTTACCCATCTGGAAGTCGCTCGTCTCTTCCTCAGGATTGATTTCGTCGCTGATAATCTTGACATCGGTGGTCTCTGCCATACGGCGCATGAAGAGCAGACAGGCACAGAGAAGGCCTACCTCGATGGCGATGGTGAGGTCGAAGATGACCGTCAACAGGAACGTCACCCAGAGCACGATGATGTCGCTCTTGGGGTTCTTCATGATGGAGAAGAAGGAACGCCAGCCGCTCATGTTGTAACTCACAATCACCAGCACGC
>JAFZNI010000022.1 GCA_017551005.1 Prevotella sp.
GATGGGAGGCGACATTCCCAAACAGTTCCTGCCCATCGGTGGAAAACCAGTACTCATGCGGACAATCGAAAGATTCCGCGAGTATTCAGCCGACTTGCAGATTATCCTCGTCTTGCCAGAGGCCCAGCAGGACTATTGGCGTGGACTCTGCAAAGAGTATCATTTTGAGGTGGAGTATCAGTTGGCTAATGGCGGACAGACACGTTTCCACTCTGTACAAAACGGTCTTGCACTGATTCCAGATGATGCACAGGGTGTGGTAGGTGTACACGATGGCGTGCGCCCCTTCCCCAGCATCGAGGTCATCCGCAACTGCTATGAGACAGCCCGAGAGAAGAAGGCGGTCATCCCCGTCATCCCTGTGGTAGAGACGGTGCGTCACTTGAATAATGCACAATGCACAATCATCCCATACAGTGCCAAGGGATGAGTACCGTCTGGTGCAGACGCCACAGACATTTGATATCCAATTATTAAAGGCCGCCAATCGCCAGCCCTACAACGACGGTTTTACAGATGATGCCTCTGTGGTGGAGTCGTATGGCCACGCTATCACCCTCGTCGAAGGCAATCGCGAGAACATCAAGATCACCACGCCCTACGACCTCGTCGTAGCCAAGGCAATTATCAATTGTCCGCTCGGCTTTGCCGCTTTTACAAAGGCGTCAGCCGACTAAAAGAATTATCAATTGAATATCTTAGACCAAGATATTAAATACTTGCCAGGCGTGGGGCCTAACCGCAAGAAGATGCTGAGCAATGAACTCGGCATTGAGACCTACGGCGACCTGTTGGAATATTACCCTTACAAATACGTGGACCGCTCGAAGGTCTACACCATCCACGAACTGACTGGCGACATGCCCTATGTACAGGTGGTGGGACATATCCTGAGTTTTGAGACTTTCCCCATGGGACCACGCAAGGAAAGAGTGGTAGCCCACTTTACGGATGGCACTGCCATCGCAGACCTGACTTGGTTTAATGGGGGGAAATATGCCAAGCAGAACTATAAGATTGGCACGAAATACTTAGTGTTTGGCAAACCCACCGTATTCAACAACCGCATCAACTTCACCCACCCCGACCTCGATGATGCTGCGAAGACAGACCTCTCGTCGATGGGACTCCAGCCCTACTACAACACGACGGAGAAGATGAAGAAGAGCGGACTGAACTCACGGGCCATCGAACGACTGACGAAAGTGCTCATCGAGAAGTTGCCTCCTCTACCAGAAACACTGCCAGACTTCATCATCGCTGAACGTCACCTGATGGGGCGCGACGAGGCTTTCCGCATCGTACACTACCCCCAGAATGCCAAAGACCTGGAACGGGCGCGTGTCAGGCTGAAATTCGAAGAACTCTTCTATATCCAACTTAATATATTAAGGTACGCGAGTGACCAACGAAGGAAATACAGGGGCTATGTCTTTTCAGTCGTCGGTCATGCATTCAACACTTTTTACAGCAACTATCTGCCCTTCCCGTTGACGGAGGCCCAGAAGAGGGTGATTAGGGAAATCCGCAAAGACATGGGGTCTGGTCGGCAGATGAATCGATTGTTGCAAGGAGATGTGGGCAGCGGCAAAACCCTTGTGGCACTGATGTCGATGCTCATTGCCATCGACAACGGCTATCAGGCCTGTATCATGGCTCCTACGGAAATACTGGCAGAGCAACATCTGCAGACCATCATGGCGTTTCTCAAGGATATGGACATACGGGTGGCACTGTTGACAGGCATCGTGAAGGGCAAACGACGCAAGGAAGTATTAGATGGGCTGATGGATGGTACTATTCATATACTGGTAGGCACCCATGCCGTGATAGAGGACACGGTGCAGTTTGCCCGTCTGGGATTCGTGGTCGTCGACGAACAGCACCGTTTTGGTGTGGCCCAGCGGGCGAAACTCTGGAGCAAGAGCACCAATCCGCCACACGTGCTTGTGATGACGGCAACGCCCATCCCCCGTACCTTGGCAATGACACTTTATGGTGATCTCGATGTCAGTGTGATCGACGAGTTGCCACCAGGTCGTAAACCTGTGAGAACCACTCACGTCTTCGATGCCCGTATGACCTCACTCTACGACGGTATCCGTCAGCAGATCAACGAAGGACGACAGGTGTATATCGTCTTCCCCCTGATTGAAGAGAGCGAGAAGAGCGACTTGAAGAACCTCGAAGACGGTTTCGAAGTGTTAAAGCAAGTCTTCCCTGAGTTCCGTCTCAGCAAGGTACACGGACGGATGAAACCCAAGGATAAGGAAGAGGAGATGCAGCGTTTTGTGAGTGGAGAGACACAGATACTTGTAGCCACCACCGTCATTGAGGTGGGTGTCAACGTACCGAATGCCTCCGTGATGGTGATTCTCGAAGCCCAGCGCTTCGGACTCTCACAACTACACCAACTCAGGGGGCGTGTAGGACGTGGTGCAGACCAAAGTTTCTGTATCCTTGTGACCCCCTACAAACTCGGTGAGGACACCCGTAAGCGTATCGACATCATGTGCGACACCAACGACGGTTTCCGCATTGCTGAAGCCGACCTGAAACTGCGTGGTCCAGGCGATTTGGAGGGTACCCAGCAGAGCGGCATGGCCTTCGACTTAAAGATAGCAGATATTGCCCGTGACGGACAGTTGGTACAGATGGCCCGCGACACAGCCCAGCCCATCATCGAAGAGGATCCTGAATGCAGATCCGATAAGTATGCAATCCTGTGGAAACGGCTCCGCGAACTGCGTAAAACTAACATCAATTGGGGGGTGATTTCATAACATATTGAAGTTGCTCACTTTACAATTGAGTGTTAAAACAACCCTAAACTTTGTTAACGTACACAACTTTTTGACTCGTTTTTGAAAACTTTTTATTACCTTTGCACCGTATTTTCCGCGCAAAGCGGTTAAACTCTAACAAAAGAATGATGATCAAGACCGTTAAGACTATACTTTTTACAGTTGTGATGTCGCTATCAGCCTCCTCTTTGCAGGCTCAGGATCTGTTGGCACGTCAGGCTCCCGTAGACAAGAAAATGAAACAGGTTGATTCAGTTGCGCTCAACCAACTGATATATCAGGAGATGCTTGACAATCCTGCATCCGACCTGTATGATGAGTTCGATAACATTTCAACCCACTATCGCGCCAACACCCCGTTACCTGACGAGGCTACCATCGACCTGCGTGGCTTCTGCATGCCCACACCCAGTCGCGTGATCACCTCGAACTTCGGAGCACGCTGGGGACGTCAGCACAAGGGACTCGACATCAAGGTCTATATCGGTGACACTATCCGTGCCGCATTCAGTGGAAAGGTGCGTGTCGTAAAGAATGAAGGCGCTCGCAAGGGTTATGGTAAGTATGTCGTGATACGCCACTATAATGGATTGGAAACCTACTACGGACACCTGTCAAAGTGGCTTGTGGAAGAGAATCAGGAAGTGCGCGCTGGCGATCCCATCGCTCTTGGCGGTAATACAGGACGCAGCACAGGTTCGCACCTGCATTTCGAGACACGCCTCTGCGGTGTGGCTCTCAACCCTGCCCTGATGTTCGACTTCCGCAATCAGGACGTCACAGGCGATTTCTGGACCTTCAAGCGCAGCAAGTATGCAGCAGAGTCGGCACAGGCCACCCGTCTGCGTGGCGCCAATGCCAGCACAACTGGTGCAGGTCGTTTGGAGACGGCTGATGACGATGATACGGAAATGGCCATCGCTGCACCTGAGGTTTCCTTCGCACCAGAAGTACACTTCCACAAGGTCAAGAAGGGTGAGACTCTACAGACCATTGCCAAGAAGCGTGGCATGACCATCGATGCTCTTTGTAAACTGAACCACATTGGCAAGAACATTCGCCTGATGCCTGGTCAGATCCTGAAATACAACTAAGGTTGAAGGTCTATTAATTGACCTATCTTAACTACATCGCGGATTTATCTATTTTTCTGAAGAAAAATGTGATATAATCCGCGACTTTTTATTATCTTTGCACCCTAAATGCATTTATTATAACGTTATAAGAAAGAATATGGCTGACAGTAAGAAGATTAAGACCGCTTTGGTATCGGTCTTTCACAAGGACGGACTGGACGAATTACTCAAAAAACTGAATGAGGAAGGCGTCAAGTTCATGTCGACAGGTGGAACACAGAAATTTATTGAGTCACTCGGCTATGAGTGCCAGAAGGTGGAAGAAGTGACAACCTATCCTTCCATCTTAGGCGGACGCGTGAAGACACTCCATCCGAAGGTGTTCGGAGGAATCCTGGCGCGCCGTGACAATGAAGGCGACAAAGAACAGATGAAGCGTTACGAGATCCCTGAGATCGACCTCGTCATCGTGGATCTGTATCCGTTTGAGCAGACCGTTGCCAGTGGGGCATCAGAAGACGAAATCATTGAGAAGATTGATATTGGCGGTATCTCGCTCATCCGCGCAGGTGCCAAGAACTTCAACGATGTGGTGATCGTACCCAGCAAGGCAGAATACAGCGTGCTGTTGGACATCCTGAACAAGCAGGGGGCCGAGACCACCAAGGAGCAGCGCCGTATGTTCGCTACCCGTGCCTTTGGCGTCAGCAGCCACTATGACACCGCCATCCACGGCTGGTTCGAAAAGTAAATTGTCAAATCGTAAATTGTCAAATTGTAAATAAGCATGGGATTTTTTAGTTTCGTCCAGGAGATTGCAATGGACCTGGGCACAGCAAACACTATTATCATCAGCGACGACAAAATCGTGGTAGACGAACCGTCAGTCGTGGCCCTTGACCGTCATACCGACAAGATGATTGCCGTAGGTGCAAAGGCAAAGATGATGTATGAAAAGACGCACGATAACATCCGTACCATCCGTCCGCTGCGCGACGGCGTGATTGCCGACTTCTCTGCCTGTGAGCAGATGATGCGCGGCCTGATTAAGATGGTACACACGGGCTCACGCCTGTTCTCACCCTCACTCCGTATGGTGATTGGCGTACCTTCCGGTTCTACTGAGGTTGAACTCCGTGCCGTACGTGACTCTGCAGAGCACGCTGACGGACGTGATGTCTACCTGATTTTCGAGCCGATGGCTGCAGCCATTGGTATCGGTATCGACGTAGAGGCACCTGAGGGAAATATGATTGTGGATATTGGCGGTGGTTCCACTGAGATTGCAGTGATCTCACTGGGCGGTATCGTCAGCAACAACTCTATCCGTACGGCTGGCGACGACCTGACGGCAGACATTCAGGAGTATATGAGTCGTCAGCACAATGTGAAGGTCAGTGAGCGTATGGCTGAGCGTATCAAGATCAACGTAGGTTCTGCCCTCACCGATCTGGGCGACGAGGCTCCTGAGGACTTCATCGTGCATGGCCCGAACCGTATCACAGCCCTCCCGATGGAAGTCCCAGTATGCTATCAGGAGATAGCGCACTGTCTGGACAAGACGGTGGCAAAGATTGAGAACGCCGTGCTCTCAGCCCTTGAGAACACCCCGCCAGAATTGTATGCCGACATTGTGAAGAACGGTATCTACCTCTCAGGAGGCGGTGCCCTGCTTCGTGGTCTCGACCGTCGTCTGGAAGAGAAGATCAACATTCCGTTCCACGTGCCTGAGGATCCCCTCCACAGTGTGGCCAAGGGTGCAGGTATCGCCTTGAAGAATGTAAACCGTTTCTCTTTCCTGATGAGATAATCAAGCAAGGTTAGATGCACAACCTACTCGATTTCCTGCAAAAATACCATCACTGGTTCCTCTTCGTGTTTTTAGAGGTAATCAGTGGTGTTATGTTGTTCAAGTACAACAGTTATCAGGGAAGCGTGTGGTTGTCGTCTGCCAATGTGATGGCGGGCAAGGTCTATGAGATGGAGAGTGACATCACCTCATTCTTCTCGATGACCAGGGCCAATGAGGAACTCACGCTCCGCAACTTCTATCTGGAAAGACAGGTGGAACAGTTGCGAAGACTCTATACAGACGCCACCAAGGACACGACGGTGGCGCAGCGCAATGAACTGCAGTTCCTGAATCAATTCAAACTGATTCCTGCAAAGGTCGTTTCCAACACGGTGAACAAACCCGACAACCTGATTACCATCAACAAAGGAAAGGCTGATGGTGTAGAGGTGGATATGGGTGTAGCCTGCGGCAACGGTATCGTGGGTGTGGTCTATCTTGTGTCCGACCATTATGCTGTCGTCATCCCTGCCCTGAACATCAACTCGTCACGTATCAGTTGTGCCATCCGCAACCGCGACTATTTCGGATATCTGCACTGGACGGGCGGAGATCCAACAATCGCCTTTGTGGAAGACATCCCCCGCCATGCGCATTTCAAGAAAGGCGACTGGGTTGTCACCAGCGGTTACTCCTCCATCTTCCCCCCAGGCATCCTGGTGGGACAGATTGAGAAGGTCTTCAACTCGAACGACGGTCTGTCGTATAAGTTACAGACACGTTTGAGTACGGATTTCAGTTGTCTGCGGGATGTGGTCGTCATCAGCGACAAGCATATTCCAGAGCGTGTGAACCTGTTGGAAGCAGCACGCGACTCCATCAGAATGAAAGGTAATTAGAGATATGTCAATAGACTTGTTAAAACGGTTAGGGCTGTTTCTCGCCTTGTGTGTGGCTCAGATACTGATTCTGAACCATATACATCTCTTTGGCGTGGCCATCCCACTGCTGTATGTCTACTTCGTCATTACCTTCCACCGCAACACACCGAAATGGGCCATCCTGCTTTGGAGTTTCGCCTTAGGACTGGCCATCGACGTATTCTCAAACACCCCAGGACTGGCAGCAGGTTCCTTGACTCTCATCGCCATCATACAACCCTATCTGCTGGAACTGTTTATCCCACGGGATTCTATCGATGAACTTGAAGTGTCTGTCAAAGTACTTGGATGGGGTAATTTCACCTCTTTCAGTGCAATATTGATTCTTATCTTCTGTCTGGCATTCTTTGCCGTAGAGGCCTTTACTTTCTACAACTGGGTACACTGGCTAATCTGTGCAGGCAGTAGTGCCGTCCTGACCTTGATATTGATTCTTGCCATTGAAAGTGTTCGTACAAAGTGAAGGACTATACTCTTGGAAACAGAAAATATGTGATTGGTGGGGTGGCTATATTGATTGTAGTCATCTATATTATCCGTCTGTTTACACTCCAGATTACCAGCGACGACTATAAAAAGAGCGCTGACTCGAATGCTTTCCTGAAGAAAGTGGAGTTCCCTTCAAGGGGCGTTATCTCAGACCGCAACGGGAAATTGCTGGTGTATAACCAGCCCTCGTATGATATTATGGTTGTGATGAATGAGGCTAACGGACGACTGGACACCTTGGATTTCTGTCAGGCTCTGGGCATCAGCAAGGAGGAATTCGACAGGCGTATGGCCACTATCAAGGATCGTAACCGTAATCCAGGCTATTCAAGATTCACCCAACAACTGTTTATGAGTCAGTTGTCGGACAAGGATTTCAGCATCTTCCAGGAGAAGATGTACCGTTTCCCCGGCTTCTACGTCCAGAAGCGCAGCGTCCGTCAGTACCAGTATAATATGGGCGCACATATCTTAGGCGATGTGGCAGAGGTTTCTCCTGCGGATATCGAAGAAGACGACTACTACCAACCAGGCGACTATATCGGAAAACTTGGCGTAGAACGCTCCTACGAGAAACAACTGCGTGGAGAGAAGGGCATGCAGATCCTGTTGCGTGATGCCCACGGACGAATCCAGGGCAGATACCAGAACGGTGCTTTCGACAAACGTCCTATACCAGGCAAAAACCTGACGCTGAGTATCGACTACGAATTACAGGCTCTGGGCGAACGGTTGATGGAAGGAAAGATTGGCAGTATCGTGGCCATCGAGCCGTCTACGGGTGAGGTCCTCTGTATGGTATCCTCCCCCTCCTACGACCCACGGTTGATGGTTGGTCGTGAGCGAAGCAAGAACCATAAGATCCTGAGTCAGGATGTGTGGAAGCCATTGCTGAACCGCAGTATCATGGGACTCTATCCTCCCGGCTCTACCTTCAAGACCTCACAGGGACTGACCTTCCTTTCAGAAGGCATCATCACACCGTCAACCCCCTACCCCTGTGGTCACGGATTCAATTTCAAAGGTCTGCATGTAGGTTGTCACGGACACGCTTCGCCTCTCCCCCTCGTCCCTGCACTGAGCACCTCCTGTAACGGTTTCTTCTGCTGGGGACTCTACCACATGATCAATACCAACATCTCCAAGTACGGTTCCGTGCAGAATGCCATGAACACCTGGCGCGACTATATGGTCAGTATGGGATTCGGCTACAAGTTGGGTATTGACCTCCCAGGCGAGAAACGAGGTCTGATTCCCAATGCCCAGTTCTACGACAAGGCCTATAAGGGCTCATGGAACGGTTTGACGGTCATCTCCATCGCCATCGGACAGGGCGAGGTATTGCTCACTCCGCTCCAGATAGCCAATCTCGGAGCCACCATTGCCAACAGAGGCTATTACTATGTGCCTCATGTGGTGAGGAAAGTACAGGGCGAAGCACTTGACACCACCTTTACCCGTCGCCACTTCACCAAAGCCAACCGCGAAGCCTACGAGTATATCGTGAAGGGCATGCGTTCTTCGGCAATGGGCGGAACCTGTAAGGAATTGTCAAGACACAGTTTCGTGCCCTGCGGAAAGACGGGTACAGCCCAGAACCGAGGTCACGACCACTCTGTGTTTATGGGCTTTGCCCCGATGGACAATCCGAAGATTGCTGTAGCCGTCTATGTGGAGAACGGTGGATGGGGTGCCACCTACGGCGTACCTATCGGTGGTCTGATTATGGAACAGTTTATCAACGGAAAACTCTCGCCTGCGTCGGAGACAAAGGCGACGGCAATCCAAAACAAGAGAATTGCGTATGGCTCGGCAGACAGATAAACAACCCAGCGTGCTCCGTTCCATCGACTGGTGGACGATCCTCATCTACTTGGCTCTTCTGGCCTTGGGATGGATGAGCGTCTGTGGTGCAAGTTACACCTATGGCGAGACGGATATTCTCAGTCTCGACAGTCGTTCTGGTATGCAGATTGTCTGGATAGGAACCTCTATCGTATTGGGGCTGGTCATCCTATTGCTTGACGATCGTTTCTACGACACCTTTGCCTATGTCATCTTCGGCGTCATGCTGATACTGCTATTTGCGACCATCTTCAACACACACACTATCAAGGGCTCCCGATCGTGGCTGGTGTTAGGACCCTTACGCCTTCAACCCGCTGAGTTTGCAAAGTTCGCTACGGCACTGGCCCTGGCGAAGTTTATGAGCATCTACGGCTATAACATCCACCAGTGGAAGTATTTTGGTACCACACTGGGCATTATTTTGTTCCCGATGCTGTTTATAGTCCTGCAACGGGAGACGGGTTCCGCCCTTGTCTATCTGGCCTTCTTCCTGATGCTCTATCGGGAAGGGATGCCTGGCAGTATCCTGTTCACAGGTGTGGCGATGGTACTCTATTTCGTGGTGGGCATCCGCTTTGCCGACACGATGCTCCTATACACGCCTACGTCGGTGGGAAAATTCGTCGTCCTGCTACTGATACACATCTTCTCAGGCGCAATGGTCCTGGTCTATTGTAACAACAAGAGGGATGCCATTCGCATATTCTTAGCCACCATCGGCATTACGCTGATATTCTTGTTGTTCTCGCTCTACGTCATCCCGTTTGATGTGGTATTCGTACAACTGGTGATGACAGCCCTTCTGATAGGCTATTTGCTTTGGCAGGCCATAGTCAGCAGAATCAGAAACTATATGTGGATCGCACTCTTCGCTCTGGGCTCCGTCGTCTTCTTCAATGCAGCCGACTATGTGTTGAATCACTTGATGGAACCTCACCAGCGGGTACGTATCAATGTGCTTCTTGGTTTGGAAGAAGACCTGAAGGGAGCCGGCTACAATGTGCACCAGAGTCAGATTGCCATTGGCTCAGGCGGTATTTGGGGTAAAGGATTCCTGAATGGTACGCAGACAAAACTGAAATATGTGCCAGAACAAGATACTGACTTTATTTTCTGCACTGTCGGTGAGGAGGGAGGATTCATCATCTCAGCATCAGTCCTGCTGTTGTTTATGTTCCTGATCCTGCGACTCATCCATCTGGCAGAGCGACAACCCTACCGCTTTGGGCGGGTCTATGGCTATTCTGTACTGAGTATCTTCCTTTTCCACGTGTTTATCAATGTCGGTATGGTATTAGGTTTGACACCTGTCATCGGCATTCCCCTTCCGTTCTTCAGTTACGGAGGCTCCTCACTCTGGGGATTCACCATCCTGCTCTTCATCTTCCTGAGAATTGATGCAGGCAGGAACCTCGCGCGTACCTAAATTATATAATAGTGTCTATTGTCTGTCCAGGCGGATACCAACGTCTGCGACACCAGGCATGATCTCCCGTTTCATATTATGCCTCACGGTGATATGCAGTGAGTCACCCTCTTGGAGTCTCAGCGTATTGACGTGGAAACTATACTGATAGAAACTGATGCCCGTCCCTTTATGGTTACCGTCCTTGTCCACCAGATTACAGTTCAGCGTGTCACTATGCACATAGCCTGACGGCAGGATGGTCTGCTTGATGACAAGACTCAGTCCCATAAAAGGATAATCAGAATCAATACGCAGTCCCAGTTCCTCACGGTATGAGCCTGCACTGACGGGAGGGATATCAAAACATAACGTATCGTTCTTCTCCCAACCTGCAATTGGCGCATGCTCATAGTGATAATAAATCGTCTTACGGTCGCAAGAGGCCAGGCCTATTGCAACCGCAAGCATGATACCGAGACATATCCATCTGTTATTCCTTCGCATGGTTGTCCTGAGGCGCATCCGATGGTTTCTTCTTCTTTTTCTTCTTTTTCTTCGACTTATCGAATCGACTGATATCACCTCCTGCCAGATCCACATGCTGTTTGACTGGCTTCTGGTGACCATCCTCTTGAAGCGAGAGAGGTTTTTCTCCTTGCTTGTTCATCTCGATGATTTCCTTGGCACGGACTGCCGTGATGGTCTCCACATTCGCAGCGATATTCTTATCTGTGGAATAGGACACAAGACCAGCCAGGATATCACTCTTAAAGAGATAATAGTCAGCATCCTGTGTTTGGAGCACGACATCCTTGCCAGGCAGACGCTTGCTGGCCTCCACATAGTCATCGACCTCATAGTTCAGGCAGCATTTCAGTTTGGCGCACATTCCCGCCAGTTTTTGCGGATTAAGCGAGATATCCTGGAATCGGGCCGCATTAGTGCTGACACTGGAGAAATTCTTCATCCAGGTGGCACAGCAGAGTTCCCGTCCACAGGGACCTGTACCGCCAATACGTCCAGCCTCCTGACGCGCACCAATCTGCTTCATCTCGATACGTACATGGAAGGCGGCAGCCAGATCCTTAATCAACTGTCGGAAGTCCACACGTTCGTCAGCGATATAGTAGAAGATGGCCTTATTGCCGTCGCCCTGATACTCCACATCGCCGATCTTCATCTGCAGACCGAGTCCCTTGGCAATCATACGACTCTCTATCATCGTCGAGTGCTCACGGGCCTTTGCCTCGCGGAACTTCTGCATGTCAATCTCACGTGCAATACGATAGATGCGCTTGATGTCATCAGCCGATTTCAAGTTGGCTTTCTTGATTTGGAGTTTCACCAGACGACCTGTCAGTGTCACCACACCGATGTCATGTCCAGGACTGGCTTCCACCGCCACAATGTCTCCTTTTTTCAGCGGCAGATTATTCACATTGTGATAATAGCCCTTGCGGGTATGCTTGAACTGCACCTCCACCAAGTCGGTATCTTCAGCATTACCAGGCACGTCAGCCAGCCAGTCGTAGGTATTCAACTGACGATCCTGACGCCCTACGGCCTGATGACAAAATCCTCTGTCACAGCCTACCACACTGGGCAATTCTTTCGTTTTCTCTGTCATATCTATTTCTGTATCAATAATACTATCATTTGCAGCGCAAAGTCGAAAAACACGATCTTTGCATTGGCATTCTGTCCGATATCACGAATGGCAAGATTTGCCAGATCGCTAACGGGCAGTATGTTCCCTTCGTTCACGAAACGGGCAAAGTTACGAGCAAAATTCTCTTCCTTCTCCGTCATATAGACCAACTCCTCCTGTTGGAAGTTATACATGAAGTTCTCACGGATCATCCTGAGGAAATAGGTGAGCCAGCGCTTCTGCTTCTCACGTCCGAAACCAGCCATCACCTCACTCCACTTGCGCAGGTCCTTAATCTTACGTTGGTAGGCAAGACGCATCAGTGAGATGAACATATCGAGGAACTGTTCATTCTCAGAGCCAACCTGCAACTCTTCCATCGCCTTCAGCCAACTGCCATTGGCAAGTCTGGCTATACGGTGAGCCGCATCCTCACTAATACCCCGTCGCTCCACAAGAGCCTGCTCAATACTGGTATCATCTACCTTTTTCACATCGATGCGCTGCACACGGCTACGGATAGTCTCCAACAATTTGTCTGGTTCCTCGCACACCATGATGAACACGGTCTGCTGTGGCGGTTCCTCGATAAGTTTTAGCAGTTTGTTGGCGCACTCAATATTCATACGCTCTGGTAGCCAGATGATGCTAACCTTATAACCGCCCTGACTCGACTTCAAGGAGAGTTTTCGCACCAGGTCATCACTCTCACCTGCAGTGATGATGGCCTGTTGGTTCTCACCACCCATTGCCTGCATCCAGTCATCCATCGTGAAATACGGACCTCCCATCATCAGGTCATGCCACTCTCTCGCGAAATCATCGCTTACAGGCTTGTGGTCAGTCGACATAGAAGGAAGTTTGATGGTTGGATAGGTGAAGTGAAGGTCTGGGTGTTCTAACTTGTCGAGCATGGCCTTCGACGACGTTCTACCATCATCAAGCAACTGACAGCCAAAGGCCGTTGCTAACGCCATCTTGCCTACCCCTTGCGGGCCACAGAGCATCAGGGCATGTGGCAGGCGGTCTTCGCTGACCATCTGCATCAGGCGCTCCTGCACCTCCTTTTGCCCTATCACTTCACTCCAATGCATAATTCATAATGCACAATTCACAATTAAAGAAGTCGCTTTGCTACTTCTGCCACACTATCCACCGCCGACACCGTATAGAAATGAATGTTGTTCACCCCGTGCTGATACAGGTCGCGACACTGTTCCGTGGTCCATTCGATACCCAACTGCCGGGCATCCTCATCAGTCTTGCACTTCACGATCTCCTTGGCCAACGGCTCTGGAATGTCACAGTGGAATGTCTTCGGTACTACCGTCAACTGCGTCAGTTTCGCCAGAGGCTTGATGCCTGGGATGATGGGAATGGTGATGCCCATCTTTCGGGCTTTCTCCACGAAGGAGAAATATTTCTCATTATCAAAGAACAACTGTGTCACAGCATACTGAGCCCCTAAGTCCTGCTTCTGTTTCAGATATTCCATGTCCATCTCCAGATTAGGTGCCTCCTCATGCTTTTCAGGATAACAGGCCACACCATAGTCGAAAGGACGACCTGGATTCTTGATGGGTGTGCCGTCGGCAAAGAAGCCCTCATTGAAACGCTTCACCTGCTTCATCAGGTCTGTCGTATGGGCATGGCCTCCAGGAGTGGGTACAAACCGACTGTCTTCCTTCGCCTTGTCGCCACGCAACAGCAACAGGTCACTGATACCCAGGAACTGCAGGTCGAGCAGTTCATACTCGATATCCTCCACGGTGGCTCCACTACAAATCACATGGGGCTGTACGGGGATATGATAGCGCTGCTGGATGGCAGCAGCAATGGCTATCGTACCAGGACGACGACGGATTCTGCTCCGTTCAAACTGTCCGTTTGCCAGTTCCCTGTAGACAAACTCGGAGTGATGGGTCGTGATATTGATGTATGCAGGATCAAACTCCTTCAACTTGTCGATGTCGGCAAAGAGCCTGTCCGTGCCCGTCCCCTTCAATGGGGGCAGCACCTCAAAGGAGAACCGCCTGCGGTCTTTATCTAAGTTCAGTATACTCATATTTCGGTGCAAAATTAATTAAAAATCCCCGAACAGCCAAGCAATCCGCGGATTTTCTTATGAATGATTTTATCTGTAGCGCACTTCGTCGTCTGACTCGCGAAGTATTTTGCGGTGCTCTGCGGGAGCCTCGTTGTACTCAGCCAAACATTCTCTTAAAAAGTTCGCCACAAAATATTACCCAACGGATTTGATGGGTAACATTTCGGTTTCAGGAAATTACCAAACGATTTTGATGGGTAACATTTCGGTTTCAGGAAATTACCCAACGATTTTGATGGGTAACATTTTACTTTCAAGAAATTACCCAACGATTTTGATGGGTAACATTTTACTTTCAAGAAATTACCCAACGATTTTGATGGGTAATATTTCCGTTTCAGGAAATTACCCAACGATTTTGATGGGTAACATTCGGGCTTTAGAAAGTTTTCCCTTGCATTTAAGGGAAAAGATTTATGAATAGGGAGGATTCTATCAAAAACAAAGCCTCCTCGCAAACCGACTTTGAAGTGCAGTAGCGATGGAGGCTTTGATGACTCGTCTGTAGTTGTGTTCTAAAGTCTATTCTCCGAAGATTTCTGCTAATTTGTCGTGGAGAGCCTTTGCCCTAAGCCCACGAGCCACGATCTTGCCCTGTGGGTCAATCAACAGGTTGTCGGGGATGCTGTTCACACCATAGACATTTGAAGCGACGGAATTCCAGCCTTTCAGGTCGGAGAGGTGCGTCCAAGGCATCTTCAACTCGGCGATGTCCTTCACCCATGGTTCCTTCTTATTGTCGAACGACAGGCCCACGATGTCAAAGCCTTTGTCATGATACTTCTCGTAGGCAGCCACCACATTCGGCATCTCAGCCTTACAGGGTCTGCACCACGAGGCCCAGAAATCGACGAATACCCATTTGCCCTTACCCACATACTCGCTCAGTTTGTGCATCTTGCCGTCAGGGTCAGCCTCTTCCAAGTCGATGAACTGCTTGCCAACAAAGGCGCTCTTCTTCTCTTCCTGAGCCTTCTGATAGTCCTTTACCTTCAGGCTTTCTTGCACGATGGGATGACTGGCCCAGACAGGCTTGGTGGCAAGGACACTGTCAAGTTTCGCTTGTCCAAAATAACTCTGGTACTCGCTGAAAAACGCCACAGGTATCATCGTTTTGTTCTCTTCCTTGAAAACTTTCTCCACGCCCTCCATCATTTTCATCATGGCGATTATCAGTCCTCCAGCAAGTTCCAGTTCCTTGGCTTTGCGTTCCTCTTCCGACATACTCTGAATCTTCATCATTAAACTGCTGTATGGCGCATTGATATCAATGTCGTAGCGTGTGAGACGTTCGTTCTGGGGTGAGCCTTTCAGCGTGCTGTCGTTGAGATTGATGGTCACGGGCGTACCATCATTAAAGAGCATCACGCTCCACAAGGCACCCTTGGTTGAAACACCCATATAAGCGTCCTTCTCTGCATTGCCACTCATCGAGAACCTGCCGTTGGCAACGACTGCGCTATCGACGATCGAGCGAGTCAGACGGTCACGGAGATATACCGTCTTACCATTTTCATGACTGATTCCGTTGATGGAATACTTTACCTGTTGTGCCTCTGTGGGCAGGATTGCTGCGAAGAGAGCAGCAAAAATTAATATCGTTTTCATAATCGTGAAATTTTAAATTCGGTTGCAAAGTTAAGGCTTATTCCGCAAGCCTCCAAACTTTTCAATTCTCAATAGTTTGCGACCTGTTCGCAATAGTTCGCGCCTCATGCATACTTATAGAAATAATAGGCTAAGAATGACAAGCCAACAACCTTTACTAACATGTCAGGATTGCCAGATGCTGCAATGTTCAGATGCATCGAAACTACGACAACGACCACAGCCATGAGCACAACAAATGCAAGAAGTGAATAAAATAGTTTTTTAGGAATCCTAATGACATTAATCACATGAAGTAGTGCCAGTATTAAGATGATCCCTACGGCAACGTCTGAGGCATGGTACAGATACACCATCAAGTCTGTCATATTATCAATGTGGGTAAATCCAAAAAATACAGGGATGTTGCCAAGTATTGTAAGGATACTATAGAGGCTTATCAGCAATATGAAGACTCCTTTGTGTTTTTTTGCAATCTTGACAGGCCCACCTGTTTCTGGATCCATATCTATACCATTATGTTCCTTCTTGATGATACTGCGTCGGTACGAAGAACCTACGAAATAACCTATCCCCAAAGGAATGGCCAAAAGACAGAAGATAATGATTCCCGCGATTGACTGTCCTTCTGCAATATAACTCAAAAAGAAATATAAGGGGATAAACAGCACGATGATTGGAACGAACCATTTCGTCAACTTTTGGTACAAGGAATTCTTTTCACACAGCGTTTTCACATCCGATGTGGAATATTCATCAGTACGTGCCAGTCTCATAAGATACAGTCCGAACAGCAATGTTATAATCCAGTCAACGGAGAGCACGATGCTGCCCAACCCATTCAGTCGGCCATTGTAGTATTCTACAAATGCAATCAACGGCAATAAAACCAGATTAATCATGACAACCAGTTCTTTGGCATCCTTTCGTATGAAATTCATCCTACGACCCATCACCTCGCGGAGTTGCTCCTCGGACACAATCTCCTGACCATCCAACCTTTCATCCATCAGGTTATAAGCGGCCTTCAATTCCTCCAACTCATGGAGTTCTAAAATATTCTCGTTCATAACTTTTACATTTTAATTGTTAGACATTGACTTGAGTTGTTCCTTGATACGGAACAGACGACTGGTGACAGCAGCGGTAGAGAGACCGACAATCGCGGCAATCTCGTCATACCTCATACTCTCCAGCCAGAGAAGGATGATAGCGCGGTCGAACAACTCAAGGCGATTGATTCTGTCGTACAGCATCTTGATCTGCCGACCACCTTCATCAGAAACACTCATCACATCCTTGTCGATCAGGAGCGGAACGGTTGGTACATGCCGCTTCTTGCCTCGTTCAATGTTGCAGCAGGTGTTCAGGCTGACACGCCAGATCCACGTCTTGGGACTGCTGTCGCCACGGAACTTGGCAAAACCTTTCCAGAGATTGACCAACACTTCTTGGAAAAGGTCTTCCACATCGTCAGGATTGTCTGAGAAGAAGTAACATACCGTGTAAATTGTCTTACGGTATTCTCGGACCAGTTTTGTGAATTCTAATTCAATTTCTTTCATCTTTTTGGGAGTTTATTCAACCATTTAGTACCCAAAGTTTCAGATTCCTTTCAAGAAAATGTCTAAAATAATGTTAAAGTTATGGTTTCTTTTTATTCAGTTGCAAATTTACACATTATTTATGAAATACAATACGGAAAAGCAGAAAAATATCCGAAATCCCTTGGTTTTTACACGCTTTTTTCATATCTTTGCACCTGAAACAATAAGTATGCGACGTATAACAATCCTACTCTTATCCCTGTGGTGGACGGTTGTAAGTATGGCACACAGTGCAATGCTTACGGAGCGTTATAACGTGTCGTATATTGACCTGAAGAGTGGACTGCCTCACAATAATGTCAGTGCCGTATTCGTAGATTCCAACGGATTCCTGTGGGTGGGCACCTACGGCGGCGGTCTTGTGCGCTATGACGGTTATGGGATGATGACACCTGTGATGTGGCTTAAAAGTAACTCATGTAAGGGTATTGCGGAGGATCGTTTCAAGCGTCTCTGGGTGGCATTCGACGAAGGAACGAACATCATCAACCTGAACACGATGATGGGCATTACGCCTGAGTCCTTGCCCGATTCTGTCAGGGCACTGCTGCCTGAGCCGAGCACCAAGGCGTACTGCGATGCACTGGGCCGCATCTGGCTGGTCACTTATTCGTCGGTGAATCTGCTGACTTTCGATGAGCAGGGACGTATCAATAAAGTGAGCACCTATCGCTATCAGGGGAATACGCCCGATGTCTGCATACGTGATGTTGAGGGTAACGGCAAGCCCTGGATTGGCATTGACGGTGGACTCTACCGACTAGTGGAGAAAAACGGCAGTCTGATGCGCGAGGAGGTCTCTCCGTTGTTCCGTTCCCTAAACGGTCTATATATCACGGATATGTTGAAACGGGGGAATGTCTTCTGGATCACGACGAACCACGGTCTTTACCGATATGACCCATACCAGCACAAGTTGGACCATTACGTGCATACTGCTATCGGAGGAGGTACATTGTCGCACGAATTCCTGTCGGCTCTTGCCCTGATGCCTGATAATACGCTACTCGTGGGTTCCCTCTCCGGTGTGAATGTCTATGACGACGCAACGGATCGCTTCTCCGTGTGGAATTCCGCCAGTCCACATCCGCTACAAAGCGATTTTGTGCATTGTCTCCTGGTGGACAAAGGACTGATTTGGATTGGTACGGAGTCAGGGGGCGTTGCCAAACTGGTACCGAGACAATTGCTACTGCAGAACTATGTCCACAGTACATCGCCTACATCTATTTCTCCTAATCCAGTGAATGCAATGTATGTCGAACCCGACGGTACCCTCTGGGTGGGTACGGTGGAAGGTGGATTGAACATGAAGAAACAGGGACAGACAGGTTTTGTCCACATCACAAAAGAGAACTCAGCCCTGTCGCACAACAGCGTCTCAGTCCTGGAGGCTGATGACAAGGGGCATTTGTGGACAGGAACATGGGGCGGAGGCCTGAACGTGGTTAATCTTGCCACAGGTGCTGTCCATCGGATGGAGATGACGGCAGAGGAGGCCCGCCTGACCAATTTCATCGGCGCACTGGCATACGACGCGCGGAACAATGGGTTGTGGATAGGCAGCAACGATGGCATTTTCCTATATGATCTCAAAACAAGACAACTCGTGGAGCCTTTTGAAGGATGTGGGTTGATACGTGGGTGTATTGGCTCTGTGATCGACAAGGACGGAGTGCTCTGGATGGGATGCATGCGAGGGGTTTGTGCAATAGACCTCAAATCGAAGAAAGGAGGGCAGTTTAGTTTCCGCAATCTCATGTATCGCCTGAACGACCCTGACTCACATATCTATGAAAAGATTTCATCCTTCTGCGAGAGCAGCGACGGCACACTCTGGTTAGGCAGCAACGGCTATGGCATATATCACCGGATTGTCGGAAAAGACGGTAAGGAATCTTTTGAGGTACTGACACAGGAGGACGGACTGGTGAACAATGCCGTAAAGGGTATTGTGGAGGATCAGAACGGGAAACTATGGATCACTACCCAGAACGGACTCTCAGTCTACGACCCACACATTAAGACTTTCACGAACTACTCCCAAGCAGACGGTCTGGCAAGTTCACAGTTCTATTGGAACTCAGCAGCAATCGCCAAATCGGGTATGATCTATTTAGGCAGCGAGGCAGGACTGATAGAGGTGACTAGCGAGAATCCCGAGGCCACCTATCAAGGTCATCTCGTGTTTACCCACCTAATGGTGGACAATCAGGATATTCAAGCGGGGAGCAGTTATCTCGACGAAGATATCTCCATCGCAAAGACCATTACACTCAGTGAGGGTAACCGTTCATTCTCGATTGATTTCGCTGCCCTGAACTATGGCTACGAGACACAAGGTTCTTTCAGTTACAGGATGAAGGGGTTCGACAACGAATGGACACTCCTGAAACCAGGCCAGCACTCCGTGAGATACAGCGTCCTTCCTGTGGGTAATTATTCCTTTGAGGTGAAATATGAGTCGTCTCTGTCATCAGTCGAAGAAGAAACCATCACAATAGATATCGTGGTGAAACCGCATTTCTGGAACAGTTGGTGGTTCCGTCTGCTGCTGGCATTTCTCTTCATAGGTCTGATAGTATATATTTATAATAGGTGGGTCACCGAGTTGAAACGTCGTGAAGCCGAACAGTTGCTCAGTCCCATACGGAAGGTATTGGAGGAATCGAGCAATCCCAAACATCTTCAGCAGCGCATTAGCAATATCCTCGACAATCAGGAACGCTATCAGAAAAGCGTAACCAAAAGTATGGAGGCAGACAAGGAGGAGGTACTCAGAAATACTCGTCCTATGATGGAACGAGTGATGGAGATTCTGGAACAAAACTATACCAATTCTGAATTTGGCGTTCAGGAGTTTTGTGATGCCTTAGGTATGAGCCGTAGTGTGGTCAGCAAGCATCTGAATGTAGAGGTTGGTCTTCCTGCAGGACAGTTTATCCGCAACTATAGATTGAATATGGCAAAGGAAATGCTTTCTTCTAAAACAGGTAATCGTAACATTACCGAGATAGCCTATGCCGTAGGATTCAATGATCCGAAGTACTTCACTCGATGCTTTACTAAGATGTTCGGTGTGAGTCCGAGCACCTATAATGACAATTGACATATATCATTGACATATCTCAAGAAGTGGAAAAAACACACATAAATGGATAAAAAGCGTTTTGTCCACCATATAAATTGTTTTATCCACCCAACCAATACTGCTTATTACTAATTTTGCCCCCAGATTTTACTGATTACAAATTTTAATTTAACTTTCTAAACTAACAATTATGATGAGAAAACAAGTATTATTCTCTGTGATGTTCATCTTTGGTTTGCTGGGGGGACTGATCGTCTGTCCGGTTCCTGCGATGGCATCAGTGACACAGCAGACCATCAAGGTCAGCGGTCAGGTTGTTGACCAAGACGGTGAACCGCTAATCGGCGCAACTGTCAAGGTGAAGGGCTCTCAGACTGGAGTGGTGACCGACTATGAAGGCAACTTCACTATCGACGCTCCCTCCAATGCCACACTTGTGGTGAGTTATGTGGGTTACAAGGATCGTGAGATTGCCGTACGCGGACGTGCGATCATCGACCAGATCCAACTTGAAGCAGATGCACAAGTGCTCGACCAGGTAGTGGTTGTAGGTTATGGTACTCAGAAGAAAGCCGACCTGACCGGTTCCGTATCTGTCGTAAATGCTGAAGAACTGAAACGCGTGTCACATTCCAACGTCTCCACGATGCTCGAAGGCAAGGTGGCTGGTGTACAGATTACCTCTGACGGCCAGCCTGGTGCAGACCCCTTGGTTCGTATCCGTGGTATCGGTACCCTGAATGGAAACCAGGCTCCTCTGTATGTCATCGACGGTGTACCGATGGGTACAACAATCCGCGATTTCTCTCCGAATGACATTGAGAGCATCCAAGTGCTGAAGGATGCTTCCGCCGGCGCCATCTACGGTTCGCGTGCAGCCAATGGTGTGGTAATTATCACCACCAAGAACGGTAAGAAAGAGCAGCCCCTGAAGGTCGAATATAAAGGCTACTTCGGTGTTGACCAGATTAAGAAGAATGTCTACGATCTGACGAATGCAGAGCAGTACAGCCAGTATCTCGGCATAGCCGCTGAGAATTCTGGCATCCCCGTTCCCGGCGGTTACAGCAAGGGCGCAGATGGGAAATACCATTTCATGGACAATACCGATACTGATTGGCTTAGTGAGGCTTTTAAAACAGGCATTCGTCAGAACCACAGTGTAAACTTGAGTGGTGGCGGTGTGAATAATACCTATAACATTAGTCTTGATTATTATAATCAGAAAGGGACACTTGAGGGTGCTGGTCCTAACTTTGAGCGTTATACCGCTCGCGTGAACAACACTATGGATGTCAAGTTCATCAAGTTCCGCACCAGTCTTGTTTATTCACATTCCAACCAGGACAACCTTGCTGTATCGAATGCAAATGAGTACGTTCAGGGACTTTATGGTAATCTGGGCAATGTGCTGGGTGGTGTACTGAACATGCAGCCCACCATCAAGCCATACGACAGTTCCACATGGGTGCTCGATGACAAGGTTGGCAGTGCCAGCGGTTATCGTTACGATGCCTATGGCTATGGTGTGTATTACGATACAATCCATGGTGATATCTCAGCCATGAACCCCCTGCTGATTAATGAAATGCTGACACGAAACACGATCGTAGATCGTTTCTTAGGTACGGCTTCAGCCGATGTCGATTTGCTTGACATGCTGGGTGTCAAGAGCAAGAACCACAAACTGAATTATAAGATCAATCTCTCCTATAGCATGACCTCCTGTAACGACAAGACTTGGATTCCTGCCTGGATACAGAGTAATCGTGTCTATCTCGCCAAGGAGAACGAGCGTCTGACGAAGGCTCATCGTAAATATACCGATGCTCTGATTGAGAACACACTGACATACGATGGCAACATCGGTCTACATCATATTAACCTTGTTGCCGGCCAGACCTACGAGCAGGAGAACACTAACACGCTGTCAGCAACAGGTGTCAACCTGTCGGAGCCCTATTTCCTGCAATTGCAGAATGCCAGTTCATGGAGTGCTGATAGTTATGAGTACAAGCATTCTCTGGCATCCTATCTAGCCCGTCTGAACTACGACTACGATGGCAAATACTTGCTCTCTGCCATCATTCGTCGCGATGGCAGTTCTCGTCTAACCAAGGATATCCGCTGGGATACCTTCACATCTATTTCTTTAGGATGGCGTTTTGATAAGGAAGAGTTCTTCCCCATCGACCGCGACATCGTCAATATGTTCAAACTTCGTGCCAGTTATGGTGAACTTGGAAACGAGGCCTCTGTAGCCGACTATGCCATCTCTACCACCATGGCCCGCAACAACATGACCTATAGTTTCGGCAATCAAGCCGTTACAGGTTCAGCCGTTTCGACCTTCGTCAATGAGAACCTTGCCTGGGAAAAGAGAAAGACCATGAATATCGGTCTCGACCTGGCATTCTTTAATAATCGTATCGAGTTTACTGCTGAGTGGTACAAAAACAAGTCAGAGGATCTACTCTATGCTGTTCCCGTTCCAGCCAGTGCCGGTGTGGCCAACACGACTGTCACCATGAATGCCGCCTCATTGGAAAATAGCGGTTTTGAGTTCTCGGTAACCTACCGCAATCGCGACCATGCCTTGAAACATGAGATTAGCGCAAACTTGAGCACCCTGAAAAACAAGGTGACTTCGCTCGGTTTCGGAAAAGATCAGTATGTCACTGGTTCCTATATTACCCAGGTCGGTCAGGAAGTGGGTAAGTTCTATGGTTGGGACTATCAGGGTATCATCCGTACACAGAGCCAACTTGACCAGTTGAACGAGGCTGGTAGAATAAGACATAACGAACTCGAGATGGAAAAGCAGGCTGCCGATCCGGATTATACGCCAAATATTGTGCCAGAAGGCGGGTGGTCATACCAGCAGGGTGCCAATGTAGGTGACTGCTACTATGCTGATATCAATAACGATGGACAGATCAATGGCGAGGACCAGACCACTCTTGGCAGCGGTCTGCCAAAAGTGAACTTCGGTCTGAGCGCTCACCTGGAGTATAAGATCTTCGACCTGAGCATCTCAACGTTCGGTGCGCTTGGCTACCATGTGACCGATTATCTGTACAACGCACTGAACTCCAGTTACGGCTATGGCAATAAGGATGTGAATATCCTCAATGCTAATCAGTGGGATGGTTCGACCTACGTCAGCAGTATTCCACGCACTTATCTGTCGAACGGTGGAACACTGGCTTGGAACGACCTGTTCAGCGAACGTCAGATCCAAAATGCCGCCTATTGGAAGATTGCGAACATTGAACTAGGCTGCAATTTGCCTAACAAATGGTTCGGCAATTATGTGTCAGGTGTGCGCGTCTATGTCTCTGCACAAAACCTCTTCACCATTACTGGCTACAAAGGCTACAATGTCGATTATGCCGGCGGTACCTTCACCCCAGGCTACAACTACTGCTCGTACCCCACAGCACGTAGTTTCATGGCAGGTCTGAACTTCACGTTCTAAAAAGCATGAAAGAATGAAAAAATGAAGTAATGAAAAATGAAAGTTATGAAGACAAATATATATAATAAGGTAATAGCAGGAGTTATCTACTGTCTCCTGGCTCCTGTCTCCAGTATCCTCTTTACGTCTTGCGACGACAAGTTGGATGTGTCCAATCCCAACCAGCAGACGACATCCACATTCGGCAATACGGCCGATGATCTGGAAGAGAACGTGATTGCTGCATACAATCACATTCGTATGGAGGGAACCTACGCTCGTGTAGGCTATACGATTGATGTATGCCGTGGTGATGAGGTGTGGAACTCCTCACAAGTATGGTATATGCCCTTCGATGATCTGAATGCGCCTTTTACTGACGAGATCGGCCAGTGGTCTTGGCGTGACTGGTATTACACGATTAATGTATGTAACTACACCCTATCGCGCTGCGGGGAAGACAACAGTATCCTCAACGAACAAATGAAGCGCATCAAGGGACAGATGTTGTTCCTCCGCGGTCTGGCATATTATAATCTCACCGGATATTATCAGAACCCTATTCTGATTACCGATTATGCGACCTATTCCACCCTTAACGGTCTATATGGTACCAACAATTCCTATGATGAGGCTTGGGATCAGGTAGAGAAGGATTTCAAGGAGGCCATAGAACTGTTGCCTACACGTGCTGAGGGCGGTGAGTGGGCCAAGGGCCGTGCCACCTCTGGTGCTGCTGCAGGCTATTATGCCCGTGCGCTGATGATGCGTCATAAGTACAGTGAGGCCCTCACTGTGTTGAAGGCTATCATAAACGGCCAGTACGGCACTTATAGGCTGATGGCCAACTACGGTGACAACTTCCGTGAAGGACCCAATTACGAGAACAACGAAGAGAGCCTCTTTGAGGTTCAATATCTGGACTACGGTTCTCAGGGTACCGACGACGAGTGGACACCAGTGAACACCAGTCCGAACGCCACACAGGGTCATGCTATCGAAAGTAACTTCGGTCCTGGCGACTGTGGCGGTTGGGCAGACCTCTCTGCATCACCTTGGCTCTATAACCTCTTTAAGGCAGAGCGTACTACCAGCGGCTCGCTTGACCCCCGCCTCTATTGGACCATCGGAACCTACGAGCCAGAATGGGAAGGCTTTGAGTACGGTAATGTCTGCTATACACTGCCGATAACAGCCGATGCCCCCTTTGTGACCAACAATAACTACGGTGGACTGCCTATCGCCAAGAACACCAATCTCCGTACTGGACTCTATGACAAGGTGGTGACAGGTCTGCATTGTGGTATTAACCTGCGCATGATGCGCTACAGCGATGTGCTGCTACGTGCCGCAGAGTGTGAGAACGAGGTGAACGGTCCTACACAGCAAGCCATCGACTGGATCAACCAAGTACGAAACCGTGCTCAGTTGGCCAGCCTGAAACTCTCAGACTTCGATACTGCCGACAAACTGTTTGAGCAAATTGCTAATGTGGAGCGTCCGAAGGAGTTCGGTTGTGAGTATGGCCGTGGCTTCGACCTCATCCGTTGGGGATTCTTCTACGACAGCAATCGTCTGCAGCAGATCAGATCTCACGCCGTGGTGTTACGCACCAACGACAGGAGTACAGTGAAGGATGCTATCGATTACGACGCACTACCAAAGAACGGGGACGGTACGCTGACCAAGGAAACTAAGGAGCAGGGATACAAGACATCCTTCGACACTTGGGTTCAAGGTCATGAGTTCCTACCAATCTATCAGGGTACGCTGACCGATAATCCCAATCTCAAGGGTAACTCTGCCAATAATGGCACAAGTAATGCCGACAAATTGTATGGCCCTGTACACCCTGTGGTGAACCTGTAAAAAAATGAAATAATGAAAGAATGAAATAATGAAAATTGAAGGTTATGAAGACTAATAAATATAATAAGGTAGTGGCAGGAGCATTCTCTTACCTCTTACTTCTCACCTCTTTCTTCTTTATGACTTCCTGTGAGGGTGGTGATCTGTATGGCATCGACTCTCCCGACTGGATTTCCTCAAAAGCAGACTCCATCGCTGCTGAGAAGGCTAAGAACCAGGGTGGTGAGGATGTGATTGAAGGTCTGGAAGAGGACGTATATAACATCGGCAAGGAAGATCTGACCTCTGGTTTCTGGACTTTGGGAAAGACTTATGTGATCCCCGCCGGTCAGAAGTGGCAGGCTCAGTTTACCCTCACAGTGAATCCTGACAATGTGTATTACAAGAACTGCTACATGGTGTTCAATGACTATAATCCTGACACGGCAGATCATCTGGGCACTGAGTATGGTGTGATTCGCTATGACAACGACCCGACGAAGAACTCGGAGTGGGGTGATGGCATAGACAGAAGCCTCGTCAAGGCCAACTTTGAGAATTCTTCCGCTAACGATGCTGAGACTGATCCCAGCGTACAGAATTTTAACGGCAAGGTGACCATCACCGTTGACCGTACAGAAGGTGGTGTTCATTACACCATTACCAACGGCACTTGCACAAAGGAATATATTCAGTCCTATGACTTCACAACGACAGACCCTGAGGGACGTCTCTGCTGCCGTATTGGTGTCGAGAAGGCTCTCGTCAGTTTCATCGGTTCAACCATCGAGCCCATCGGTGGCTTTACTTCTAAGGAAGACAAGCAGCCTCTGTCGATGAAGTTGAACGGTGTGCCTAAGAAAGTGCTTCAGGGTATTGCATTTGAGGAAGCCTTTGCCGGCGTGACAGCAAATGTACAGTTCGAGCAGGGCGTATCAAAGGATGTGAATTTCGCTGATCTGACATTCGAGGTTATTCCTGATTTGAATAATCTGGGTAAGAAGACCCTCGTGGCTGCTTATGCTAAGACCTTCAAGGGCGAGGCTGCTTCACCCGTCATCGGCTATGCACAGTTCGAGGTTGTCGATAAGATGTTCACCAGCCTTGGTGCGACCGACAACTCTACCGGTTGGTGGGGTGCTCATTCTGAGAATATCAAGGTTGGTCCTAAGGAGACCTTCGTTTCTACCTTCACTAACTACACCAGTGGTGCCAACAACTGGAACAATTTCGTTGTTGTGCTCTGCAAGGAGGACAACACAGAGTATGCCGTAGTACGTTCTGACAACTATGGCTGGGGCGACGGTTATGCTGCTTGCACGCCAAGCGGTGGTCAATCTGACTGGGGTGCATGGCTCTCGGCTATGGATGGTGCTAAGGTGTCCGTGGCTGTTACCAACAATGGCGATGGAACGGCAGATGTTCTGGCAGTGATGCATGGCAATGATGGCATTGACTACATTCAGCAGTATCAGGGCATCAACACCATTGATCCTGACAACTTCTACTTCCGTTTCACCGTGGATGGCTGTCACCTTGAGTTCGATACCGTGCTGGGCGAGGAAGATAACTCTACCGCTTGGTGGGGAGCACATTCTGAAATGCTCAACGTACCTGTTGGCAAGACGGTCACTACCCGCTTCAAGAACTTCACCAGTGGGGCTAACAACTGGAACAACTTCGTAGTAGTGCTGACACGTGAAGACAACAGTGAGTATGCTGTGGTACGTGCCGACAACTACGGCTGGGGCGACAGTTATGCAGCCTGTACGCCAAGCGGTGGTCAGGCCGACTGGGGCGCATGGCTCTCTGCCATGGACGATGCTCGGGTTACTGTTTCCGTCACCAATAATGGCGGCTCAGCAGATGTCAAGTGTGTCATGACAGGTAACGACGGCATCACCTACAAGCAGGATTATATCGGCATCAGCCCAATTGATGGCGACGATCTCTTCTTCCGCTTCACTGTTGACGGCTGCCACTTGGTATTTGAATAATTAATAATGAGAAAGTATCTGTATATACTACTGTCTGCACTGGTTCCCATGAGTGCTGTGGCCTACACGCTGAAACGTGTCAGCGTACACGACCCCAGCATCGTGTGGGAGCCAGTGTCCCAGACGTACTATATCTTCGGTTCCCATCGTGCTGCAGCCAAGACGACCGACCTGATGAGTTGGACGGCTTTCCAGGCTCCCTGGGCCACATCGACCAGCAACAATGCTGCCAATAGTGCTGCCTTTACCACACCTGCTGTCACAACGGTCAAAAAGGGCGGTGCCGATGTTGCATTGCCAAACTTCAGTGCAACGGCATGGGCTAAGCGTGGAAGCAGTAACTATAATATTGATGGCAATATGTGGGCTCCCGACGTCATCTGGAACAAGGCCATGAACAAGTGGTGTATGTATCTCAGTATCAATGGCGACAATTGGTATTCGAGCATCATCCTACTGACGGCAGACAACATCGAGGGTCCCTACCTCTATCAGGCTCCAGTGGTGATGAGCGGATTCCACACAGGTACATCCTACAAAGACACCGACCTGGAACTGGCCATCGGCACGCAGGCCTCGTTGCCTGGACGCTATGCCATAGGTAATGGCTGGGGCAGACGCTATCCTAATTGCATCGACCCGTGCGTGTTTTATGATGAGGATGACAAACTGTGGATGTCGTACGGTTCGTGGAGCGGTGGTATATGGATGCTTGAACTAGATGAGAATACCGGTTTGCGCGATTATGATGTCACCTACACGTTGACAGGATCTGGCGATGGCGTCACCATTGACCCTTACTTTGGTAAGAAGATTGCCGGCGGTTTCTACGTATCGGGCGAAGCCAGTTATATCGAGTACATTGGCGGATACTACTATCTGTTCGTCACCTACGGCGGACTGGCTGCCGGTGGCAATGCCAACGACTATAACAACGGTGGCTACCAGATGCGTGTGTTCCGCTCGACTACCCCCGACGGGCCGTATAAAGATTCCCAAAACCATGATGCCGTATTCACGTCCTATCTGCTGAATTTCGGTCCCAAGGAGAACGACAACAACCGTGGCGTCAACATCTTCGGAGCCTACACCTCGTGGGGCAATCAGGCTAAGGGCAACTATGGCGAGCGTTCTCAAGGTCACAACTCTATCATCACAGCCGAGGACGGACGTACCTATCTGGTCTATCATACACGTTTCCAGAATTGGGGCGAGAGTCATCAGGTGCGAGTGCATCAGGTCTTCCAAAGCAAGAATGGTTGGCTGGTCGTTGCTCCGTTTGAATACACTGGCGAGGAGGTGAAGAGTGCCGACATTGCCACGACTCAGCAGATTGCCACCAACAGGATTCCTGGCAAGTACAAGTTGCTGGTTCATAACTACAAACTGGATCATACCAAGAAAGAAGCAGCCTCTCCAATCGACATAGAACTCAAGAGCGACGGCACCATAGCCGGAGAGGCCACAGGTACGTGGAAGATTGAAGAAGGCAAATCGTATGTCACACTCAAGATCAATAACACCTACTATCATGGTGTGATGGTTGAACAGACCTTGGAATCCACCGACACAAAGACTCCAGCCTTTACGGCTATTGCAGCCACAACTGGCGTTACCGTTTGGGGCTATCAGACAGAGGGCAACAATCAAAAGGCTGACGTGAACGGCGACGGCAAGATAAATGCTGCCGACGTTACCGCTGTGACGAGCGTCATGAGTGGCAACGATTACAATCAAAAGGCCGACGTGAATAACGACGGAAAGGTTAATATCAGTGATATCATAATCATCATTAATATCATCAACAACAGTTAACAATATGAGGACAACAGTCATTTCTATGATGCTGTTAGCCTTAAGCGCCACTCTTTCAGCGCAAGGGCAACGGCACCACCTGAGACACGTACCTTTCACAACCGAGACACCCATGGTGCATGACCCTGTGATGGCATACGAAGATAGTACCTATTATATCTTTGCCACTGGTATGGGTATCCAGCAGATGACCTCGCAGGATCGAAAGACATGGACGGTGAAACCAGAACCCCTGATGTCGGTGATTCCGAAGTGGACACGTGACTCCGTACCTGGTTTTACCCGTCATGTGTGGGCTCCTGATGTCATCCATTGGCATGATCGCTGGTGGCTCGCTTATAGTTGTTCTACCTTTGGACGTAATGGCTCGGCCATCGGGCTGCTCTCCACTCGATCACTGGCCTCTGGCCTGTGGGAGGATGAAGGGTGTATCGTGACCTCACAGGAGAAACGTGACAACTGGAACGCCATCGATCCAAATTTCATCATCGACGACAATGACCAGCCCTGGTTGGTGTGGGGATCTTTCTGGGATGGAATCCAACTGGTTCGTCTCGATACGACGATGCATATCGCCTCTTCCGTTCGGGCGGATTTGCAATCTGCCCGTCCCCGCACAATAGCCCGTCGCTATAATCTGAATAGTCAGGATGCCAGGGCTGCATTACCTATCAATCCGAATCCGCCCAAGAACCCCACTTCAGATTTCGCAGGTCCGAATGCCATTGAGGCACCGTTTATCTTCAAGCATGACGGCTGGTACTATCTGTTCGTCTCTTGGGATTATTGCTGTCAGGGCGCGAAGAGCAACTACCGCGTGGCTGTAGGCCGCAGCAGATATGTTGAGGGGCCATATCTCGACAGCAAAGGCTTTGATATGCGTTATGGAGGAGGCAATCTTTTCCTTGAGGGAGACAAGAAAGAGTATGAGGCTGCTGGTCATTGTGCCGCCTACCACATGGATGGTCAAGACATTTTTATCTGTCATGGCTACAGCGTTGCTCAGGAAGGCGCCTCTGTGCTTATCCAACGTCCCATCCATTGGACTCCTGATGGTTGGCCAGAATTGTAAGATAGGCAAGTGAGATATAATAAGGAAATAATGCAAGGGGGCTGGCGTTTTGCCAGCCCCCTTGCATTATTATTTCTTCACCTTATACAGTCGGAACGACATAGCGGGAATATCGTCGAGGAGCAGGGTGGCACCCTTGCCGGCATCCAATTTCAGCGTGCCGTTCTTCGGCGTGATGCGCTCAGGATTATCGAGGGAATTCTCATCGTCCAAACCGTTATGACTCAGGGTGATGGTCTGAGCCGTGCGCTCACCCTTCATGCCTGTCAACTGGATGCTGACGGGCTGCGGCTGCTTCGATGTGTTGACGACCTTGATGATGACCTCGCCAGTATTCTGGTCGAAGACGGAGGAAGCGAAGAGACCGTCCTGACCCTCCTGACCTGCTATAGGCTGTTTGTTCATCGTCATTTGCAGGACATTGGTGCCCTTGTTGGTTGCATACATCTGCTGCACGTAGTAACTGCACGACTTGAACATACGAAGATTGTCGAACCAGATGGCATCAGGACGCCACTGCCAACCTTCGACATGAGCAAAGAGAGGGGCATAGGTGGCCATGTGGACGATATCGGCATTACGTTCGATACCCGTCATGTGGGCTGCTTCGTAAAGCGATGTCTCGAAGTGGTTCCACTTTTTGCCCTTGCCGTGACAGGCATATTCGCCAGCAAACACTTTCGGGCCCTTGCGGTCGTAACTGTCGTAACGCAGTCCATGCGAGAGGAACCACTCCTCGTTGCGATAGTAGTGCTCGTCGTAGAGGTCTACCTTCAACTCCTTCATACGAGGTTGCAGCAGGTCGAAATCCCATCCCTCAGAGTTGGGTCCTGTGGTGCCGATAAGTTTCAGATAGGGATACTTGGCACGCAGGGCGGCATTGAACTTCTTCAGGCGCTCGGTAAATACTGGACCATAGCCACCGTGCTGCTCATCATAGTCCCACTGCTCATTACCTACAGCGAGGAATTTCAGGTTGAAGGGCTCGGGATGACCCATGTCGGCACGTACCTTGCCCCATTTTGAGTCTACGGGACCATTGGCAAATTCCACCAGATCGAGAGCATCCTGAATATAGTTGTCAAGTTCGTCGACAGCCACATGTACACCAGGTTTCGTGGGGTCTGGATTCTGGAACTGACAACTCAGTCCACAACTGATGACGGGCAGAGCCTCACAGCCGAAATCCTCGCAGAGTTGGAAGAACTCAAAGAAACCGAGACCGTAACTCTGGTAGTAATCAGGGAAGAAACGATGACCGAAGGTATAGTGCCAGCGGTTCTCGTTCAGTGGACGGTTCTCAACCGGACCTACGCTGTTTTTCCACTGGTAACGGGTATCTAAGTCGGTTCCTTCTACGATACATCCGCCAGGGAATCGGAACACGCCGGGCTTCATATCATAGAGTGCCTGTGCCAAGTCTTTGCGCATACCGTTCTCGCGACCTTTCCACGTGTCGGTGGGGAAGAGGGATATATGTTCTACATCCGTTGTATTCTTGTCACCGGCAAGGAAAATGCGCAAAGCGCCTTTGGCCTCCGTGCGAGGTGATTTCAGTTCTGCAGTGTATTTTTTCCAGTCCTTGCCGCTGATATTCACTTTAACCGTCGCGAAGCGCTGGTCTTCTTCCATCGTATCATTGTCGACGAAACTCACTTCAAGGGTGGACTTACCACCTTCTGGGCAACGTGCCCAGACAGAAAAACGGTAGGTAGCGTCTTTCTTGACGGCAATACCGAAGAATCCTTCATTCTCCAGACCTGTGAACTTATCGTTGTGGCCGGAGTAGGCAAGGCGTACATAGTGAGGATTGCGGTCGAAGGGACCATCGTTACGTACCTCAAACTTGCCATAGGCACGCCACCCCATCAGTCTTTGGGGAAATTCAAACGAACGGTTCTTCACCATTTCTGCATACAGGCCGCCGTCGGCAGCATAGTTGATGTCTTCAAAGAAGATGCCATACATCGTTGACTGAACAGGGGCACCAAGTTTCTTTGTGTTCACTTCCATCACGTGGCTCTGAGCCGACATCGTGAGGCTGATCATCAGTGCAAAAGCACCTGCAAAAGTTCTTAATTTCATCATTATTTTAGTATATCTGTTATTAGTTTTATTCATTCTGATGCAAAATTAGTTAAAAAATGCGTGATTCATTTGTTTTTTCAAAGAAAAGATGTAATTTTGTGAATTATTAATATTTTGGTAAGATATGAAGAGAATTTTAATTGCAGAGGACAACGACAGCAACTTCATCCTGATGACATATATCTTGAAGAAGTTCTACGAGTATGATCGTGCCAAGAACGGACAAGAGGCAGTTGAGATGGTAGAGAAAAATGACTATGACCTTATCCTGATGGATATCAAGATGCCTGTGATGGATGGCATGGAAGCCACCAGAAAGATCAAGGAAAGTCACCCCAAACTTCCGATCATCGCCCTGACAGCCAATGCCTTCGACAGCGACCGTCAGTTGGCTTTCGAGGCAGGATGCGACGAGTTCCTGCCAAAGCCCATCAGCAGTGATGTCTGTCTGAAAACCATTGCAAAATTTATAGAAGAATAAGATATGCTTGACAAAGAGAGAGGGCTGTATATCGCCCATTGCGCCAACGGAGCGCTAAGCATTACAGGTAAGATGGCCAACCGCCACGGACTCATTGCGGGAGCCACAGGTACAGGTAAGACCGTTACCCTGCAAGTGATGGCAGAGACATTCTGTCAGGCTGGCGTACCCTGTTTCATGGCAGATATGAAGGGCGACCTCAGCGGTATCTCGCAGGTAGGACGCCTCAGCGGATTCATCGAGAAGCGTCTGCCGGAGTTTGGCATAGAGAGCCCACAGTTCCAGGCTTGTCCTGTACGGTTTTATGATGTCTATGGCGAACAGGGTCATCCCATGCGAGCCACCATCTCGCAGATGGGACCGCTATTGCTGTCACGCCTGATGCAACTCAATGAGACGCAGGCCGGCGTACTCACCATCGTATTCCGTATTGCCGACGAGCGCGGTCTGCAACTCCTCGATGTCAAGGATCTGAGGGCCATGCTCGACTGGGTATCACAGCACGCCAAGGAATACAGGACCAAATATGGAACGGTGACAAGTATGACCGTTGGTTCCATCCAACGTGCCTTGTTGCAACTGGAGTCTCAAGGAGCCGACAAGTTCTTCGGCGAGCCGTCGTTCGACATCTACGACCTGATGCAGTGCGAGGGTGGCAAGGGTGTGATGAACGTACTGGCTGCCGACAAACTGATGATGCAGCCAAAACTCTACTCCACCTTCCTGCTCTGGCTGATGAGTGAACTCTACTCCACCCTGCCTGAAGTGGGCGACCTTGAACTGCCGAAACTCGTGTTCTTCTTCGACGAGGCACACATGCTCTTCACAGACACCTCGAAGGCTTTGCTCGACAAGATTGAACAGGTGATCCGTCTCATCCGCTCGAAAGGCGTAGGCATCTACTTCATTACCCAAAGCCCAACGGATATCCCAGAGAATATCCTCGGACAACTCGGTAACCGTGTGCAGCATGCCCTCCGGGCCTATACACCAAAAGACCAGAAGGCCGTCAAGACGGCTGCCGACACCTTCCGTACCAACCCGGAGTTCAAGACCGACGAAGCCATCATGAACTTAGAGACTGGTGAGGCTCTCGTCAGTTTCCTCGACGAAAAGGGTGCTCCCTCTATCGTGGAACGTGCCAAAGTGCTCTTCCCGTTGTCACAGATTGGAGCCATCACGGAAGGACAGCGGCTCGACCTCATCAAGCAGAGCCGCATCTACGGTAAATACGATACGCCCATTGACCGTGAGAGTGCATTCGAAGTGCTGGTGGCAGAGGCAGAAAGACAACTGGCAGAACAGGAACAACAGCAAACGGAGATTGAGATTCCCAAGCCCTCCGGCAAGGCCGAGAAGGCTGAGAAAGCCGAGAAGAAAAAGCCCGGTATGATGAGTAAGGTGGGCAAGGCTATTATGACAGCCCTCACCTCTACGCTGGCTGCTCTCCTCGGTACATGGGTCAGCGATAAGATATCCGGTAAGAAGACAAAGTCTAAGACCTCCGCTAAAGAGAAAGTCGTGAAGAATGCCACCAGTGCAGCCACCCGCACCATCACCAGGGAACTGACACGTGACATCCTCGGCAACCTCGTCAAATAGACCCTCAGCCGCACGACAATCATTAGCCCATGGGTATTCTAAGAGCCTTAACCGCTACATTATTGAGCATCACAACAGCCATAATTGCAGTGGCTGAGGAAGTTGTTGCCGACAGTGCCGTCAGTACGTCGGGCGACAGCAACAGGAATGTGCTGATGAATGCAGCCTCTGTCTCGCAACCGCGCCAGATATCCTTGGGTCTGCCCATCTCCGGCCATGCCTATCTTTATGAAGACGGTCTGCCGGTATCCTACTATAACTATCAGGTCTATCCCTACAAGTCGTGGCATAGTGGCGTCAGTCATGAGTCCGTACGTACGACAGGTCCGCAGGATATGGTCCTGAAATATGGTGTCATCACTTACAGCGTAGACAGTTATTCCAAACTGGCTGGCGACACCTTCGAGGGCAATGTCAATTACACCTTCAATCACTTCGGCCGGCACGCCGTGGATGCGAATGTCTCAACACCTGTCGGAAAAGGATGGGGCCTCAGCATCGGCACCTATCACAATATGGATCCGGGCAGCAACCATCTCGACATGACATCCCTGCAGGAAAGCATACACTTTTATAAGGCAGCCGTTTCAAAGACCTGGAACGAAGGCAGGGGCAAGGCGGGCCTCGTCTACCAGTATTCGCATAACAAGGAAATCACCGAGAACTACGGTCCCTTTATCTTCGTGGGCGACGGTAGCGTCAAGGAGTACGACGGCTTTAAGTTAGGCATTGACCAATACCGTCCGACCAACAAAATGGTGAAATATCTGGATGTGGCGACAGGACGGATGACGGAACAGGACATCAACGATGCGAACATCAATCAGGTTCATAATGTGAACTTCCTGCTGAACTACAAATGGGACAACGGTCTGCGACTCGCAGTTCACAGTAAGTTCAAGCATGGTCACTCGTTCCGTGCCAACCCCAACATGATGGGAGTAAGCGAGGCCACTGCTGAAAGTGGATACACCTATGAGGACGGCACCATCTATACAGGAAAGGTGCAGACGCGCCGGATGCTGCATTTCGATGGTTTCGAACATTCCTGGATGACCAATGCCGAACTGACGGGTAAGTCCAAAGATCACCGACACAGTTGGCGCGCAGAGGTGGACTACTGGCTCAACGCCGGAGGCACGGAAACATCCATGTATCTCTATGGCCACGAGGCGAAGAAAGACCCGAAGATACTGTTGCTCAATGGCCACGAGGGCTATTCCTACAACTCCTACGCCGAGTATTATGACGGACATGAGCACAAACTGTTCGCCCTGGCATCCGACGAGTGGAATGTTTCCAACCGTCTATGGCTCTACGGAGGTGTCCGATTGGAATATCTGAATGTGCGGGGCTGGGCCGCCAACGAACCACACAAAGAAAATGCCCGTCACCCAGGGTTCAGTCTGGCGGATCAGGGGGTTGAGAGGAATCACTTCAACAACAACCACTTTAATTACGCCTTCATCGGCAGTACCCGCTATGCGTTACTCCCAGGGTTTGGCTTGCAGGCCGAATTCTCTTCCGCCATCATCCATTCCCAACTGTTCCACTATGGCACCTACAACTATCCCACGCAGGAGAGTATGCCCACGAACTATTTCCGAGGCGGCATCTACTGGAAGAACAAGTGGATAGACCTCACCTCGCAGATGACCTACATCAGCATGAAGAACTCGCAGGAGCGTCCCAATTTCAGCCACGTGCTGACGAAAGATGTCGGCGATATGAAGGCAGGCATGAGTGAGTCGTTCACCACCCCGTTCTTCTACGACATGGCGACACTCGGATGGCTCACCGATGCCATGATCACCCCGATAGAGGGCCTGAGCATCCACGTGATGTTCACCATCCGCGACCCAAGGTATAAGAATTTCAAGATCACCCCCACTTTCAGTGATGGCGTGACGGAGGAGTACGACTTCACGGAAAAGACCATCACCGCCCTCTCGAAGACGGAGTTGGAGATCGAGCCCTCCTACCGTTTCGGCAATTGGCGCGTGTGGCTGAGTGCCAGGTATTTCAGTAAGCAGTACATCAATAAGACCAACTCACTCTATTTCAACGGACGCTGGGAGACCTTCGGAGGCGTGGACTTCAAACTGAACCGCCACGTGAGTTTTTCGGCAAGTGTGGTAAACATCCTCAACCAGAAGGGTGCCAGTGGCACCATCCCTGCCGCCGACCTAATCACGGATCCCTCACGTTATAAGGACTATGTGATGTCAGGTACGTTCATCCGGCCCTTCACCTTTGAGTTCACCACCAAGTTAAGTTTCTAAATACAGATTTGTCAGACACACATACAGACGGTATAGGTGTAGTGTGGTTTCTCAACAGTCGTATATTGATACCTGTCTGTATCAATCACTGATTTCATGCCGTCGCTAATACCCACACCCATCAGTTTGATAGTAGCCTCCTTCATTGTCCAGAGGCGGATGAAGGTCGTGGCAGGATCATCGGAAGATTCTATCTCATGGATTTCATTATCATTCATCGTATAACGAATGAGCGACTCTTTGTATTCGCGAATCGACTCCACATCAATACCGACAGGCTGGTCATTAATGACGCAGGCCACAGCCTCTTTGCAATGACTGAGGTTAAAAAAAATCTCCGGATGTCCCGCGATGAAGGGTTTGCCGTGTTCGTTATATTCAAAGATGGGGTTCTCCGTGATGCCGTATGCCTCGCGCAGTCCTTGTTTCAGCAACTGGTAGGCCAATACGCAGAGTCTCTGACCCAGTTCATGTTTGAACTTGAGTGCCTGCTCCTTCCGCTGCGCCGATATTTCTCCCAGCGCCGCCTCCAGATCAAACTCCCATATCTCCTCACTCACCAACACCTTCATCACTTATCACTTTTCACTTATCACTTTTCACTTCTACTCTATCCCCACCTCCGGCATGGGAATCTTGCGGTTCGCATTTTCCTTCGCACCAAGGTCCACGAGTTCGCGACCCTTCTGCACCACACTCTGACGGCCTGTAATCAGTTTATTATTCGTGCTGTCGTATGCTTCCTGCACCTTGTGAAGTTTATCTCCCAGATCATTATATCTCTGAATAAAGTCGCCTAAGCGGTCCAGCAACTGCTCCGCCAGTCCGAATACTTTCTGCTGATTCTCCGCCTGTTGGTTCTGTACCCAGGCAATATGAATCATGTGAAGGATACCCAACAGATTCTGTTCGCCCGTTACGAAAACTTTCTTCTCAAAAGCCTCTCGCCAGAGCGTCGGATCATTGGCAAGTGCCAACTGCAACGATGATTCGAAAGGCACGAACATTATCACGAAGTCCACTGCATCACGACCGTTCTTGATATATTTCGAATAATCCTTGCGGGCCAGTTCGTTCACATGCTGCCGCACGCTCTTGATATGATCCTGCAGATAACGCTCCTTATCCTCTGGCGTCTCGGCATTCACATACTTCTCATAGGCCACCAACGATACCTTCGAGTCGACGATGGCATCCTGTCCCTGCGGATAGTGCAGAATCACATCGGGCTGCATCTCGCGCCCCGTCTCATCATTCTTCAATGGACGTCCTAACTCATCACGGAGCCGTGCCTGTACCTCGTAATGGATACCCTCCGTCAGTCCCTGAGAAGCAAGGAGGTCGCCAAGGATGATCTCACCCATATTACCGCTTACCTTGTTGTCGCGACGCAACACGTTCGTCAGACTGTCTGTCTTCTCGCCCAACTGCTGCGTCTGCTGCATCATCTGTAACATCTGTTCACGGAACGAGGCCGAATGGGCGGCACTCTCCTTCTGCGTATCGTTGATGGCTTTCTGCATATTAGTGATCGCCTCCTTCAAGGGCTGGGTGATACCCGTCATCGCCTCCGTGTTCTGTTCTTTCAGTTTCGAGGCACTGGTCTCCAACAGTTGTTGCGCCATGTTCTTAAAGCGCTCCTCGTGCCGTTTCAACTCCTCGTCCATCTGCTGACGCACCAGTTCCAACTCCCTGCCTTGACTCTCAGACTTCGCATGCAGGTCTTTATTCTCGGCCTCTAAATGCTGTACGCGACTATTGGCTGCATTGAGCAGTTCCGAGCGCATAGATAGTTCTATATCCTTCTTGCCACCCTCTATGCGGAGCGTGTCCATCTTGCGGTCCATCAGCAGATAAAGCACCACCGCTCCCACCACTATACCTATTATTATATATAATGCAACCATCATATTCTGTTAATTTTGCTGCAAAAGTAAAAAAAATCTGCGAAAATCTGTGTTATCTGCGGCTTTTTTTATATCTTTGCACCAAGAAATCATTTTATGAATCATTAAAAACTTATTAAATTATGGATTACAAGATTATCGACATCGAAGGTGTAGGCGACGTTTATGCAGAGAAACTGGTTGCCGCAGGTATTAACAAAGTGAGTGAACTGCTCGAGAAGTGTGCAGCCCCCAAGGGCCGCAAGGAACTGGCTGAGGCCACAGGTATCAGCGAGAAACTGATCCTCCGCTGGACGAACCATGCAGACCTGTTCCGCATCAATGGCGTAGGTCCTCAGTTCTCAGAACTGTTGGAGAAGGCTGGCGTCGACACCGTCAAGGAGTTCCGTCATCGTGTGGCAGAAAATCTGCAGCCGAAACTGGAGGAGATCAACGCACAGTTCCACATCTGTGGTCGTGTACCCGCTGTGAGCGAAGTGCAGAAGATGATCGACCAGGCCAAGGAACTGGAGCCGAAGATGACTTACTGATTGTGATGAAAAAACTGATTCTATCCATCAGCATCGTGGCTGCAGTCGTAGGCTGTAGGCCAGCACAAGAGCAAGTGGCATTCAAGATGCCTGCAGTAGACGATATCGCCATGTATCAGGTCAATCCCCGTGTGTTCGCACCTGAGAATTCCCTGAATGCTGTGGCAGCACGCATCGACTCCATCAGTGAACTGGGTGTCAATATGATGTGGGTGATGCCCATCTATCCCATCGGTATCGAGAAGGGTAAGAACTCTCCTTATTGCATCCGTGACTACAAGGCCATCGCCCCTGAGTTTGGTACCATCGACGACCTCAAGAACCTCGCCAAAGTCTGCCATGAGCACGGCATGGGTCTCATCCTCGACTGGGTGGCCAACCATACGGCATGGGATCACCCCTGGGTGAAGGAACATCCTGACTGGTACACCCACGACGAGAAGGCCGACACCATCATCCACCCGCGCCCTTGGGACTGGTACGATGTGGCTGACCTGAACTATGACAACAAAGACATGCGTGCCGCTATGATCGACGCCATGAAGTTTTGGATTGTCGAGGTAGGCATTGACGGTTTCCGTTGCGATGTGGCCGACGGTGTGCCTGCCGACTTCTGGCAGGATGCCATCAGCCAGTTGCGCAAGGCTGCTGCCCCACGCAGGATTGTGATGCTGGCAGAGGGCAAAAACCTCGACAACTTCACCGTTGGCGGCTTCGACATGAACTACGGCTGGGACTATAAGGATGGACTCGTGAAGGTGTTCAAGGGCGCTCCAGCCAATGAACTCATCAATGCCGATATGTTGGAATACCACAACCTGCCGGCCGGCAAGGTAAAACTGCGCTTCACCACCAACCACGACCACTCCACTGAGGTCACTCCCTGCGTGGAGTTTACCAACGACCGTGGTGCCATGGCGGCCTACGTAGCCAGCATATTTCCCCACGGCGGAGCCCTTATCTATGGTTCACAGGAAGTAGGCTATCCTGAGCCTATCAACTTCTTCAAGTATGTACCTGTCGATTGGACGGCCAAGCCAGAGATCTACCAGGAATACAAGAAACTGATAGAAATCTACAACAAGCATTCCGCTCTGCGCAAGGGTACGATCAAGACCTGGAAAGACAAGGATGTGTTTATCTTCGAGAAGAAAGACAAGAAAGAGACTCTCCTCGTCGTTGTCAATGTCCGCAACAAGGCAAAGACCATTCAGACGCCAGACAATTGGAAGGGGCGTAAGGCCAAAGACCAAGCGACTGAAAAGGAGTATCAACTCGATGCCTCCCTCACCCTCGAACCGTTCCAGTATCTGATTCTGAAGTAATTACAAAAGAACCGTCCCAAATTCATAAGCCTCACCGCTTGGTGAGGCTTATTCTATTTGTCGTAGGCGTGGACGGGATAGTCGATGGTGAAGTGGAGGCCGCGGCACTCCTTGCGCTCCAGGGCCCAACGGGTGATGAGATATCCCACGTTGATCATATTACGGAGTTCGCAGATATCCTTTGAGGCCTTCACACGCTTGAAGAGGCGTTCCGTCTCCTCGTAGAGCATATCGAGACGATCCCAAGCACGGTGCAGACGGAGGTCGGAGCGGACGATACCCACATAGTTGGCCATGATCTGATTGACCTCACGGACACTCTGGGTGATGAGCACCTTCTCCTCATTGGTCATCGTACCCTCGTCGTTCCACTCAGGCACCTTCTCATTATAGTCATAGAGATCGACATGTTGCAGAGAGTCCTTGGCAGCCGCATCAGCATAGACCACTGCCTCGATGAGCGAATTGGAGGCGAGACGGTTGCCGCCATGCAGTCCTGTACAGGAACACTCACCAAGGGCATAGAGCCGTTCGATGCTCGACTGGCCATTGAGGTCCACCTTGATACCACCACACATATAATGGGCCGCAGGGCGCACAGGGATATAGTCGGTGGTGATATCGATACCCATCGAGAGACATTTCTGGTAGATATTGGGGAAGTGGTGGCGCGTCTCCTCGGGATCCTTATGTGTCACGTCGAGGCAGACATGATCGATACCATGAATCTTCATCTCCTTATCGATGGCGCGGGCCACGATATCACGAGGCGCCAGCGACAGACGTTCGTCGTACTTCTGCATAAACTCCTCGCCATTGGGCAGTTTCAGGATACCGCCATAGCCACGCATCGCCTCCGTGATAAGGTAGGCGGGGTGCGTCTCCTTCGGATTGTGGAGCACCGTCGGATGGAACTGCACGAACTCCATGTCAGCCACCGTACCCTTGGCACGATAGACCATAGCGATACCATCGCCCGTGGCAATGACGGGATTCGAGGTAGTCAGATAAACGGCTCCGCAACCACCCGTACACATCACCGTCATCTTACTTAAGTAAGTATCCACTTTCTCGGTGATGGGATTCAGCACGTAGGCGCCATAGCACTGGATATGGGGAGAACGTCTTGTCACCCTCACACCGAGGTGGTGCTGGGTGATAATCTCCACAGCGAAATGGTTCTCCTTGACCTCGATATCGGGACAATTACGCACAGCCTCCATCAGTCCACGCTGGATCTCAGCACCCGTATCATCGGCATGGTGCAAAATACGGAACTCGGAGTGTCCGCCCTCACGATGCAAGTCGAAAGTGCCGTCTTCCTTTTTGTCGAAGTTGACACCCCAGTTCACGAGTTCCTGAATCTGTTCAGGGGCCTTCGTGACCACCTGTTCCACCGCCTTGGGGTCGGAGATATAATCGCCAGCAATCATCGTGTCCTCGATGTGCTTGTCGAAGTTATCGACAGCAAGGTTTGTCACCGAGGCGACACCACCCTGCGCAAACGAGGTGTTAGCATCGTCCAATGAGGTCTTGCAGATCATACACACCTTGCCCTTCTTGGCTCTTGCCACCTTCAGGGCGTAACTCATGCCAGCCACACCGGCACCGATAATCAGGAAGTCGTACTTGTAAACCATAATCGAAATCAATAATCTGCTGCAAAGATAATAAAAAATTGAGAATTGAGAATTGAGAATTGAGAATTATTTGTATCTTTGCATCAAATTATGAAGAAATTATTGCTGATATCCTATATTTTGTGCCTCGTAGTGGGACTACAGGCACAGACAGAGCCACAAGAGGTGGGCAACTACAAGGTGGCTTTCCTGGAGCCTGTCGACTCCACGCTCCTGAATCCAGACAGTCTCCTGACTCCTGACTCCTTTGTCCTCCCTTGGCCAGAGAATGTGATAACCCGACTCGACAAACTGTTGGACGAGCCTCTGTTGAAGAAGTCACAGGTGGGTCTGATGGTCTACGACCTCACCGCCGACACCATCATCTTCCGCTATGGCGAGCGTCAGACCATGCGTCCCGCCTCTGTCATGAAACTGGTGACGGCCATCACCGCCCTCGACAAGTTGGGCAGCAACTACCAGTTCCGTACCTCTTTATATTATACGGGTCAGTTGATTGGCAACGTACTCAACGGTGACCTCTACTGCGTGGGCGGTATGGATCCCCGTTTCAACAACGATGATATGGGTGCTTTCGTCGATCGGGTGCTTGGCATGGGTGTCGATACCATCCGCGGACGCATCATCGGCGATTACTCCATGAAGGATGAGACGCGCTTGGGTGAAGGCTGGTGCTGGGATGACGATAACCCCATCCTCTCACCGCTGCTCATCTCAAAGAAGGCCGACTTTCTCCGTAGTTTCGTTGATGAGATGCGCAATAAGGGCATTGTGGTAGCAGACAACTTCGCTGAGGGGACACTCCCTAATGGTGCCTATGTCGTAGGATCCCGTTTCCATGCCCTCGACCAGATACTGACGCGGATGCTCAAGGAGAGCGACAATCTCTATGCCGAGTCGATGTTCTATCAAGTGGCTGCCTCGGGAGGTTCCAAACATGCCTCTGCCGCAAATGCCAGAACACACATCAAGAAACTGATCAGCAAGATAGGACTCAACCCCGACAACTACAAGATTGCCGATGGCAGCGGTCTCTCGCTCTATAATTACGTGAGTCCAGAACTGATGGTGCGCCTGCTGCGCTACGCCTATCGTAACTCAGAGATTTACAGCAGTCTCTACCCCGCCCTACCGATAGCCGGCGAGGACGGCACCCTCAGCAAACGGATGAAGGGGAAATATACCATTGGCAATGTCCGTGCCAAGACGGGGACAGTCACGGGAATCTCCAGTCTTGCAGGCTACTGCCACTCTGCCAACAACCACCTGCTTGCCTTCTGCATCATCAACCAAGGTGTGATGAAGAATGCCGATGGCAAAGCCTTCCAGGACAAGGTCTGCACCGCCCTCTGTCAACCTTGATTTTCCTCCCCTAAGTTAGGGGAGGTCAGGAGGGGTCTGAACAAGTGCTGTTGTGCATTCATTCACCAAATACACGATGCTCATATACGGGATACCCGTGTTCGTCTCAAGACCAATCTCACAGGTACGGCTATTGCTGTAACCCACCTCGATATGATTTGCCTCGATTTGCGGACGGAGTTTCCTTAATCCGTACTTGTTCAGTTCCGGGAAGGTAAAGCCCCTGTCACCCGCAAAGCCGCAGCATCCCACGCCCTCTGGCAAGAAGACATTGGTGGAACACATCTTGGCGAGATTGATCAGATCGTCAGCCACACCCATCTGTCGTGTGGAACAGGTGATGTGCAGGGCGATAGGACGATCAATAGGATGGAAGTCGAGACGATCCACGAGGTACTTCATGATAAACTCAGCCGGCTCATAGAGGTGCATTTTATGCATCACCTTCTTCATACGGTGCAGACACGGACTCTGGGCACAAAGCACGGGGTACTTGCCCTTTTCGGAGGCTATCCACAATGCTTTCTCTAACTCGGCACTCTTACGGTCGGCGATGTCAAGCATACCTTTCGACTCCCAGATCTGTCCGCAGCACATCTTCTCCATACCCTCAGGGAATATCACCTCGTAACCAGCCTTCGCCATCAGTTGGATGACCTCATCGACGAGGTCGTGCTTCTTCTTGCCTTGCTTCGACTGTCCCATCGTCTGGTTGATACAACTGGGGAAGTAGACTACCTTTGACGATTGACCATTGACCTTTGACGATTGACCATTATTGGCATCCGCCTCCTTTTGCGCAGCAGAATGGTCAATGGTCAATGGTGAATGGTCAATGGAATTAATAATGAATTGCGTGAGGTCGGAGGGCTTCGGCTGCCGCTTTTTCTTTGGCATGGCTGTCGTCCAAAGGGGCATACCCATCTTGTTCATCGTCCGACAGACATTTGTCATCAACTTAGGACCTAAGGTGACATGGGCGGCATGGGCCACATCGAGCACCACACGCAGGCCTGACTTGATGCCTGCCATGTGGTTGGCGGCAAACTCACCCACCTGATAGCCTAACGTTGAGTTGTTCATATCCATCTGACGGATGAGATGTGTCAACTCTCCCGTATTGATCTTCATCGGACAAGAGGTAGAACAGAGTCCGTCCGTCGCACAGGTCTGGTCACCATAGTACTTATACTGTTTGCGCAGTTTGGCAGCACGCTCCGGATTCTCGCCCGTTGCCTCGAGATGACAGATTTCGCGCTGCACGGCGATACGCATCCTTGACGAGAGCGTGAGTCCGCACGACATACAGTTGACCTCGCAGAAGCCGCACTCGATACATTTGTTGGCGCGCTTTACCTGCTCGATGGTCTCCTTAGCCGTCGACAACTTGGGATCCATCAAGTACTTGCCACCATCAGGCACACTCTTGAAGTCGTATTCGAGCACAGGCAACGGTTTCAGGCATTTGATGAAACAGTCTGGGTCATCGTTGAAGATAACGCCCTGGTTCAACAGACCGTCGGGATCGAAGATGGCCTTCAACTCCTTCATCACCTCGTAAGCCTTGTCGCGCCATTCATACTTCACGAAGGGAGCCATATTACGACCTGTGCCGTGCTCGGCCTTCAGCGAACCGTCGTATTCCTCAACGACGAGTTTCGCCACGTCACGCATCATCTCCGCATAGCGGGCCACCTCATGCTCATCCGCAAAACTCTGGTTCAGGATAAAGTGGTAGTTGCCCTCGAAGGCATGTCCGTAGATACAGGCATCGTCGTAGCCATGATCGGCGATGAGTTTCTGCAACTTCACCGTCGCCTCTGGCAACGACTCGATAGGGAAGGCCACATCCTCGATGAGACAGGAAGTACCGATGGGACGTGTACCACCTACACTGGGGAAGATACCTGAACGGATGGCCCAGTATTTACCGTAAATAGCCGGATCTTCCGTAAACTCTGCCGGTATATAGAGACGGAACTGTCCCAGACAATCCTTGATCTTTTCAATCTTTTCGAGCAGTTGCTCGTGGGTGATGCCCTTCGTTTCAGTGAGGATAGCCGTCAGGTTGTGATAGTCGCCAGGCTCCACCCCTGCTATCTTACCGGCATCCACATCTTTCTGGTACTGCAGATAGACAGGGTCATCCACACTGATCAGCGACTTATAGTCGAGCATCTCCGCACTCTTCACCATCAGGTTCTCGGCACTCATCTTCAGGTCTTCCTCTCCAGCCTTCAGTTTCTTCATGGCCACCACCGCCTCACAACTCTCCTTCATCGTGAGGAAATAGACCATTGCCGATGCCTTGTACTTATAGTCGATGAGTGTCTTCATCGTCACTTCCGAGAGGAAGGCCAGCGTTCCTTCCGAACCTACCATCGAATGGGCGATGATATCGAAGGGATCATCGTAGGCTATCAAAGGACGGATATTTAAGCCCGTCACGTTCTTAATAGAATATTTGGTACGTATGCGCGAGGCCAGTTCCTCGTCGGCTCTCACCTTGTCGCGCAGAGCCTCGATCTTGGCGATGAACTCAGGATGTGTTTCCCGGAATTTTCGGCGACTCTCCTCATCACCCGTATCAAGGATGGTACCGTCGGTGAGGATGATACGTGCGGAGACCATCATTCGGTCGCTGTTGGCATGCACGCCGCAGTTCATGCCCGAGGCATTGTTGATGACGATACCACCCACCATCGCCGAGCCTATCGAGGCTGGGTCAGGCGGGAATACCCGTCCGTAGGGCTTCAGGATCTCATTCACCCTCGCCCCCACTATACCAGGCTGCAGTTTGATGGTGTTGGGACTCCTGACTCCTGACTCCTGACTCCAGTCTCCTAATTCGTACTCCTCCCAGTGCTTCCCTGCCACGATGAGCACGGAGTCCGTACAACTCTGTCCGGAGAGAGAGGTGCCTGCCGCACGGAAGGTAAAGGGCAACTTGTATTTCCGGCAGACCTTCACAATCTTGGAGATTTCCGCCTCGCCATCACTGCGGATGACAACCTTCGGAATCTGGCGGTAGAAACTGGCATCCGTTCCCCAACCTAAGGTACGGAGTTCATCGGTATAAATACGGTCAGACGGAATGAACTGTCTGAGATCTGTAAGGAATTGGTTCAGCATAAGGCACAATGGGTTTTTAATTATACTTTGGTGCAAATTTACGAAATAATTATGAATTATGCATTGTGAATTGTGCATTGTTTTCGCCCATTTTTGTTTTTTTCACTAAAATAAGATGGTAATATGGCCAAAAAGTAGTATTTTTGTACCCAAACTTATACAATATTCACAACATAACTAAGAACTCTTATGTCAGCATTAGTATCTGTCATCCCAATCCTGTTGCTCATTGTATTGATGATGGGCTTCAAAGTGTCCGGTTACAAGAGTGCGATCATCACACTCATCGTTACAATTTTCTTGGCGCTGTTTGCAGCCCCTGCTATGGGCATTGTGCCAGAGAAATATGCAGAGGCCAGCATCTTCGGCATCACCATCTGGTCGATTGTCGAGGGCTTTCTCAAAGCCTGTTTCCCGATCATCCTCATTATCATCTGCGCCATCTTCAGTTACAATATCCTCTGCGAGACGAAGGAGATTGAGACCATCAAGACGCAGTTCATCCAGATGACCTCCGACAAGGGTCTGCTCGTACTGTTGCTGACATGGGGTCTTGGTGGCGTGCTCGAAGGTATGGCAGGTTTCGGAACGGCTGTGGCCATCCCCGCCGCCATCCTCATCGGACTGGGCTTCAAACCGATGTTCTCAGCCGTCATCTGTCTGGTAGCCAATACGGTGGCCGTAGGCTTCGGTGCCGTAGGACTGCCCGCCACGACTCTCGCCAATCAGGTGGCTGCCAGTGGTGTGGCCACGCCTGAGGAACTCTGCGAGGTGGCTACCTTTATCATCCTTCAACTCTCACTGATGTTCTTCATCACCCCGTTCCTCATTCTGATGATGACCGACAAGACGAAGATTCTGAAGAACATCACCATTGCGCTCTTCGTGGGTACCTTCTCCATCGTCGTGCAGTTCTGCTGCGCCCATTTCATCGGCCCTGAGACACCTGCCATCCTCGGTTCTGTGGCTGCCATCATCGCCATGCTCATCTACAACAAACTGTTCATCCACAAAGAGAGTCCTGCAGATGAGGTACACGTGGAGAAAAAGAAGTTCGGTACCGCCAAGACCCTCAAGGCCTGGAGCGTCTATGGCCTGATCATCTTCTTCATCCTCATCAGCAGTAAGATCGTCCCTCCCATCAACGAACTGCTAAACCAGACCTTGGTGACTAAGTTCGACCTGCCTGTCATCGGCAACACCTTTAAGTTCGGCTGGCTCTCGAATGCCGGTCTGATGATCTTCCTCGGTGCCGTCATCGGTGGACTGATTCAAGGCATGAGTTTCGGCAAACTGATGAAACTGTTGGCCAAGACCACCATCAATCTGCAGAAGACGGTTGTCACCATCTGCTGTCTTGTGGCAATGGCCATGCTGATGAACAATACAGGTATGACCAACGACATTGCCAAGGGCCTTGTCTTGCTGACAGGCGCTGCCTTCCCGTTCTTTGCACCGCTGATTGGTTCTATCGGCACCTTCGTGACAGGCTCGGCTACGAATGCCAATATCCTCTTTGGAAAGTTACAGGCCACTGCTGCACACGACTTGGGCCTTGTCAATCAGGGCACGTTCTTCGGTGTCAGCGGTAACGAGACCAACTGGCTGGCCGCTGCCAACTGTGCCGGTTCTGAGGGCGGTAAACTGCTCTCGCCACAGTCGATAGCCATTGCCACAGCCGCCTGCGACATGGAGGGTCAGGATGGTGACATCATGCGCAAGACGATGCCGTTTGCCATCTTCTGGATTCTGATGAACGGCCTCATGGTCTTCCTCGGACTCCACGTCATCTGACGAATATGAAAAAGATACGATTGATACTCGCTGCCGCGATACTGACATGCGGTATGGCAAGTGCCCAGACAGACAGCACGGCTGTCAGTAGAAAGAAGAGGGCCAAAGTAGCCGTAGTGCTTAGCGGCGGCGGTGCAAAAGGCATGGCACACATCGGTGTGCTGAAAGTGCTGGAACGGGCGGGCATCCCCGTCGACATCGTCACTGGCACGTCGATGGGCAGCATCATCGGCGGTCTCTATGCCATCGGCTACAACGCCAACTCGCTCGACTCGATGGTGCGCGTGCAGGACTGGAGTTATGTTATCACCGACAAGGAGGACCTGCGCCATCAGAGCCTTGGCGACCGCAGGAAGCAAAACACCTATCTTTACTCGACAGGCCTGACCATCGGTAAGCGCAACATGCAGGCAGGTGGCATCATCAAGGGCAAGAACCTGGCCGAGTTGTTCCAGCAACTGTGTGTGGGCTTTGCCGACTCACTCGACTTCACCCGCGACCTGCCCATCCCCTTCGCCTGCGTAGCGACGGACATCATTGACAATAGCGAGGTGGATTTCCATAGCGGAAGGCTGCCACAGGCCATGCGCGCCTCAATGGCCATCCCCGCCGCCTTCTCACCTGTCAGAATCGGCAACAAGGTGCTGGTGGATGGTGGTCTGAAGAATAACTACCCAGCCGATCTTGCCCGCGAGATGGGTGCCGAGATCATCATTGGCGTCACGGTTCAGGGTGCGCCGAAAACAGCAGAGGACCTGGGAAATACGATGAGCATCCTCAGTCAGATCATCGATGTGAACTGTAAGAACAAACTCGACGAGAACCTCGCCATCACAGACCTGCACCTGAAAGTCGATACGAAGGGCTACGGCTCGGCCAGTTTCTCGCAGGCTGCCATAGACACGCTCATACGTCGCGGTGAGGAGGAGGCCATGCGCCACTGGGACGACATCATCGCCCTGAAGGAGCGCATCGGCATCGACGAGACATTCCGTCCCACCATCCTGCATCCGTTGCGTCCGAAGGTGATGACCGAGAGGCACCGTGTCATTGGTTATACCTTTGAGAACATGACACCGCAGGACGAACGTTTCCTGAGACAGAAATTTCACCTGAAGGATATCATGAAGGATCCTGATAACGCCTTCATTGATGCCACCCTGATGCAGGAACTCACCACGTCAATGCGCGTGGACCTGTTCTACCAGACCGCCGAGTGTCGCATACTGCCCGAGAAACTGCCAAAGATATCCCCACGGAGTTACCGCGATGACGTTGCCCAACAGTGGGATGAGGCAGACGGTATGCGCGTGGTGCTCACGGCAGGCGACAAGAAATCGGTACAATTACTGGCCGGTGCGCGTTTCGACACCGAGGAATATGCCGCCGTGCTGTTGGGCCTCGACATCCCGTTGAAGACGGCCATACCCATCAACACTGACATCACGCTACGATTAGGCAAGCGTATGATGGCACGTGGCGAAATCACCGTCCATCCCCGCAGTTTCACCCGACCGACGCTTAGTTACGCTTTCCGTCGCAACGATGTCGACATCTATATGGACGGCGACCTCGACTACAACATTCGTTACAATCAGTTTCAGGCAGAGTTCCTTCCCATCAACTTCGACCTGCGTCACTTCAACCTGCAGATGGGACTGCGCTGGGACTACATGCACTACCGCAACAAACTCGGCTCGGAAACAGCCATGCAGGTGACACTCGAAAACGAACACTTCTACAGTTATCGTGCTCGCCTGAATTACAATAGCGAGGATGATTGGTACTTTCCGACGCATGGTTCACGATTCAAGGCCGAGTATGCCTACTTGACCGATAACTTCGCCCAACTCGATGATAAGCCAGGTATGAGCGAGGTTAGCGCAAACTGGCGAACGTCGCTCTCTATCGGTAGTCGTTTCACCTTCCAGCCCACGCTCTATGGTCGTATGCTGTTTGGTAGCACCATTCCGCCCGTATTCGGCAACACCATTGGCGGTGACTGGTTCGGCCACTATGTTGAACAGCAGATGCCCTTCGCCGGCATCGGTAACATGGAGTACGTCGACCACCAGTTTGTGGCCGCCCAACTGCAAGCACAGCAACGTATAGGCAGCAACAACTATGTGCTGCTCCGAGTGGCTACCGCCCAGCAGTCTGACCGTCTTCGCACTCTTTTCGACAGTCGCACGCTGCTTGGCGGACAGATAGCATATTATTATAACACGATCGTCGGTCCGGTCGGAGCCACCGTCGGCTACAGCAACCGCACCAAGAAACCGTACTTCTTCCTAAACCTCGGATATGAATTCTAATGATTGGCTATAACCATGAAAAAGAGTAAGTTATCAAGCCGCATTACCTGGCGCGTCATCCTGATAATGGTGATCTTCAATGTGTTTATCATTGGAGTGGTGTTCCTATTCGACTTGGCCGTTTCGTTTCTCGAGAGTGAATTGCGCGCGCAACACATCATGGAGGGGATCAATGGAAAGTTGACAACCATGCTGAGTGGCGTGGAAATAACAGCAACGAACAATGTGGCCGAGTTCGAGGAGAATCTGGACAACCCGGAGAAGGTGTACGAAGCCATGGTGCACGAGTTGCGATACAACAATCGTTATGTGGGGTGTGGCATTGGTTTTGAACCGGACTATTTTCCCGATCAGGGCCGATGGTTCGAGCCATACGTGAGGTTCGTAGACAGCACCCATGTTGAGCGTGAACAGATCGGGTCGGCACAGCACGACTATCATAACCAGGAGTGGTACTTAAAAGGGCGCAGTTTAGAGCGCGGAAAAGGCTATCTGACAGATCCCTATTTCGACAAGGACGGCGGAAAGCGCCTCTTGAACACCTACGTCACACCCGTCTTCGACCGCCAAGGCCGCAGGGTAGGCGTTTATGGAATTGACCTGAACTTCAGTTGGCTTGAGCAAACGATAGTCGGTGAGGAGGAGAAGGTCAAGCATTTGGAACTCGTGGAGAATGACCCGGATGATCCTGATGATGAAAATGCCTTCTTCATTCAACTCCTTGACAGCAAGGGCAAGAAAATTGCAGGCTCTGAGACTTTCGATGACGAGACAATCATGACCATACTGAAGAAGGACAGCATCGGATTTGAAAGAGTAAAGGCGAACGGCACTACTTACTTTATCAGTTCTAAGCGGTTGTCTCGCACAGGCTGGACGCTTGTCGTGGCCCAACACAGAGATTACGTATTAATGTACGGCTACTTTCTTGGCATTATTCTCCTGATCTTCATGACCATTGGCGGCATCGTCATCTTCTTCTTTATGAGCCGCAGTATCCGGCGGGCTGTCAAACCGCTGCGCTTCCTTTCCGAGTCTGCCCAAGAGGTGGCCCAGGGACATTTCGACACACCGTTGCCGACATTCAAGCATCAGGATGAGATCGCCCAGTTACGCGACTCGTTCGGTACCATGCAGCAGTCGCTGAAGCAGTATGTGGAGGAATTGAAGGAGTCGACAGCCGCGAAAGCCTCGATAGAGAGTGAACTGAACGTGGCCCACAGCATCCAGATGTCGATGCTGCCCAAGACGTTCCCGCCGTTCCCAGAGCGCTACGACATTGAAATCTATGGCGTACTGAAGCCTGCCAAGGCTGTAGGTGGCGATCTCTACGACTTCTTTATCCGTGATGAGAAAATATTCTTCTGCATCGGTGATGTATCGGGCAAGGGGGTACCTGCCTCGCTTGTAATGGCTGTCAGTCGTACACTGTTCCGTAATATTTCTGCACACACCACTGAACCAAGCCAGATTGTACAGACCATGAACGAGGCCATCAGTGAAGGCAACGACAGCAATATGTTTGTCACACTGTTCGTCGGCGTGCTCGACCTGCAGACGGGTCGCCTGCGCTATTGCAACGCCGCACATAACGCGCCCTATGTTCAGGGTGCCTTGCTCCCCTGCACCCCCAACCTGCCCGTCGGCGCGATGCCGGATTGGAACTTCACGGAACAGGACATAGAGATGGCTCCAGGCAGCATCCTATTCCTCTATACCGACGGACTGACAGAGGCTGAGAATGCCCAACAGCAACTATTCGGAGAGCAGCGTGTGACTGATGTCATCTCCTTGTTTGAAGGTTCTCCTCAGGAACTGATAGAGACCATGACCGATGCCGTTCACCAATTCGTCGGCGACACCGAGCAAAGTGACGACCTCACCATGCTCGCCATCAAATATAAATGACACCGGTACATAGGGTAATTCAAACCTATCACCGGGCCTGGCCGGCCTGGCCCTGATGATACGCCATGAGTTATTGCTTTTCTTTGGCTTTTCTGGCGAACTCGAATAGTGACTCTGGCAGATGACAGTAGCCCGTAGGGTTCTTATCGAGATAGTCCTGATGATACTCCTCTGCTGAATAGAAGTTCTGCAACGGAAGTTTTTCGACAGCCAGAGGCTGCTGATACTTCTTCTGCTCTTCTGCAAACACCTTTTCGATGACAGGCAAATCCTCGTCACTGGTATAGTAGATACCCGTGCGATAGCGGGTTCCTTCGTCGTGTCCCTGTTTGTTGAGACTTGTGGGGTCGATGGCTTTGAAGAACATCTGCAAGAGGAATTCAAGACTGACAACTTCGGGATTGTACTTCACATGTACTGTCTCTGCATAGCCCGTCGTGTCTGTATAGACTTCCTTGTACGATGGATTCGCAGTATGTCCATTGGCAAATCCCACTTCCGTTTCTACCACGCCCTCTATCTGTTTGAAGTAATGCTCTGTCCCCCAGAAACAGCCTCCAGCAAGGAAGATATCTTTACCGCTCTTGATTTCCAATATCCCGTCCTGTTCCACCACACCACTAATCAGTTGTTCATCTATTATCTTCATAATTACTTACATTTTTCTCATTTCAATTGCTATCGAACACCTACCATCTGGGTCATTAATACAGCTATCGTGATTATTACTTTTTTCTTTTTCATCTTAATGTTTTATTTATTTGACGCTGCAAAATTACAATTAGTTGCACTAACAGCCAAGTATCTGGGTTATTCTGCCTAAAATATGATGAATGGTAATGGTGCTATCTATGACCCCATTCTGGCCTGAGCCTCCTTGCCTGCGCCAGTGCCTTTGTACTTGCTTCGAGTGGCGTTAAATCTGTATACAAGCGATAGCATCAACTTGTGGGTAGAGAAGCGGTTGTTCTGCTGAATCTGGTTGTAGCCACAGTCCGAGAACTCGTTCATACGGTTGCGCTGGAAGCAGTCGAGCACAGCAGCACGCAGAGTAAGCGAGTTATCCTTGAGCAGACTCTTCTGCGCTACCAAATTCAGTCGCAGATTATAGGTGTTGTCATAGAACACGTACGAACATCCGCTCGAATGGTACATCAGGTTCACATCGAACTTCCAGCCGTGCTTCAGCGTAAAGCTATTATAGGCATTAAGCGTGTATCGTGGTTTGTCGTAATACACGCGATAAACGCCCTTGGGGCCCTCTACGTCAAGATACAGATCCTGCTTGTCAATACCCACAGTAGCATTGAGCGACCAGATGCCTACACGAGGTGTCACAGCCAGATAGGCACTCAGCGTGTTGATAGGCTTGTCGAGGTTAATGTGCTTGCAAAGCATAGCATCAGTCTCTGTTACGAAGTTCCATTGCGTAATGGGGTTCGTCAGGTGCTCGTACGATGCAGTCAGTGTCACCCACTTATACGATACGTTCAGCGTCAGATCGCGCACTCGCTCGTTCAGCAGCTGAGAGTTTCCTGCCTGATACATATAACGGCTGATGTAGGTCACAGCATCGTTCATAGCGAAGAAGCTGGGGCGATAGGTCTTCATGCTGTACGACAGGGCCGTCTGCACCTTACCTAAGGCTACAGAATACGATGCCGTAGGGAACCACTCGTCCATCGTGCGATGCAGGTTGTCGTCTTTATTCATCGCATCATCGTAATCCAGCAGCGTATGCTCGTATCGCAGCCCCACGCTGGCATTACCATACTTCTCGAAGTCGCAGCCATACTCAGCAAAAGCAGCTATATTGTTCTCTGTAATATCGGCATCGGTATTGGCAATTATGGCCTTATCTATCCAATAGGTGTTGTTGCGATTCACAAAAGTCATCTCGGTACCAGCCTCCAGCTCGCCCTTCCACACTGGGTAGGAGAGCACCAGTTTGGTGGCAAAAAGACGGCTCTTAGTGCCCGACTTGCTCAGCACAAAGTCATCCTGCACCTTGCTCTGCTCCATGTTCTCGCGATCGGTATCAGTACCGTTCCTCATAAAGTCGAAGTTAAAATCTATGCCCAGCGTGCCCACCTTACCATTATAATAGGTGTTGGTGAGCCATCCCAGCGGCTTCGTCTCCTTGCTGGTCTGGTGAGAGTAGAGGTGGTCGATAAGGACA
>JAFZNI010000195.1 GCA_017551005.1 Prevotella sp.
TATACTCCATCTTTCATCTATCGGCAAGTTTGTAAGCCGAATTCTGCTGCAAATATACACATTTTTGCCGATACCGGCAAGAAAAAGGGAAAAAATATGCGTTGCCAGCGTTGCGTAAATACTATCTGTGTGCATAGGGTGTCAGGAACAGCGTGTAACATCAAAACAGTCCTGAGCCCTTTGGTTTTACAACGTTCTTCTAAAAATTTATTGCCTTTTTCTTGTTTGTTTCAGAAATAATCCTTATCTTTGCGAACAAATAACAAGTTTAACCCTTTTAGATATCGTTTTTCATGAAAAAAATTGTGCTTTTCTTTGTACTCTTTGTGATTTCCCTGCATAAGGTATATGCACAAAATGACGTGACTATAGAAATTAACAATCAAAAAGTTTCATTTTCTTACAAAACCGTTAATGCCTATAATTATTATGCAGATGTAAATAAATCACTATCGTTTGGCGGTTTCCAAGTGGGTGATGGTAAAAAATGTGCTATAGATCCTTCATTTGAAGGAGAATTAATTATTCCTGACTATATTGAGGTCAATGGAGAAAAAAAACCTGTTATAGGAATAGCAAACAATGCATTTAAAGACTGTTATGGGCTTGTCAGTCTTACGTGTCCAGCAGCATTTATTGGTTCTCAAGCATTTAAGAATTGTGCAAATTTATTATCAGTCAATTTATTTGGACGACTATCTTTTATTGGACGGGATTATGATCATAATATTGAATATACCTGTGTTGCTCCTACCATCGGGGCAAGCGCATTTGAAGGATGTCGTAATCTAAAAACAATTACTGGGTCTTTTAGTCGAATAAGTGGAAGTGCTTTTTTATTTTGTGAAAACCTTGAACAAATTGCAATTGATGGCGAAGATCCGTATCTTATTGGACATTTTAAGGCAGGGTTTGATGATATAGGTGACATGGCCTTTGGTGGCTGTACAAAACTAATAGCCATACACATACCAGCCTGGGTGAAAAAGATTAATAAAACAGCCTTTATGGATTGTGGTGGACTGAGTATTATTACTGTTGATAGCAATAATTCATTTTATGACTCAAGAGATAATTGCAATGCATTGATTGAGACAGCAAGTGGCCTGCTAATGAAAGGCAGCGAAAACACCATTATTCCCCGTGATGTGGTCACTATCGCTGAAGGTGCTTTTGTGGGCGTCCATTGGAACACTAATGGTAAATTCCCTGCAACAGTTACCACAATTGAAGATTATGCATTCCAAGGTAGTTGGATCTACCAGACAAACGATAATGATGAAATACTTGGTGGTATTGTCACTTTGCCAGATGGTTTGATAAAGATTGGGCAAAATGCATTTAAGAAGTGTCAGAGACTATCAAAGATAAATGTTCCGCATAGCGTTACTGAAATGGGTGAAAGCGTTTTCTCTGAATGTAAAGATTTACAGGAAGTCGATTTTAATCCAAACATCTTAGAAATACCTAATAATACATTTGATGGCTGCTACAATCTAGAGAATGTTAGCATTCCTAACAATATTGAAAGTTTAGGAGTAAATTGCTTTTATAACTGTAGAAGCCTTAAAGAAATTATAATCCCTGCCGCCCTTAATAGCATGAAAAATATCAATCAGGAAGAATCTAACCCATTTATTGGATGTACTTCCCTTTCCAGACTAGAGGTTGACAAAAATAATAAAACTTATGATTCTCGTAACAATTGCAATGCCATTATCAAGACATCAGACAATTTATTACTTGTTGGCTGCAAAAATACCATTATTCCCAATTCGATCAAAGAAATTGGACACGACGCATTCAACTGGTGCATAGGTCTTACAGAAATTGATTTACCTGAAGGAATAGAGACTATTGGTGATGGAGCATTTAGCGGTTGTATAAACCTAAAAACTATCACAATTCCCTCAACTGTGACTACATTAAAGTCTGGAGCATTTGGTGGCTGGTACAGCACTACTGTTTCAGATTATGCCAGAACAATGAATATCGATAAAACCGTCTCAAATATCAAGGATCCTACTGACATAGATAATGATGTTTTCACCACCACTTACTTTTCCTTTATGGACGAGAATATAGGTCGAGGCTGGAGTCAAAGAAACATTGATGATACTTATAATTACGGCACTCTCTACGTTCCTATGGGAACAAAGGAAAAGTATTTGGCTACAGAAGGGTGGAAGAAATTTAAAAATATTGTAGAAATAGATAATGGCAAAACTAAGAAAGGCGACGTTAATTCTGATGGCATTGTATCCGCTGCTGACATTGTAGATTTGACAATTATTATAGGTAGTGAAAATGACTACATGAGAGGAGATATCAATGGTGATGGAAAAGTTGACATCGCTGATGTCATTGCTGTATGTGGTATTATTTTAGCGAAATAGAATAGGGGCCAGGGGGTTTTTGCGCCGATGTTTGAAGAATTGAAGGAGAAATACAGGCAATTCAGGGAGTGGCAACGGCAACCATATCAGGTGAAGCCGTTGTCGACAGAGGGGCATGTCTGCACCACCTGCGAAACCCATTATGAAGGCAACTATTGTCCCCGTTGCGGACAGTCGTCGATGATTGGCAGATACTCCTTCAAGAACGCCTTCCTCCTGTTCCTCGATGTATGGGGCTTGGGCAACAGAGGCATGTTCCGTACCATTCGCGACCTGA
>JAFZNI010000196.1 GCA_017551005.1 Prevotella sp.
CCTTGATGCCGATGACGGCGGTCAGTCCCTCACGGAAGTCCTCGGGTGCAATCTCTATCTTCGCCTTCTCGATCTGCTTGGAGATCTGCGGGTCGTTGTCGGCATATTTCTTCAGGGTACGGGTCAGGGCGGCACGGAAACTGGCCAGGTGGGTACCTCCCTCAATCGTATTAATATTGTTCACATACGAGTGGATGTTTTCTGAGTAGTCGGTATTGTACATCACGGCCACCTCAATGGGCACACCCTGCTTCTCTGTCTTCAGATAGATGACATCATCGACGAGGTGCGTGCGGTGACGATCCACGTAGCGCACGAACTCCTTCAGACCGTCCTTGGCGTGGAACACCTCAGGCTGCTTCAGGTTGCCCTCCTCATCGGGACGCAGGTCGGTGAGCGTGATGGTGATGCCGGCATTCAGATAGGCCAGTTCACGCATACGACGGGCAATGATATCGTATTTGTATTCTGTCGTGGTGAAGATGGTGCCGTCGGGCCAGAACTGCTGACGGGTACCCGTCTTGTCGGTATCACCCACGATCTTCACGTCGTAGAGGGGCTTTCCCTTTTCGTATTCCTGCTGGTAGATATGGCCGTTGCGGAACACCTGCGACAGCATGTGGGTAGAGAGGGCGTTTACGCAACTGACACCCACACCGTGGAGACCACCAGACACCTTATAGGAGCCTTTGTCGAACTTACCACCGGCATGGAGCACCGTCATAACGACCTCTAAGGCCGACTTGTGCATCTTCTCGTGCTCATCCACAGGGATACCACGACCATTATCCATCACGGTGATGGAGTTGTCTTCGTTGATGGTTACCTCGATATGTGTACAGAATCCAGCCATCGCCTCGTCGATGGAGTTATCGACGGTCTCGTTGACCAGATGGTGGAGTCCTTTCTCGCTGATGTCACCGATATACATGGCAGGGCGCTTGCGCACAGCCTCCAAGCCTTCGAGCACTTGGATGTTACTCGCGGAATAGTTTTGTTCCTGATTCAGTTGTTCGTCTGTCATTTTCTTCTTATTCTTCTAATTTTCTGTGCAAAGGTACAAAAAAAAACTCAGATAAACATAGTTTATCTGCTAAAAAACAATAAAAAAGAAAGCCGCAGTCCAGAAAAGGGCTGCGGCTTCCTATTGTAATTGTTGTTTTTTACAATTTGTTGATGTGCTGAGCGAGGCTTGACTTGAGGTTGGCGGCCTTGTTCTTATGGATGATGTTAGTCTTGGCCAGTTTGTCCAGCATCTTCTGCACCTTCGGGTACAGGGCTACTGCCTCTTCCTTGTTAGTCATAGCGCGCAGTTTGCGCACAGCGTTACGCATCGTCTTTGCGTAGTAGTGGTTGTGAAGCGCCCTTTTCTCTGTTTGGCGTATTCTCTTCACGGATGATTTGTGATTTGCCATTTTTAATTTTAAATTGTTTAAATGTTAATGTTAAAGCTTGTGGGTCTTACATCGTTATGACAGCCCTGGGCAACCCCAAAGGGTTTCCGTCACCTTATCCCAGTCGCCTGGTAGCACTTGGCTGTGCAGATGGCGGATTTAATGTTGGTAGTCCGTAGGAGAGTCGAACTCCTCTTTAGAGAATGAAAATCTCTCGTCCTAACCGATAGACGAACGGACCGAAGGTGCAATGACAGTGCAAATCGAATGCAGAAGAACTTGTTCTTATGCTGAGATGCAGCCTGTCTTCGCGTTGCATTTGTCAAAATGCGGCGCAAAGGTACTGCTATTTTTCCATTCCACCAAATTTTCCAGAAAAAAAATGTCATATTGCTTGAAAAATTGTGCATTATGTAGTTTTAATTATGCATTATTTTGTATCTTTGCACCCGTATGCTGACCAAGACACAGGCCATTGTGCTGCATGCTATCAAGTATGGTGAGACACGACTCATTGTCGATATGTTCACCAGAGCCCACGGTAGACTTTCGTTTATCGTTAGTTTGCCGAAATCGCCCAAGTCGAAGGTTAAGAAACAGTTTTTCCAGCCGTTGACGATGCTCGAGATCGAGGCGGATGTGCGCCCAAAGGTGCAGTTGCAGAAGGTCAGGGATATGCAGTTGGCTGGTCCCTTTTCTAGTATCCCCTTTGATCCGCATAAACTCTCCATATCTTTGTTCGTTGCAGAGTTTCTCTATCATGCCTTGCGTGGGGAACAGCAGAATGTACCGCTTTTCGACTATGTGGCCTCAAGCATTCTGTGGCTTGATGCCCAGCAAGCCAGTTTTGCCAATTTCCATTTGGTGTTTCTCATGAGAATGAGCCGTTTTCTGGGATTCTATCCGAACCTCGACAATTATGCGTCTGGCGATTATTTCGACCTTCGTGAGAGCATGTTCCTTCCCCATCCACCTGCTCATCGCGAGTTCCTGCAGCCGCAGGAGGCCGAGAAGGTGCAGTTGATGATGCGCATGGACTATTCCACGATGCACCTGTTTCAGATGTCACATGCTGATCGCAACCGTCTTCTGGAGGTGGCACTCGTCTATTACCGCCTTCATTTGCCTGATTTCCCAGAATTGAAATCCGTCAGCGTCCTTCAGGAACTGTATAAGGAGCAGTGATGCCAGCCGTGCTGACCTTGAGGCGTGTCTGCTTGCCGTTGTTGTAGAAGGAGGCAGTGAAGCGACCTTCGGCATCAGGACGGGCATTGGGATTCCAGTAGAGCGTGCGCCGATGGTCCTGTAGGTCGGTAGGCAACGGGCGCTGGCTGTAGTCGGGATGATAGAAGTCATCGGGCTCGTACATGCCGTCGAGGATATAACGACGATCACGATAGGTATAGCGTTTCCCGTCATCGGGCAGAAGCATGTAGTCGAGGGTGACATCGGCCACGGTGGATTGCATTTCTACACGCTTGTCCTCGTTGCGCAATTCGAAGTCGGTATAAAGCCTGATTTGGTTCTGTCGGTTCAGTTTGATTTCGTTGAAGACAAGTTGTTCGCTTTTGAACTGTTCAGTGACAGTGGGGCCCGGATCGTAGTTGCGGTAGAAGACGTAGGGCCTATAAACTTGGTCGTTGAGCCGCGCCATGACTTGCATACGACGGTCGCTGTTGTAATTGCCTAAGAGGGCCATACTCACCTGTATGGGAAACATTTTGGCATTGTACATGCCGTAGGAGAGTCCACGGTCCGTGACGAGGTTGTAGAGATCGTAGGTGTCGAAGACATAGGCGGGCTTCGAGTAGTCGATGCTGCGCCTGCCACGATGCTTGTGGCCTTTCACCTGGATGTCCTTGAGGGTCTGGTCCATCTTCGAGAGACGGGCGGTGTCTGCTATGGTATAGTCGTCGAAGGGCGTGCCTTCGGCAATCTCTGGCAGGTGACACTGGTAATAGTCATATTTGTCGGCGAAGACAGGAAAGAAGATATCACGCTTCACGTAGAAGTCGGGGAAGGCTGTCTCGTCGAGCATGCGATTCTGACGCTTCTGTTTTTTCTTTTCACTGAGGTCGGCCTTTCTGGCCTTGAGGAAGAGAATGGCATTGCCATAATAAGGCGGGATGGAAAAAGAGAAGCGGCCCATCGAGTCGGTGGGCAGTTCGATGGTGGCGATGTCGTCCTCAAAGACAAGTTCACTTTCCACGACCACCATTTTATGCAGGCTCTTGCGGTCGATGCCGAAGTAGGGATCGATGGCACTTGTGGGGTTTTCGGTATCCTCCACATAGATGGCTGTACCCACCTGTTCCACCTGTAGTGTCCCGTTCTGTGTCTGTGCCACAAGACCGTCGGGCGTGGTAGCCTCATAGCGATCCATGCCCGACACTTTTTCTTCACCCTGCTCCTGATCTATGGTAGAGGTGTTCGCTTCCTCAGCACTTGGGACGTAGCCGAAGATACCTTGAGGCCAGTAGCGCAGTTCTTCGGGCAGGATCTCGAGTTCGTTAGGCACGGGATAGACGGCTCCCTCAATGGTCATCGTCTTCTCGGGTTGATAGCGCAGGGGGATATTGCTGGTGATCTCGTTGTAGTTGTAGCGCCGCCATCCCTGTACCGTCATCAGCAGGTCGAGGGCGCGCCTATGTGTCTCGTCATCCGACTCAAAATAATAGTCAGGGTAGGCGATAAAACCTTTCAGTTCGCTGGAGAGCAGCAGGTCGGTCACGATATTGCCCGTGTCGTAGGTCGGATCCTCGTGGGCCCCATCGCGCACGGAGATGGATATAGGTCCGGTGCCTGGGGGTGCCTGGAACTGCAAGTTGACCGCCTCGAAGGGCTGGTACTCACTCTGCATACCACTGACGGTGATGGGATTCAGGTCGTAGTCGTGGTGGTTGACGAAGAAAAGACGGTCTGCTAACAGATGTCCTTCTTCATCGAAGACCAACAGGTCGTTGACACCCGTGGGGAGTTGCATCTGGTCGATGGCGATGCGCCCGTTGCCCCTGATGGTCTGGAACGACTTAAGCACGCCCCTGCAGAGTACCGCCACCCCATAGTCGCGGTCGGTGGGGAGTCCCTGCAGTGTGATGTCGGCAGTAGTGGATTGAGAAGAATTCTCCACGTGCAAGGCACAGCCCACGCGCTCTGCCTTGGGCAGGTCGAAGTAATAATTCTTGCCGTGATAGGTAAATGTAGCCTCTGCGTCCTTGCCCTCTGGTACAGTCAGGAAGAACAGTCCTCTGCCCTGGTGCTCTGTGCGGATGGTCTGGCTGTTGTCGCCTATTGTCACCTGTCCGCTGATGTCGATATGCTCACCCTCCTCGTTGACCGCCTCGAAGGCGACGGCACAGCGAGTGCCTGCCATAAGATGGCCTCCCTCGGGATAGAAACGCACCTCCAGTTTCGCTTTCAGTTCCTTCTCAATCCTGGTCTTGGGCCTGTTGACAATGTATTTCTGGCTGTAGTCACCCGTGGAGTCAGGTCGCTCATAGACGGGAAACACGCGACTATACACCGTTCCAAATTGCCGGAAGAAGTCGCGAGCCATGTCCTTGTTATAAAAATACTCGCGGTCCTTGCGCCCATAGGGATGCTCCGTCACACAGAAATTGAGCATCCACCGTGTGTAGGCACGTATCTCGTAGTAGCCCGAATAAAGGGAATCCATCAACACGAAGTTGCCGTCACTATAGCCGTCGGGCGACACGATGATGTTCTCGCGCTTCACCACCAGCCCGTCGGGTGAGAGCAGTTCCACGTAGAGGATGCGACTCATGTCGCTGTATGTCAGACTATCGGCTCTCACTACGTACGACTTATACCAGATGGTGTCGCCCTTGTAGTAACTGGTGTTGTCGAGATGGAGATATACTTTTTCCTGCACGGGTGCCTGTTCAAGCATCTGGCGTATGTCGTTCAGCCGCGTTTGTGCCCCCGCCGGCCCCACCAGTCCGGCGAACAGCATCAGTATTGCCATGAGTACAGTAAATAGTCTTCTTCCGTACTCTGGTAAATACGCCTTTGAAACCTTACATAAACTTGATGGTACCCTGTACGGGGTTGTTCTGTTCAGGTTTCTGCTCTTCTTCAGGTCTCTCATCGCTGCTTGCCTGTGAGTTGATACTATCGAGGATCTCACGGGTACGTTTGTAGGTAGGTGTGGACTCAACGGCGGAGATGACATCATCGTTGTCGAGGTCCTCAGGACGGAAGAGATAGATGTTCGGGCGGCGCTTGTAGCGCTTGGCGGTACTGTCGCCACCATAATAACGGTTACGGCGATCCTGACGCTCCACGGCTTTGGCCTGTTCCTCGGCAATGCGGTTGATGTCGTCCTGGGTATGCTTCTTCATGTGAGCATCCATACCGTCGACACTCTCAATGCCGAAGCCTGTGGCCAGGATGGTGACCTTCACCTTCTTGCCGAGTTCCGGATCAGTAGCCAGTCCCCACTTGATCTCGAAGTCGTTGCCGAACTTCGCCATGAAGTCGTTCACATCGTTCATCTCCTCCATCATCAGCGACTGCTGGCCGTCCTTCGAACCAGCGAAGGAGATGCTGAGCAGAATCTTCTTGGAGTTGAAGATATCGTTATCGTTGAGCAACGGTGAGTTGAGCGCATCCTCGATGGCTTTCTTCACACGTCCCTCGCCTTCGCCATAGCCTGTCGACATGATGGCTACGCCACCATCCTTCAGGACAGTCTTCACATCGTTGAAGTCGAGGTTGATGAGGCCGTGGACGGTGATAATCTCTGCAATCGACTTGGCAGCCACGCTGAGTGTGTCGTCGGCCTTGCCAAAGGCATCAAGTACGGAGAGTTCTGGGTATATCTCACGCAGACGTTCATTGTTGATGACGAGCAGGGCGTCTACATGTTTCTGCATCTCTTCCACGCCGTCGAGTGCCTGGTCGATCTTACGGTCGCCCTCGAAGCGGAAGGGGATGGTGACGATACCAACGGTCAGGATGCCTAATTCCTTGGAGACACGGGCAATGACGGGAGCCGCTCCCGTGCCTGTACCTCCGCCCATGCCGGCAGTGATAAAGGCCATACGGGTGCCGTCGCTGAGCATGTCCTTGATATCTTCGAGACTTTCCTCTGCAGCCATACGGGCCTTCTCGGGTTTGTTACCTGCGCCGAGACCTTCCTTGCCCAGTTGGAGATGAACGGGCACGGGTGAGTCGTTGAGGGCCTGATTGTCCGTGTTGCAGAGCACGAACGTGACATCGTGAATGCCTTCACGATACATGTGGTTGACGGCGTTGCCGCCACCGCCACCGACACCAATCACTTTGATGATGCTATGATCCTTCTCCGGTGTGCCGAAGTCCAGGATATCAATATTGAGATTTTCTGCCATATTCTTTGAAATTTTATGGTTTTATTCTTCTGAGACGATGTCTTCGCCGAACTTTTTGGCTTTCTTCAGGAATTTGTTCCAGATACTGTTCTCACGCTTCTCCTTGGCGATACGCTGGCGTTCCGCCTCTTCCGCCTCGAGGCGCTGACGCTCCTCTTCCTCCTGTTGGCGACGGCGCTCCTCTTCGGCCTTCTGCTTCTCAGCCTCCGTACGCACGACACCGGCAGGGATATCGCCCACCTGACGGGCTGGTCGCTGGTCGGCAGTAGGATGGGGAATCTCTTTCTTTGGCGTGCCAAAGAGATCGCCGTTGAGACTGACCTCATTGCCTGCGCAGTTGATGTCACCCTTGGCCAACAGACCGAGAACGGTATTCATCTTACCGTCGTGGGCCTTGATGTCCTCGTTGTTGGAGTTGATGGTATGCGTCACGAACTTGGCGATGCGAATCTTATCCACGTGGGTATGATTAGCAAAGGCCTGTTCGATGTTCTTCATGTTTGAGCCGCCACCAGTCAGTATGATGCCTGCCAACAGTTTATCGTAATAGTCGGACGGAATTTGGTACCACACGTTCTCGATGATCTCCTCCAGGCGACCTTCCACAATCTCAATGAATTTGCGGCTTTCCACCTGGCGTTCCGCATTGATGGGATATTTCAGGTTGTTGTCGATGTCGTTATTGTCGGTATAGGCCGATCCGTATTTCAACAGCATCTTCTCTGCATCGCTCTCTTCCATCTGCAGGGTGGTGATGTCCTTGCTGATATTGTTGGTGCCGAGGGGGATGACGGCCAGATGGCGCAGGATATTCTTGCTATACACGGAGACCGTGGTGGTATCGGCTCCGAGGTCGACAAGGGCACAGCCAGAACGTTTCTCCGCCTCTGTGAGTACGCTGTCGGCCAGTGCCAACGGTGCCAGGTACATCTCTGCCACATTGATGTCGGCCACCTCAAAACATTTATTGAGGTTACGGTAGAAGGCCTTACGCTCGAGAATGTTCAGGAAATTGCCTTCCAAGCGGGTGGCTTGTATGCCTACAGGGTCGATCTGGTATTGTGCATCAACCTTGTACTCCTGAACGGCCGCATCGAGGATCTCCTGATCCTGATACTTCATGTTACGGTTGGCATCCATGAGTTCAATGACCATATCCTGGGTGATGATGGTCTCAGCAGGCAGGTCTTTGGTTATCACATTCCTGACACTGCGAATAGATTGTCCGCCTACACCGACATATACCTGGGTGATTTCTGTCTTCAACTGGTTCTCCAGTTTCTTGACGATGTTGGTGAGGCATTGAGCGGTCTTGTCGATGTTGTACACGACACCTTTGCGGATGAATGACGAAGAGGCCTCCTTGACAACGGCCAGTACGGTGATACTGCCGTCGAGGTTCTTCTGACCCGCGATACCGGTCATCTTGGATGAGCCGAGTTCAATTGCTACGATGAATTCCTTTGCTGCCATATTATTCACTTCTTCTTACATATAATCTGATTATCGAACTCCACACTGATATAGGAGTATTTATTCCAGCCGGCCTGATTCAGACCGTACAGGTAGAACTTGCGCAGACGCTCCAGTTTTCTTGAAATGTCGATGGGGGCTCCGAGATAGACGATATGGTCGCCGACACGGGGGACAACCTCTAATGAACCGTCGTCGAGTACATGGATCTGTACAATCTGACTCTGCCAGAATTTGTCCCTGACAATCTCGTTGACCACGGGCGTGAGCGTTTTCTGTGCATATTTTTTCGTAATATTGCCCGTAGTCACTAACAGGTCGGAGGCAAAGCGCGTCTCTGGAAGGATATTACCATGTATATCGACATAATAGTTGTCGCCATTGATGGCCATCACATGCATGATGGGCATACGCTGTTTCAGGGTGATGCAGACGTGTCCGTTCTGGGCCTTGTAGCACTCCGCCTGTTGCACAAACGGGTTCTTTCGAAGCGTTTCCTCTATGTCACGGGCATTGACGTCCATCATTGGCTTGGCCAGTGGGTAGAGTTGCTGTTTCTCCAGAATCTTCTTGATCTCATTTGCATTGAGGAAACCGTCGGGCATCTCGTCGTCGATGTCAATCTTCACCTCTGAACACACGGAGGCTCTTTCAGCGGGCTTGTTGAACGCTGTGACAGCCAGTATGAGATAAGCGGCGATGACGATATCAAATACGACGATGATGGACTTTTTCCAGTTGAATGACATCTTATTGCTTGCTATTTAACAGTCGGGTTATCTTGGGTACCAAGTTGTCGAGGTCACCGGCACCAAGCACGATGAGTACTTCAAAATGGTGCGACTTGACGAAATTGAGCACCTCATCCTTGCTGATCAGTTCTTTTTTCACACCCTCGCTGAGGTTATCATAGATGAGTTGGGAGGTGACACCCTCGATAGGCTCCTCCCTTGCAGGGTAGATCTCGGTGAGGATGACCTCGTCGAGTTGACTCAGGGCCTCGGCAAATTCCTTGTAGAAGTCGCGAGTGCGGGTATAGAGATGCGGTTGGAAGATGGCCGTGATATGCTTGTCCTTGTACAACTCACGGATGCTCTTGGCACTCTGGTAAATCTCTTTCGGATGGTGGGCATAGTCGCTGAGGAAGACCAGACGGTCGGTCTTGATCTTGAAGTCGAAACGACGGTCTACACCTCCGTAGGTTTGGAGACCGAATTTCAGTTCTTTAGCCGTACAGCCATTGAGTTGGGCCATAGCCATTGCGGCAATGCCATTCTCAATATTGATGGGGATGGGCTGACCCAGTTCCACATTTTGTACACATTCGATGGGGGAGATGAAGTCGAAGGTAATCTCTCCGTTTTCGATACGGATGTTCTCGGCATGAAAGTCACCTTCATTGAGACTATAGTCATAGCGACGCACGCCATCGCGAAGGTGTTCCTTCATTTCCAGGTCACGGTGGATAATCAGTGCACCACCCGGCTGAATCAGTTCGGTGTAGTGACGGAAACTCTCAAGATAGGCTTCCTTGGTGCCGTAGATGTCCAGATGGTCAGGATCTGTGGAGGTGATGACTGACATCCAGGGACTGAGCCAATGGAAACTGCGGTCGAACTCATCGGCCTCGATGACGACATAGTCAGAGTCGGAGAGGATATAGTTCGTCCCGTAGTTCTTGGAGATGCCTCCTAAGAAAGCGTTGCAGTTGAGGTGGCTCTGGTGCATGATATGGGCACACATGGTGGAGGTGGTAGTCTTACCATGGGTACCTGCCACACAGAGACCCTTGTGGGTCTGGGTCAGAGTTCCCAGGACCTGAGCCCGTTTCTGAATCTCAAAGCCGTTTTCCCGGAAATAGCGGAGTTCCTGATGGTTCTCAGGAATGGCCGGGGTGTATATGATGAGACATGACTCCTTCTTCTTGCAGGCATGGGGTATCTCATCGATGTTCTCTTCATAATGGATGAGCATACCTTCTTTTTCCAGCCTGCGGGTAAGGTCGGAAGGGGTCTTGTCGTAGCCGGCCACGACGAGGCCTTTCTTAATGAAGTAGCGGGCGATGGCACTCATACCGATACCACCTGCTCCTACGAAATAGACTGCTTTTATTTCTTTTATGTTCATGGGTATAATGGGTCTAATGGGTTTGATGGGTTGAATGGGCGAGAGCGATGACCTCACGAGCGATGATGTTGGCAGAATCAGGAAGGGCGAGTTTGAGCACATTTTCGCTGAGCGATTTGAGTTTTTGCTCATCCTGAACCGTTTCGATGGCTAATGGCAAGAGGGTGGCAGGCGCCTCTGCATCTTTGACGTAGAGGGCAGCCCCCTTGTCGGCCAGGGCAAGGGCATTCTTCGTCTGATGGTCTTCCGCAACATTTGGACTGGGAACGAGGATCACGGGTTTGCCGATGAGGCAGAATTCTGAGATACTGCTGGCACCAGCCCGACTGATGACCAGATCGGCGGCCTTGTAGGCGGCTCCCATGTCAGTAATGAAGTCTGTGACTTTCAGATTGGGGATATCTTGACCTTTCAGTTGTTCGTTGATGCTGGCATTGTAATATTTACCTGTCTGCCAGATGAATTGGATGCCGCTCTCCTTGATGAGGTCGAGGTGCTGTAAGACACTCTCGTTGATGGTTCTGGCTCCGAGACTTCCGCCCACAAGCAGGATGGTTTTCTTGGCAGGGTCGAATCCCAGACTGCGTACGGCATCCTCGCGGGTGATGGTGGTCTCTAACAGTGCCTGTCGCACGGGATTACCTGTAAGCATCAGTTTCTCAGCGGGGAAGAACCGTTCCATCCCTTCGTAGGCTACACAGATCTTGGAAGCCTTTCTGGCAAGGGTCTTGTTGGCAAGACCTGCATAACTGTTCTGTTCTTGCAGTAAGGTCGGGATGCCTAAACTATTGGCGGCACCTAAGGCAGCACTGCTGGCATAGCCGCCTACACCGACGGCCACCTGTGGACGGAACTGTTTGAGAATCTTCTTGGCCAGCCACTTGCTCCTGAGGTAGTCAATGGCCACGCCGATATTGGCAGGTTTCCACAACGGACGGAAGAATCCGCGGATGGGCAGACCCTTGATCTCGTAGCCTGCGGCGGGGACACGTTGCATCTCCATGCGTCCCAAAGCCCCTACGAACAGGATTTTGGCTTCAGGGTACAAGGCTTTGATAGCGTTGGCGATGCTGACGGCGGGGAAGATATGTCCTCCGGTTCCGCCTCCGCTGATGATGACTCTCAACTCTTTCTCCATACCTATTTATATATATTGGTGTGCAAAGTTACAAATTATATTTCGTTTATCGGCATATTCTGCCCTCTTTTTTTCGCAGAACGGCTAACACTTAACATCGCTCCAATATAGGCACAGTTGATAATGGTCGACGTGCCGCCACGGGAGATGAGTGGCAAGGGCTGGCCTGTGACCGGAGCAATACCCACTGCCACCATCATATTGAAGGTGGCCTGGATGACTAGCATCAGGGCCAGACCCATGACCAGGAATGCCGGGAAATTATTCTCGCAGCGACTGGCAATACGGGCTGCCCGATAGAGTAGGACAATATATAGGAAGGCCACGAAGGCTGCCCCAAGAATGCCCAATTCCTCAATGATGATGACATAGATGAAATCGCTGAAAGCCTGAGGAAGGAAGTCTCGTTCTACTGACTTACCAGGCCCCTTTCCGATGATGTTACTACCGACAATGGCGATGTTCGCATGAGCCACCTGAGCATCCTTGTCGAGGTCGTAGTCCTCCGGTGCTACGGCTTTTTTGTTCAGGTGCTTGTCGATACGCCCCTTCCATGTGCTAAAACGATGCAGGAAGGTGGTCTTTTTCTTCGTGTCTGTCTTGACTTCATTATTGACGATCGTCTCTGTTTGGGTCTCTCCGCTGTCGCTGCTCTCGAAACTGCCTAACAGATAGATGGAGCCGATGAACAGAATCAAGAGGATGGCACCCGCACCAACGAACTTGCCTAACTGTGTTATGGGCACCCGTCCGATGAACATCATTAGGAAGATAACCGCCAGAATGAGGGCTGCCGTAGAGAGATTTTCCAGTCCGATGAGCAGACAGAAAGGAAGAACGATGAAGAGTATATATTTAAAGGCCCGTTTGTCGGCTCCGTCATCACGCTGCATAGCACTGAGAATCTGGGCTGTCACGAGCACCATCGTGCCTTTGGCAATCTCAGAAGGTTGGAATTTCAGACCCAGTAAACTGATCCAACGTCCGGCGTCATTGGTTTTCTCTCCGAAGAAAAGTACCCAAAGCAACATAATGACGGAGATGAGCAACAGACCGGGCGTTGCCAGTTTGAAGAAACGACAGGGAACGTTCAAGATGAGAATGGCCACACCCACGCCTACCAAGATCTTCCAGGTATGTCCGATGATGGGACCCAGATAGTCCTGGCTCTTGTAGGTCAGCGTGCTGGAGGCAGAGAACACCTCCACGATGCTGATCAGGCACAGGAACAGGAGTACCATCCAGATGACCCTGTCTCCCTTAAACAGATTTCCTAATTTCTTATTCATACTCTTCTTTCATTTTCTAGGCATTCCTAGGCTATCCTAGGCTATCCTAGGTTGTCCTAGAGATTCCTTACCAATTCTTTAAATTGTTCACCACGATCCTCCATGTTCTTGAAGAGGTCGAACGAAGCACAGCAGGGGCTCAACAGTACGGTCTCGCCCGGTTTGGCCATTTCATAGCAGGCAGCCACACAGTCCTTCATGGAATGCGTGTCGCTGACGGGAATACCCAGGCTGTCGAAGTTGTCGTGCAGTTTCTGATTGTCGGCTCCAAGATAGACGATGCCCGAACATTTCTCCTTCACAAGAGGCTTGATGGGCTCGTAGTCATTGCCTTTGTCCTTACCTCCGATGATGAGGATGACCTTGGTCTTCATGGCTTCTAAGGCATACCAGCATGCATCGACATTCGTGGCCTTGGAGTCGTTGATATATTGTACGCCGCGAACGGTGCAGACTTTTTCCAGACGGTGCTCCACCCCAGGGAAATCACTTAGGGACTTGCGGATCTCCTCCTTTTTGATACCTGCTATGTCGGCTGCGATACCGGCGGCCAGGGAGTTGTAGATATTATGTTTGCCCGTCAGACTGAGACTCTCCTGTTCCATGTTGAAGGGCTCGGGTTTCTCAATCTTGTACTGACCCTCCTCGATGTAGCCGATGACACCTTTCTCTTTCAATTCGGCAAAGGGATACTGAATGGCATGGATATCGTATTTCTCCAGTTCCCTCTTGATAATGGGGTCATCGGCCCAGTAGATGAAGGCATCGTCGCCTGTCTGATTCTGAATGATACGCATCTTTGCGTCCACGTAGTTCTGCATCTTGAAGTCGTACCGGTCCAGATGGTCGGGTGTGATATTCAAGAGAATGGCGATGTTGGCACGGAAGTCATACATATTGTCGAGTTGGAACGAACTGAGTTCGATGATATAGTATGCGTGCGGATCCTCAGCCACTTGCAAAGCCAGTGAGTTACCGATGTTACCAGCCAGTCCGGCATCATAGCCAGCATCCTTGAAGATATGGTAGATGAGTGAGGTGGTTGTGGTCTTACCGTTAGATCCGGTGATGCAGATCATCTTCGAGTGGGTGTAACGGCCTGCAAACTCTATCTCACTGATGATGTGAATGCCTTTCTCCTTCACCTTCTTAATCATCGGGGCGGTATCGGGGATACCAGGACTCTTGATGATCTCATCGGCATTGAGTATTTTCCCTTCTGTATGCTGACCTTCCTCCCATTCGATATCGCGGTCGTCGAGCATCTTCTTGTACTTATCGGCAATTTTAGACATGTCAGACACAAACACGTCAAAGCCTTCCTTTTTGGCCAGTACGGCAGCACCTGCGCCACTCTCGCCTGCGCCTAATATAACGATTCTCTTTTTCATTTCTTAATAATCTGTGTAATCTGTGGCTTATCTTATCTTTAGTGTTATAATAGTCAATGCAGCCAGAATAATGGTCGTAATCCAAAAGCGAATGGTGATCTTAGACTCATGGAACGGCCGATGGGGCCAGCCCTTCAGGATATAGGTGCTGGTGGTATCCAACTGCTTGTCGAGTTTGCGGAAATTGTCATGGATGGGTGTGGCCCGGAACACACGGACACGCTTACCCTTGCGCTTCTGGATCTTGAACCACTGTGTCTGGATAATGACACTGAGACTCTCGACGAAGAAGATACCGCAGAGGATAGGCAGCAGCAGTTCTTTGTGGATGATGACAGCACAGACGCCGATGATACCGCCGATGGTCAGAGAACCCGTATCGCCCATAAAGACCTGGGCGGGATAGGCGTTATACCACAGGAAACCGACCATGGCTCCTACGAAGGCGCAGAGGAAAATAACCAGTTCCTCAGAGTGTGGAATGTACATAATGTCGAAATATGAGGCATAGCCGATGTGCGACGAGACATAGGTTAAGATACCCAAAGCCACACCAATAATGGCGGAATTGCCTGCACACATGCCATCCATACCATCGTTGAGGTTGGCGCCGTTGCTGACAGCCGTTACCACCAGGATGGTCATCAGAACGAAAATCGCCCAACCGGCTGCCACTTTATATTTACCCAAGAACCCCAGTACCTCGGAGTAGTTCAGGTTATGGTTTTTGACAAAGGGGATAGTGGTCTGTAATGATTTGACAGCCTCCTGTTGATGCTTGACTACAATCTCCTGGTTCTGTTGCTGGACGTTGACATTCTCGCGCACCACAACATCCGGACTGAGCCAGAGGGTCAGACCTACGATGAAACCAATGCTGATCTGGCCAACAATCTTATATTTGCCTTTCAGCCCCTCCTTGTCGCGCTTGAAAATCTTGATGTAGTCGTCGAGGAATCCTAGGAATCCTAACCAGAGAGTGGTGACAATCATCAGGATAAGGTAAATGTTGCGGATACGTCCGAACAAGAGTATTGGTACGAGGATACTGACGATAATGATGATACCGCCCATTGTAGGAACACCCTTCTTTTCGACACCGAAGGGATCGATCTCCGGGTCGCGCTCCGTCTCGAATATCTTCCGTCGTTTCATCCACTTGATGAACTTCTCACCAAACCAGGCAGAGATGAGCAAGGAGAAAATCAGTGTCAACAGTGAACGGAACGAGATGTAGGCCCACATGTGAGAGCCTGGGATATTATACTGCTCTAAGAATCTGAAGAAATAGTACAACATGGCTTTTATTATTTATTTGTCAATTCCAAAAATCTCTCTTACCACCTCTTTGTCGTCAAAATGGTGTTTTACACCCTTGATTTCCTGATAGTCCTCATGACCTTTGCCGGCAATGAGAATCACGTCGCCTTTTTCTGCCATCATACAGGCTGTTCGGATAGCCTCCCTGCGGTCGACGATGGAGACGACCTTCTTCATCTGTCGGGAATCAAGTCCGGCGAGCATATCATTGATAATATCCTGCGGTTCCTCGAAACGGGGATTATCAGAGGTGATGATAACTCTGTCACTTTGTTTGACAGCCTCTTGAGCCATGAGTGGACGCTTGCCCTTGTCGCGGTTGCCACCGGCACCACAGACTGTGATGACCTTCCCCTTTCCGTCGAGTACCTCATGGATGGCTTTCAAGACATTCTCCAAGGCATCGGGGGTGTGGGCATAGTCGACCACAGCCGTAAATCCCTCTGGGGAACGGATCGGTTCCAGTCGGCCATTGACACTCTTGAGGGTACTGAGTATCACGAGGATGTCCTCCGGTTTCTTGCCCAGCATGACGGCTGCCCCATAGACTGCCAGCAGGTTGCTGACATTGAACTTGCCGATGAACCGAACGCCTACCTCATGCCCATCAATCTCCAAGTACATACCTTCGAAATGACATTCGATGATCTTCGCCTTATAGTCGGCCATGCTACGGATGGAGTAGGTCTTCACCTGTGCCTTCGTGTTCTGTACCATGAAAAGACCGTTCTTGTCATCTGCATTGACAATGGCAAAGGCGTCTTTTTCCAGTCCGTCGAAGAAAGCCTTCTTGGCATCACGGTAGTTCTCGAAAGTCTTGTGGTAGTCGAGGTGGTCGCGGGTGAGATTGGTGAAGAGTCCTCCTTTGAATTTCAGGCCACCGATACGCTTCTGGGCGATGGCATGACTGGAGCACTCCATAAAAGCATACTCGCAGCCAGCCTCTACCATCTGTGCCAGCAAATGGTTCAGTTCGATGGGATCGGGCGTGGTATGACTGGTGGGGATGGCTTCACCCTCGATATAGTTGCAGACGGTGGAGAGTAGGCCACACTTGTGTCCGAACTGGCGGAACATATTATATAATAAGGTGGCAATGGTGGTCTTACCGTTGGTGCCGGTGACACCGACCAGTGTCAGTTTTCTGGACGGGTCGCCATAAAACTGTGTGGCCACCTTACCGACCGCATCCTCTGTTGAGGACACCTGGATATAAGTGATCCCTGCTGTACATATTTCTGGAACCTTCTCACAGAGGATGGCCTTTGCCCCCAATTCGATGGCTTTTGGGATGAACTGATGACCATCGGTCTGTGTGCCGGCGATGGCTACGAAAAGATGTCCTGCCTCAATACGGCGTGAGTCAATGTTCACACCTGTGATGTCGGTCGTTGTGTCACCGATGACGTTGAGGACTTCTACGTTTTTGAGTAACTCGTTCAGTTTCATATCGTTATTCACTTTTCACTCTTCATTTCTCATTCCAACCTCAGTTCACATGCCATGCCTTGTTTAACGGCAGTGCCACTGTATATGCTTTGTGACTTGACTTTGCCGCGCCCTTTCACGATGGCTTTGACACCGCGTCGTTCCAGTTGGTATACAGCATCTCTGGCCCCCATTCCTGTCAGGTCGGGGATGATATCGGCTGGGACGTTCTTCGCAGACACGGACGGTCTCTTCTTGATGCGCAGACTATTGAGGACATAGTCGGCAGGTGTGACATCACCTTCCTTTACATCGGGGACGAACACGGATTTCTCATCTCGTGCATCGGCCACGCTGAGTTTCAGGTTCTGGGCCATCACCCCTTCGGAGATGCGATGGAACACCACTCCACTCATGCCACCGCCAGAGGCGGGCAGGCCGGATTTTTTCAGACAGACGATGCAGGTGTAACGCGGATCATCGGCTGGGAAATAGCCTGCAAACGACAGCCAATAACGGGTCGTGCCAGAGTGGTAGCCGCCATATTGGTCAGCCACCTGGGCAGTTCCAGTCTTTCCGGCTACCTTGAACATCTTGGAGCCAGCCTTACGACCAAGGCCCTGACTGACCACATGTTCCAATATGGTTTGCATGGTTTTGATGGCCTGAGGCTTAGCAATGCTTTGCTTCAGGACAACAGGCTCGAACTCCCTGATGACCTGTCCGTCTTTGATGAGTTGCTTGACGAAGCGGGGCTGCATCATCTTACCATTGTTGGCAATGGCATTATAGAACGCCACGGTATTGATGGGCGCAATCTGTGTCTCATAGCCGATGCTCATCCACGGTAGAGTGGTCTTGCTCCAATATTTGGTACGGTCGGTGGTCTTGGTATCGGGCATTCGGATCCAGGGCGAGTGATAGCCCACCAGTGGCAGTTTTAGGTCTTCATGGATACCGACGCGGTAAAGTCCCTGAACATATTTCGTGGGATTACTGCCATAGAACTTGTCGATGACGTGGCTGACGCCGATGTTGGAACTGACTTCCAGAGCCCGGGCTACGTTGATGTCCTGATAACCTCCACGACGCCAGTTGTGGTCTTTCATAGGACGTCCGTGCATCTCCAATACGCCACTGCCGGTATGGATGACATAACTGGTGTCGACGACCCCGTCATCGAGGGCCACGAGGAAAGAGGCCACCTTGAAGACTGAACCAGGCTCACAACGGTAACTGATGGCATTGTTTACCATCTCATAATATTCGCCATCTGCTGCACGGCTCATGTTGACGATGGCTTTCACATCGCCTGTCTTTACTTCCATAAGGATGGCCACACCCATCTCACCGTTGATCTCTTTCAACTCGTCAATAACAGCCCGCTCGGCCAAGTCCTGCATACTTACATCGATGGTGGTTACAATGTCACACCCATCAATAGGTGACAGGACAGGAATATCGAGGTACTTGCTGAGTACCTTACGACGGTGCATAAGTCCGTTGGTACCTCGCAATAAGGAGTCATAAGATAATTCCAGACCATTCTTTGCACTGTCTTTGGCGACATACACGTCACCGATGGTACGCCAGGCCAGTGAACCGAATGGATGACGACGGGAATTGTACTCCTCCCAGTGGAAACCTCCAACGCCCGGACGCTCACAGAAAATAGGCAACTTATGCACCTCACAGAAAGTGTTGTAGTCGATGCGTCTTGGCCAGATGGCCCAATGGCGGGCACCGACGGTCCCGTTCTTCATCACTTTGTGCTTGCCTTCCAAAAGGTATGTCTTGAATTCTGTTGCGGAGCGGGTGGGGAAGATTTGGTTGAGTTCGTAACAGATAGTATCGATGTTGGCTTCCCAAAGAGAGTCACGGTTGTGGTTACCGATGGAGTCGGTGGCACCTGCCTGGAAGTCAATAAACACCTTGTATTCTGGAATGCTACTGGCCATGAGTTGGCCGTCACTGCTGAGGATATTACCACGTGTGGGTTTCACACTGACACTATCACGCTTCAGGCGAGAGGCCACCTGTGTCCAGTAGGTCTTCTTGGCGGTCATAATATACATGGCTTTGCCGATAATGGCAAAACTAATGAGCGTCAGGACTACCGCAATGGCAAAGTACCTGGGCATGACTTTATCTGAAATAAACCTACTCATTCAACTATTAAACCCATTAATCCTATTCCTCTACATTTATTATATAAGGTGGCTGGTCAGCAATATGCAGCACACTGTCTTTGTTGTTCCGCAGAGCGTCCAGCACATGGCTCTCCCGACATTTCTCCGTGAGGGTACTGGAACTCGACAGGGCCTTGTATTTTGCATCAAGCAGTTCTTTTTCCATCTTGTCGATGGCAATCATATCCTGCTGACACTGGTATCTGAAAGCAACGTAGACAATGGCGAACAGGACGATAAGCATGATGAGCCAGATCTGATGGCGTACCATCTCGGCCGTGAGGAAATCACCGCCCAGAATCGTACGTAGGGTCAGAGTGGATGACAGTTTGGGATCTTCTTCCTTAACTGTCTCCTTGATTTTTCGGATGGTCTCCTTCGTTTGCTCCTTTATCTCGTTTTCGTCCATATCTCTTAATTTATCCTAGGTTATCCTAGGCTGTCCTAGGTCGTCCTAATTCATACTCTCTCCCCTATTCTTAGTTTCGCACTCCTGCTGCGCGGGTTCTGAGCCTGTTCGTCGGCAGAGGGCGTTATCACTTTGTTGTTGACGGTTTTGAAAGGAGCCTCTATCCGTCCGAAGAAATCCTGGCTGACCTTTCCTTCGGCATTACCCGCCTTGATGAAGTTCTTGACCATTCGGTCTTCCAGTGAGTGGTAGGTGATCACGGAGAGTCGTCCTCTCGGACTGAGCAGGTCGCGTGCACCATTAAGCATCTCGCGAAGCGCGTCCATCTCGTGATTGACTTCAATGCGCAGGGCCTGGAAGAGTTTTGCCATTTCTTTCTTCTCGTTCCCATTATATCCATTAGACCCAAGTAACCCATCAGTCACTCTTATCAGGTCGGCCGTGGTCTCTATCCGTTGCGTGGTCCTCCCTTTCACAATGGCGGAAGCGATTCTCCGTGCTTGTTTCAACTCTCCGTAGATATACAGGATGTCGGCCAATTGACTCTCTTCAGCCTCATTGAGGATGTCGGTAGCCGTCTTTCCTGCCCGCTTGTTCATCCGCATATCCAAAGGAGCCTCATAACGGAAGGAGAAACCGCGTGTCTCATCGTCGAAATGATGGCTGGAGACGCCAAGGTCGGCCAGCAGACCGTCTACCTGCTCTATGCCATAGTAGCGCATCCAGTTTTTGATATATCTGAAATTGCTCCTGACGAAGGTAAACCGCTCGTCATTTATGCTGTTTTTTTCTGCGTCTGCATCCTGGTCGAAACTGAACAGATGTCCTTTCTTCCCCAGTCTGTCGAGTATCTCCTTGCTGTGGCCGCCACCACCAAAGGTTGTGTCTATATAAACACCGTCGGGCTTGATAGCAAGCCCGTCGACGCTCTCCCGAAGGAGTACTGGTACATGATATGTCTCAGCCGTCTTGATCATTGAGCGTCGTCAGTATTCATGATGTCTTCTAAAGCGGCTCCAAATTCTTCATCTGTCTTCAGACTCTCCTTCAGACGTTGGGGTGACCATATCTCAATCGTGTCGTCAACACCGATGAATTGCAAGTCCTGTTCCAGGTTGGCCATCCGTTGTAAACGTTTGGAGATCAGGAAGCGGCCATTCCCGTCAAGGCTGACCACCTCCGCCTCCGAAACGAACTGCCTTAATATCTGCTGATGCGTTGGTTTCCACTGCTTCAACTGGGATTTAAGCAGATCTACGCGCTGATTCCATACACTTTCAGGAAACAGAACCAGACACTGCTGGAAAATATCCTTGCGCAGCACGAGGTTTTCCTCGCCCGATGCTTGCAGCACCTTGCGGAAAACGGCTGGCAGGAACGCCCTTCCTTTAGCGTCGGCCTTCGCTTCTATGTTTCCTAAGAATCGCATACGTACAACTTTTATAAAGAATTCGGTTACAAAATTAAGCAATTTCTCCCCATTTTCATCCACTTTTATGAACTAATTCCCCACCATTTAGTATTTTTAACTATTGGAGGCTTCTTTTGCTATCTGAGATTTTACATCTAATGCAATTTGATTCTCTTCTCTTTTTTCGGATACTTATGGGGGTAAAAATGCAAATCGTATTCAAATTGTATCTTTTTTGAAAGATTTCTTGATTTTTTTGCTCATAATTAAAAGATTTGTGCTATTTTTGCAACTTGTTAGTATGAGATTGAAAAATGGCTGCTGTTTCAGAGAAGACAATCGATATCGATAAGATCCTTCGACAGAAGATGGGATCCAAGGCAAAGTATGTGCCGGGATTCCTTGTCAGTTGGCTGGAACGAATCGTCCATCAGGATAGGGTGAACGCCTTTCTGTGGGAGAGCCGTGAGAAGTCGGGCGTGGAATGGTTGGAGGAATGCGTGAGGTATCTTGACATGACGCTTGAAATAGAAGGGAAGGAGAACCTGCCAGACCCCAACGATGGCCGGCTCTACACTTTTGTCAGTAACCATCCCCTTGGCGGGGAAGACGGGGTTGCCCTTGGTGCAATCATCGGGCGTCATTACAATGGCCGTTTTCGTTATCTTGTCAATGATTTGTTGATGAATCTCCCTGGACTTGCACCGGTCTGTATACCTATCAATAAGACAGGTAACCAGAGTCGTAACTTCCCAGCAATGGTGGAGGCAGGATTCCAAAGCGATAACCACATGCTCATGTTCCCTGCTGGTATCTGTTCTCGCAAGCATGACGGTGTCATCAGCGACATACCCTGGAAGAAGACCTTTTTATCGAAGAGCGTCGAATACCAGCGCGATGTGGTGCCTATCCATTTCAGCGGCCAGAACTCTAACTTCTTCTATCGCTTGGCAAATTTCAGTGACAAGCACTTGAAATTCAACCTTGCCATGCTGTTTTTGGTCGATGAAATGTACAAAAACGTGCATAAGACCTTCAAGGTGACCATCGGCAAGCCCATCCCTTGGCAGACCTTCGACAAGAGCAAGACCCCCACTGAGTGGGCACAGTTCGTCAAAGATACAGTTTACGCCCTATCCACTTCAAGCAAATAAAACCAACCAACAAGAAATGGAACAAGAGATTATCCAACCCATCGACAAAGAAGTCCTGAAGAGTGAATTGACGTCTGACCGTCAACTTCGGATGACCAACAAGAGTCACAACGAGATATACATCATCACGGCTCACAATGCTCCCAACGTGATGAAGGAGATTGGCCGTCTGCGTGAAGTCGCTTTCCGAGAGGCAGGTGGTGGTACCGGTAAAGAAATGGATATCGATGAGTTCGACATCTGCGAGAACTGTTATAAACAACTCATCGTCTGGAATCCGGAGGCCGAAGAGATCATTGGTGGCTACCGTTATCTCGAGGGCTCTGCCTGGGAGATGGATGAACAAGGACAGCCCAAACTCGCTACCAGCCACATGTTCCATTTTTCTGACAAGTTCCTGAAAGAGTATATGCCATATACTATCGAACTTGGACGTTCGTTTGTGGCACTGCCATATCAGTCGTCACGCATGGGGGCCAAGAGCCTCTTTGCACTTGATAATCTCTGGGATGGTCTTGGGGCTCTGACCGTCATCAAACCTAATGTGAAATATTTCTTTGGCAAGATGACCATGTACCCCTCGTATATCCGCAAGGGACGCGACATGATTCTCTATTTTCTGAAGAAGCATTTCGATGACAAGGAACGCCTGATTATCCCGATGAAACCGCTGAAAATTGAAGCCGACCCCCAGGAATTGGAGCGTCTGTTTTGCGAAAACACTTTCAAGGGCGATTATCGTATCCTAAATCGCGAAATCCGCAAACTTGGTTATAATATCCCGCCATTGGTCAATGCCTATATGAGTCTCTCGCCCACGATGAAACTATTTGGTACGGCCATCAACTATGGGTTTGGCGATGTCGAGGAAACTGGCATTCTCATTGCCGTTGATGAAATCCTTGAAGACAAGCGTGTGCGACATATCGATTCCTTTATAAAAGAGCACCCCGATGCCCTGAAAATCACCAGTGGTGCTAATAAGGTCATCTACAAACCGCGCTGAATCATACGATAGGCAGTGCTATTCCGCAGATCTTCTGATAGACGTCGAGGGCATAGACATCTGTCATGCCACTGATGTAGTCGATGACGGCCATGAGGCGGGTTTCCAATTTGGATGAGTCGATGTCGTACTGGCTGCTTACACGGCTGATGAGTTGTTTGGAATAAAAACGGTCGGGATGGCGGGCAGCCTCGATGAAATGGGTCATCAGTGTCTCCATAATCTTGTAACCAGAGAGTTCCACGTCGAGTACAGGACGACTCTTGTAGATGCGCTCTACGGAGAGTGAGGCACATTTTTTATAGGCTTCGCTGGGCGTTTTGGAGATATGGCCGATGAGGGAGCCTCCAAAGATACCATTGAGGATTTCCTCTTCGTGTTCGATGAACACACGGACGCACTCGCTCTCCAGTTTGCCGATGACGCAAGCCCGCATATAAACCACCTTCTCGTTGTCGTCGGTCAGCCCTTCATCAATGATGCGTTGCAGTATGCTTTTCTGCTGGGTCTCGTCGAAGAAACTGAGCATGAGTTGAGCCGTCTCTTCATAGGAAAGAATCTTTAACTTATGGGCATCCTCCAGGTCCATGATTTCATAACAGATATCATCGGCCGCCTCTACCAAATAGACCAACGGATGACGGACATAGCGAAGAGGCTCTCCTGGCTCTGAAAGACAAATAATCCCCAATTCATCGGCAACTTTCCGGTAGATGTCCTTCTCTTCATCGAAAAAACCGAATTTACCTTTCTTGCTGGCGAGTGTAGAGGAGAAAGGATATTTCACGATGCTGGCAAGCGTGGAATAAGTCATGACAAAACCGCCTGCTCGACGACCCTTGAACTGGTGGGTAAGCAGACGGAAAGCATTAGCATTGCCCTCGAAATGGGTGATGTCGTCCCAAAACTGGTGACTCACCTCCCGTTGCAGGTCTCTGCCAGATCCTTCTGAAAAATATGTCTGGATGGCCTTCTCTCCACTATGGCCAAAGGGAGGGTTGCCCATGTCGTGGGCCAGACAGGCCGTGGCTACAATCTGTCCGATCTCAGCAAAAAGGGTGTCTTTCAGTTCCGGGTGGCGATGGATGAGTTGCTTCGCCACATCGTTGCCTAATGACATACCTACACTAGCCACTTCCAAAGAGTGGGTGAGACGGTTGTGTACAAAGACACTACCTGGCAAGGGGAATACCTGTGTCTTGTTTTGCAGACGACGGAAAGGTGCCGAGAAAATCAGTCGGTCGTAGTCGCGTTTAAACTCCGTCCGGTCATCATGGCGCTCTGGGTGTTTGTGCTCTTGTCCGAGCCGTTTGTTGGATATAAGTTGCTGCCAATTCATCATAATTGACTGCAAAAGTAGCGAATTTATTATAAAAAACAATATTTTCTTGGGAAAAATATGGATATTTCAAGATAAATGCGTACTTTTGCACCAATGTTAAAATGAAATTTTAAAAGTATGCTCAAGATCAAGGTTGTCAACAAAGGCCATCAGCCGTTGCCACAGTATGCCACCACACAGAGTGCGGGGATGGATTTGCGGGCAAATTTAGACGCTTCGATAACACTGAAGCCGATGGAGCGCAGACTCATTCCGACAGGTCTGTATATTGCCTTGCCTGAGGGTTATGAAGCACAGGTCCGCCCGCGTAGTGGATTGGCCCTGAAAAAGGGCGTTACAGTGCTGAATGCCCCTGGGACGGTGGATGCTGACTATCGCGGTGAGGTGGGCGTAGTGCTCATTAATCTGTCGCAGGAGGACTTTGTCGTGGAAGACGGAGAGCGTATTGCCCAAATGGTTATCGCCCGTCACGAACAGGCTGTATTTGAAGCCGTGGAGATGCTTGATGAAACAGAACGCGGGGCTGGTGGCTATGGGCATACAGGTGTGAAATAAACTCAAAGGGAAGATTGGTCACGAAGAAGAGGAATAGAACAATCACGCAGGCCTGGATGCTGATGGCCGTACTGACAGTAGGCATCTTGTCGTGTTCAACCGCTGCAAAGACGAGCGGTGAAGCGGGTGTCGTGATGGAAGGGAAACCCCAACTCTCCCCAGAACAGTCGCGTCTCTATGATCATTTCTTCATGGAAGCGATGATTCAGCGACAAAAAGGTCAGAATGATGCGGCCTTCGATTTGTTGAACCATTGTCTGGACATCAATCCTCATGCGGCAGAAGTCTATTTCTTTATGGCGCAGTATTACAGTGCCTTGAAACAAACGGATAAATCCCTCGATTTTTTTCAGACAGCAGCCCGTCTGAACCCTCAGAATGAGACTTATATGGAGACGCTGGCGCAGGTGTATATCCGTCAGCAGAACTATCAGGATGCCATTACTGTGGTTGAGAAACTTTATGAACGTCATAAAGACAGGGAAAACTTGTTGGAGATGCTCTTTCAACTCTATCAGGAGGTAGGCGATTTTCAAAATGCCGTTGCCGTGTTGGATCGGATCGAGATGATTGATGGCAAGAGTGAACGACTGTCCTTGGCGAAGAGCGAGGTTTATACGCGAATGGGCAATGAGAAGGCTGCGGTGGCAGAAATGGCAGCCCTTGCCAAGCAATACCCCAATGACTTGAACTATCTGGCGATGTACGGGGAGAGCCTGATGATGAACGGTGAGACGAAACAGGCACTGGATATCTACAACCGTATCCTGACAGAAGAGCCAAATAACAACCGTGTCCTAATGTCATTGCGTACTTATTACCAGTCGCAGGAGAATCATAAGATGGCTGATTCGTTGACGCGACGGGTATTGTTGGGCAGAAACACGAGCCTGGAAGAGAAGACTTACCTGATCCGACAGATTATCGGAACCAATGAACAGGCTGGCGGCGACAGTACGGAGGTGCTCCGGATGTTCCACCAGATGATGGCGGTAGATACTACCGATGTGGATATCCCGATGTTGTGTGCCACCTATATGGATTTAAAAAAGATGCCTTCGGATAGTATCAAGCCTGTGCTGAATCACATCTTGAAACTGGCACCGGACAATTCGGTGGCACGTCTGCATCTGGTGGGCTATGCTTGGGCAGAAGATGATAAGGACCGTGTGATAGAACTCTGTCAGACGGCCAGGGAATATAATCCTGACGATATGGCATTCTATTATTATCAGGGAATAGCCTATTATCAGCGTGACAGTCTGGATCAGGCGCTTTCCACCTTCCAGAACGGGGTAAGCGTCATCAACGAGAGGAGTAATGCGGATATTGTCTCAGACTTCTATGAGGTGATGGGCGAGATCCTCCATAAGAAAGGACGGGTAGAAGAGGCTTTTGCTGCCTATGACTCCTGCCTGCAATGGAAACCCGATAATATTCCGTGCCTGAACAACTATGCCTATTATCTCAGCCTGCGCAATGAAAACCTGTCGAAGGCCGAGACGATGAGCATGAAGACGTTGAAGGCAGAACCAAAGAATGCCACCTATCTTGACACTTTTGCATGGATCCTTTTCATGCAGGAGCGTTATGCTGAAGCGAAAATATACATTGATCAGGCTTTACAGAATGTAGAGACTGTCGCTCTCAATGGAGATACCATTGGCAATGCGGCCATCTATGAGCATGCCGGCGATATCTACTGGTATTGTAAGGATCCCGACAAGGCATTGGTCTTTTGGCAGGATGCCCTGAAAGGTGACTCAGAGAACAAGGTACTTATTAGAAAAGTTAAACTTAAAAAATATTTTAAAGAATGAAATCATCCAGTTTTTTGAAGATTGCCGTTTTGGCAATGCCGCTGATGCTGACTTCTTGTTTTTTACACAAGAAGAGCGTGAAAGAAGAGACCCCGCAACCTCTGACTGTCGAGCAACAACAGCAGAAGGATTTTGTGGAGAGAGTACAGGACAATGTCACATCCGCCCGCTTTATTACTTCGAAGGTGAAGTTCTCTGTTGAGGTAGGTGCACAGAAATTGACGTTGACAGGTAACCTAAAGATGAAGCGCGATGATGTGATCCGTCTTCAACTGATGGCATTCGGTTTCGTAGAGGCCGGACGTATTGAGATGACCAAGGACTATGTACTGATTATGGACCGTATCAACAAACAGTACTTGAAGGCACCTTGGATGCAGGTGGATTTCCTGCGTAATAGTGGTTTGGACTTCAGTTCGATGCAGGCCCTGTTCTGGAACGAGTTGTTTAAGCCCAATCCAGTCGTCATTGGCAAGAAGCCTGCCGCTTCTGATACGACGGCCGTCTATACGACCATTGAGAGCGGTGATGACATGATCATCCAGTTGAATGAAGGCAAGATGGATTATAGTTGGCTCGTTGGAAATAAGGATGCTGCCATCAAGATGGCTAATATTCAGTACAAGGACCGCTTCAATCCGGAGAACAGTGCACAGTTGAACTGGGATTACGATAAGTTTGAGATGTTCTCTGGTAAGAAGTACCCCACCAAGCATGCCATTGCTTTGACAACTGCTAAGAAGGAAGTGAAACTCGGTATGACACTCAACTATCTTGGTAATGACACGGAGTGGGAAACCCGCACTGAAGTATCCAACAAATACCGTGAGGTGACGGTCGATGAGATCCTCCGTCGCTTTATGTCCCTGTAAATAGCAGATGAAACGACTGCAGGTTGTTCTCCTGTTGTTTTGTCTCTTTGTAGTGACCGTTTCCGGACAGAAAAAGACAACTGTCCGGAAAAAGGTTACTACCACTAAGACTGTCTCTAAAAAACAACCTGCCAAAAAGTCAACTAAGAAGCAATCTACCACTAAGGAGCAGCCTGTGACGGTTAAAGGGTTGCAGAACCAGCGCCAACAACTCCAACAGCAGATGAAGGAGCAGGAACGCAAGTTGCGCCAGAATGAGCAGGACGTGAAAAAACGTCTGCAGAACCTGATGATCATCAATACGGAGATCAGTGACAAGCGTCGGACAATTGACACCATTCGTCGTGACATCAGTACCCTTGATGGGAATATACAGGTTTTGGATCTTCAGGTAAAGAATCTGGGAAAAGAACTTGAAGAACGGAAGGAACGTTTCAAGAAGTCCGTACGCTATATGCACCGCAATCGGGATATTCAGAACCAGTTGATGTTTATTTTCAGTGCCAAGAACTTCTCACAGATGTTCCGTCGTTTGCGCTTTATGCGGGAGTATGCCGTCTTCCAACGGGCTCAGGGTGAGGCTGTCCAGTCCATGCAACAGCAGGTTGCCGAAGCGGTCGAGGAACTGTCGGGTGTGAAAAAACAGAAAAACGACCTGCTCTACCGTGGGGAACAAGAAAAAAAGTCACTTGAAAACAAACAGGTTGAACAGCAAAAGGTGGTGACCTCCTTGCAAAAACAGCAGAAAACCATCCAGAGTGTCTTGGAACAGCAACGTAAGAAAGACGCTGAACTGAATGCACAGATCGACAAGTTGATTGCCGAAGAGATTGCCCGTGCCAAGGCTCGTGCCGAGGCAGAACGAAAGAAGAAAGCCGCAGAGGAAGCCCGTAAGAAACAAGAGGCCGAAATGGCCCGTAAGAAGGCTGCTGCCGAAGCCGCTGCCCGAGAGAATGCCCGTAAGATTCAGGAGGCAAAGGAGAAGGAGGCTAAGGCAAAGGCAGAGGCCCGTGCTGCCGCTCGTAAAAGTGAACGCGAGAAGGCTGCTGCAGAGAAGGCTGCCCGTGAGGCAGAGAATGCTCGAAAAGAGGCAGAGCGTAAAGCGGCCGATGAAGCCAAGGCACGTGAAAAGGAGATGGCTGAGGCCAAAAAGAAATCGGAAGAATCGTGGAATGTGTCGTCTGTCGACCGTCAGTTGAGTGGAAATTTCGAGAGTAACAAAGGACGGTTCCCTATGCCCATTACGGGGCCTTATAAGATTGTCAACACCCAGGGTCAGCATCGTGTGGAAGGACTGAAGGGTACGACGGTACAGGATATGAAAGGTATCGAACTGAAAGGACAGTCTGGAGCGAAGGTTCGTTGTATCTTCGACGGAGAGGTCAGTCGGGTTGTTGACTATAGGGGGGCGGTAATTGTCATCGTGCGCCATGGGACTTACTTCTCCGTATATAGTGACCTCTCGTCGGTGAATGTCACGAGTGGACAGAAAGTCAGCACACGCCAAGTCATAGGAACTGTCAGTCGGGATGGTACGATGAAGTTCCAGTTGCGCCGGCTGTCAGGTGCTTTGCTCAACCCCTTGTCTTGGTTGAGCAGATAGTTTATTCCTTGATTATAGTTGGAAGTCCGAGAGCAGCCGCACATACGTGTCGATGGCCTGCTCTATCTCGGAGATGCGGATGAACTCGTCGGCAGAGTGGCTGCGAGCAGAATCGCCAGGACCCAGTTTCATTGACGGGAAGGGCATCAGGGCCTGGTCGCTGAGAGTGGGACTGCCAAAGGGCTTCATACCCATTGCCATACATTTCTGTACCAAGGGATGCGTCTCTGGGATACTCGACGAATGCAGACGGAACGAACGGGCCTCCAGACGGCATTTTTTCATTTTCTTCCGTAGGAACTCAAACAGATATTCATTCTGATAATACTCGTTCGCGCGTACATCTATAATAAAATGGAGAGAGTCGGGAATGACGTTGTGCTGAGTGCCAGCCTCCACGACGGTCACAGTCATCTTTGTAGGACCTAACAACGTACTCTCCTTGCGGAACTTGTAGTCTCTCAGCCAGACCAGATCATCCAAGGCCTCATAGATGGCATTCACTCCTTCGTTCCTGGCAGCATGACCCGATATGCCGTCGGCATAACCGTCGATGACCATCAACCCCTTTTCGGCGATGGCGGGCTGCATACCTGTGGGCTCACCTACGATGGCCACGTCAATCTTCGGCAGTCTTGACATAACACGACTGAAACCGTCCTTGCCCGAGACCTCCTCCTCAGCAGAGGCTACCCAGAGAATATTGTAGTTACGGGGGCGGTGAAGCATCATGCGATAGGTTTGAAGCAATGCCACAAGGCCACCTCCACAGTCATTGGAACCTAAGCCATAGAGGATATCGCCTTCTTGGGTTGGCTGATAAGGATCGCGGGTCCAGGTGGCAACAGGCTTGACGGTGTCGATATGGGCATTCAGCATCACCGTCGGACGGTCGTTGTTCCAGTCCTGACAACCTACCCACAGGTTATTGCCCTCACGACCGTGAGGCAATCCCCATTCTTCTAAATAGCGACTTAGCAGATTGGTTGCGCGCTCCTCATCTCTGCTGACTGATGGTGTGGCTATCAGCGCCTTCAACAGTCTGACTGCATCGTTCAAATAACAGTTTTCTACCATAGATATTATATATTTGCTGCAAAATTACAAATATTAATTGAAACTACCAAAAAAAGATGCCACCACTCTCGCGAGCAGTAGCATCAAAAAAGCCTATGTTTAACTAAAAATCCTTTTCTCTAAAAGAAATTTTCAGCCTTACGGCTAAAAATTTGAAAGTTTAAAAGGGAATTTCACAATTGCCTCCTGTTATCCACAGCTGAAAACTTTCTCTTACCAATAACTAAAAACCTAAAACTATAAATATTACTACTAACCTAAAACAATCTATTAACCTTTTGA